>DAOUCT010000016.1:0-33234 GCA_034432055.1 Dehalococcoidia bacterium | reverse complement strand
CGGCAGGATGATAGCCACCATCAAGAAGGAAGGGCTCTGCGACGGCGTCCACATCATGGCTATAGGCAGGGAAGAAGTCGTCCCCGACATCCTCCAGGCAGCCGGCATTTAACCCCCGTGCAACAGTGCCGTCAAAAATCATGCACCGCTGAAAAGCTACTTCCACCCAAAACGCATTTCTTTAGCCAGTGGCAATCTAGCACCAACTCGCCTCCCGTGCGGAGGCGTGGATTGAAACAAAAGAGCTATAAATAACCAGCACATTGCTATTTGGTGGCTGTGGTCCATAATATTTGCTAGAGGTGGTACCATGTTCGTGCTAACAGACTCAACGGAAATAAGAGCTGCTCCGGAAAAGGTCTTCCGCTGGTTCAAAGGTCTCAGGGGAAAAGCAGATTATCAATCATGGCACCCCGACCACGTAGATGTCTGCTGGACTAAAGGTGAGCCGTTCGAGGAGGGCTCGATTGCACGCTTCAAAGAATATATTCACGGACAACTGTATACGTTCACCTTCCTGTGCACCAAAGTGGTGCCGAACAGGATGATCGAGTACAGATCTCTGTTCCCGTGGTCAGTTGTCATGTCCAAGGGCGCGTTTGTCCTGGAACCAAGAGGGCAGGATGGCTGCATCTTTACCGCCACCATCAGTCTCAGACTGGGACCGCTATGCCGAAAACTGGTCAGAAGAAGACTTGAGGCTTTGAAGCAACATATGAAGGAAGAGGGAGAAATTCTTAAAAGGCTACTGGAGGCAAACGGCAATTAGGCTGCCCTGGTAACAACACTGGGCTCGTTCAGATAGACGGCTGACACTCAGGGCAACATAGCAGATTGGAAGGACACCGGCTGCTTTATTTCACCCTCACCTTAATCCTCTCCCGTCAAGGGAGAGGAAAATGTGAACGGAATATCCCTCGCGTCAAGGGAGAGGAAAAAGAGGTCACGCTCTCACTGCATAAGAGGTAGAGTAAGGGCAGTCCTCCTCTCACTGCATAAGAGGCAGGGGGATGATGACCCCTCTCCCATTGCGGGAGAGGTCAGGTGAGGGGTATGTCCTCTCTCCCCCTCGCGGGAGAGAGTTAGAGTGAGGGGGCAATAAGAACATGTGTCACTAAAGTACCTGGACGAGTACAAACGCTTGCCACAGGGTAGTTCGTCAGCTATAATATCGCCGAATCTGATACAGAAAGGGGGTGACGCTATGGTTGTGCTGCATCGGCGGGTATGATTCCAGCCGGTAGCGGTGCACGTTGTGCACCACCGGAAAGCCGCGGCACAGGAAGCCAGCAACGCCACCCCAACCACATATCCCGCCTGAAATCCCTCTTGCGGGCACCTCGCGTTGTATGGGCTCCTGTGTACACGGAGACTGTAACACAACGAAGGAGGTGCTAATTTTTAATGTCTGCTATCTCTCGTTTTCTTACGTCCCGCTGGGGACCAGTCATCACCGGCGCAGTGGTTGGTATCCTGGCGCCCGTCCTGGTGAAGCTGGGCAACCCGGGTAATATGGGACTGTGCATGGTGTGCTTTACCAGAGATATCGCTGGAGCGCTGGGACTGCACCGCGCTGCAGTGGTACAGTATATCCGACCCGAGATCATCGGGCTTTTCTTCGGCGCCCTTGTCGGCGCACTCGCCTTCGGGGAGTTTAAGCCGCGCACCGGCTCCGCCCCGATGGTGCGCTTTCTGCTAGGTATGTTCGCCACCTTCGGCGCTTTAGTCTTCCTGGGCTGTCCCTGGCGCGCCTATCTGAGGCTGGCAGGGGGCGACTGGAATGCCATCTTTGCTATACTGGGTCTTATCGCCGGCATCGGTATCGGCATCGGCTTTCTCAAGATGGGGTACAGCCTGGGGCGTAACCATCCGGCACCGAAGGCTATGGGCTGGGTGATGCCGGCTGTGATGCTCGCCCTGCTGGCACTGCTGCTATTAGCCCCGCAGTTCGGGCGTGACGCTTCGGGCAACCCCACCGGTCCCATCTTTTTCTCCGAAAAGGGACCGGGTAGCCAGCATGCGCCCATCGTCATCGCCATAATAGTTGGTCTGGTTATCGGCTTTTTTGCCCAGAGAAGTCGCTTCTGTACCGTGGGCGCCATCCGCGATGTCATCCTGCTGCGCGATTCACATCTGCTGAATGGTATTCTGGCGTTCATCGTCCTCGCCTTCATCACCAACCTGATACTGGGACAGTTCCATCCCGGCTTCGCCAACCAGCCGGTGGCTCATACCGACGCTCTGTGGAACTTCGGTGGTATGGTACTGGCAGGGCTGGCTTTCACCCTGGCAGGAGGTTGTCCCGGTAGACAGCTCTTTCTTTCCGGCGAAGGCGATGGCGATGCCGCCATGTTCGTCTTCGGTATGATAGTGGGCGCCGGCTTCAGCCATAATTTCAGCGCCGCTGCCACGCCGAATGGACCTTCCGCCTTCAGCGCGCTCACAGTAATCGTAGGGCTGGTGATTTGCATCATCATCGGCTTTACCATGCGAGAAAGAAAAGCTTAGGAGGTAATGAGATGAGCGAAATTCTGGATGCACGCGGACTGGCTTGCCCGCAGCCGGCAATGCTCGCCCGTCAGGCGTTGCAGAAGCTGGGGAAGGGCACTCTGGAGGTGCTGGTCGATTCGCCCACAGCACGGGAAAACGTTTCCCGCCTGGCAAAAAACGCCGGCTGGAGGGTGGAAGTGCAACAACAGCCGGACGGAAGTGTTAAACTGGTATTGAGCAAATGATCTATCTGGACAACGCCGCCACCTCCTGGCCCAAACCGCCAGAGGTGCTGAAAGCCATGACTGACTCTCTGGAACGCTCCGGGGGCAACCCGGGGCGTTCCGGACACCGGCTGTCTATCGAAGCCGCCATGGTGGTATATGAGACAAGGGAGGAGATAGCCAGCTTTTTTAATTCCGGCGACCCCATGGGCGTAATATTCACCAGCAATGCCACCCATGCCCTCAACCTCGCCATCTACGGGACCCTCCGCCCCGGCGACCGAGTGGTCACCACCTCGATGGAACACAACTCCGTGATGAGACCGTTGCGTGACCTGGAGAAAAAAGGTGTGGGGCTAAAAGTCGTGCCCTGCGCCCGAGACGGTACGCTAGACCTGTCAGAAATGGCAAAGGCGATAACCCCGGGCACAAGGCTGGTGGTCAGCGTTTTCGCCAGTAATGTGGTGGGCACCATTATGCCAATAGTTGAAATAGCAAGCATAGCACACAAAGCCGGTGCTTTGCTTCTGGTGGATGCCGCTCAAGCCGCCGGCGCTTTGCCCATAGATATGCAGGAGATGGGCATCGACCTGCTTGCCTTCACCGGTCATAAAGCGCTCCTCGGTGCACCGGGCAGTGGCGGGTTGGTGGTCAGAAGCGGGGTGGACACATCCAGCATATCCCCTTTGATGCGCGGTGGCACTGGCAGCCAGTCAGAACTGGAAGAGCACCCGCATTTTCTGCCCGATAAATTCGAAAGCGGTACGCCAAATCTGGTGGGCATCGCCAGCCTGCAGGCAGGGATAAGATGGCTCAAGCAACGGGGCATAGATGCCATCCGCTGGCAGGAGAAAGAGCTGACTCGCGAGCTTCTGGAAGGGCTGTGCAATATCCCGGGGACCAAGACCTACGGTACGCTCGACCCGGAAAGATGCGTCGCCATAGTCTCGTTCACCGTCGAGGGTAAGACAGTCTCGGAGATCGGGCTCAGGATGGACGAGGAGCACGATGTGCTGGTACGGGTGGGACTGCATTGTGCGCCGGCAGCCCACAGGACCATCGGTTCCTTTCCCCAGGGCACGGTGAGGCTGGCGCCGGGGGTATTCACCACCCGGGATGAAGTCCACACGGCAGTTAAAGCCATCGCTGCGGTGGTCAGCTCATGAACTACGGCGTCGTGCTGTTCCATACCACGGCTTCCGCCATGCAGGCAGAGAGGCTCCTTATGAAGGCAGGGCTAAAGGGCAAACTGGTCCCCACCCCGCGCCAGTTCTCCAGCGACTGCGGCATCGCCCTGCGCTTCGATTGGGAACAGAGAGAACAGGTGGAGTCGTCGCTTAAGTCCGGCAAAGTGGACATCGCCGCCATCCGCCAGCTGTGAGCACGAAACAGAGAAGCAAGGGGCGAAGCTGACGCTGTGTCAGTCTTACCGTTTGGTGTACTGTGGTGCTTTGCGGGCGCGCTTGAGACCGTACTTCTTGCGCTCTTTCACCCGGGCATCGCGGGTGAGCAGCCCGGCGTACCGCAATAGCGGTTTAAAATTTTCATTATATGCCACCAGAGCCCTGGCGATGCCGTGGCGAATGGCGTCCGCCCAGGCACCGATGCCGCCACCCTCCACCTTCACCTCAACATCGAACTTGCCCGTTGTCTCGGTAACCGTGAAGGGTTGCTGGATGGTGCGCTGGTGTGCCGGTCGGGTGAACAACTCCTCATATGGCTTGCCGTTTATCAGGATCCGACCTGAACCGCCGGGAAATAGCTTCACCTGTGCTATAGTGCACTTGCGCTTGCCTGTGCCGCGGGCATAAGTCCGTGTGGTCATCTGGTCTTGTCCTCCTTAGCTGCTCTGGCACTGGCTACCTGCGCCTGATGAGGATGGTTTTCGCCGGCATAGACCTTGAGTTTCTTAAACATGGCTCTGCCTAAATCGGTGCCCGGTAGCATGCCTTTGACCGCATGTTCGATCACCCGCGTAGGGTGAGTAGCCAGCATTTCTCTAAAAGTCACCGCCCTTAGTCCACCGGGATAGCCTGAATGTCTATAGTAAATTTTTTCCCTGGCTTTCTTGCCGGTGACCCTCACCTTTGCCGCATTGATAACGATGACATAGTCGCCGGTATCAAGATACGGGGCATATATCGGCTTGTGTTTACCCATAAGCAATTTAGCCACTTGGGCAGCTAGCCTTCCCAGGGTCTGCCCGGCGGCATCTATCACATGCCACTGTCGTTCTATATCACAAGCTCTAGTTGCGTACGTCTTCAATTTTCCATCTCCAGAGTATAAGGATAATCCACCTTCATTAAGTATAGACCGTGGGCTGGCGCCGTTGGTCCTGCCAGACCCAGTCTCTTTGCCCCCATTACCTGCCTGAATTCCTCCACCCCTATCTTGCCCAGCGCCACCCTTATCAGCAGCCCCACCGTATTGCGTACCTGGTGGGGCAAGAAGGAGTTAGCCCGCATGTAAACAGCGACTATCTCCCCCTTCCTCTCAACCTTAGCCTCGTAAACGGTGCGCACGGTACTCTTGAATCTTCCCAGCGCAGCACCGAAAGAGGCGAAATCATGCTCCCCTGCCAACAGCGCGCATGCCTCGTTCATTAAGTCCATATCCAGTCTCTGGGGCACAAAATAGGCGTAGCCTTCCCACAAAGGCGACCGCGTGGGGCTGTTAAGTATCTTATATTGGTACTCGCGACTTATGGCATCGCGCCGGACATCGAACTTCATATCCACTCGACATGCACCCTTGACAGCTATGTCTCGTGGCAGGTAGAAATTCAATGCCCGAACAAGCACCCGTGGTGGCAGTTCCGAGCGTGTCCTGAAGCTCACCACCTGCCCCCTGGCATGCACACCACTATCGGTACGGCTGGCAGCAATCACACGGCTTACCTCTCCAGTGACCTTGTGTATGGCTCTTTCCAGTTCGTCCTGTATAGTAGGGACACCAGACTGCCACTGGAAGCCGCAATAGTTCCTGCCGTCGTACTCCACGAGCAGCACGATTTTGTTATTGTTAAAGAGCGACACCAGCTACCTTCAAGGCAATGTAACGCTTCTAACCTAGCGTCACTGCTTACTCCACCATTTCAAGCTGCACCAATGGTGCTCCGTCCCCTACGCGTTGCCTCAGTTTGATAATTCGGGTGTATCCACCGGGGCGCTCCTTAAATCTCGGCGCCAGCTCATTAAATAGCTTTTCCACAAGTTTCTTATCGGTGATAAATGCCAGAGCGCGGCGCCGCGAGGCTAAGCTGCCTTCCTTGCCCAGTGTTATCATCTTCTCCGCAAGACTGCGTACCTCTTTAGCTTTCGCCTCTGTGGTCACAATCTTCTCATAACGGATAAGGTCGGATACCAGGTTGCGATATAAAGCCCACCTTTGCTCTGTAGTACGACTGAACCTTCTTCCAGCTACTGCATGTCTCATTTTATCTCATCCTTCGTCAGTTTCAGCAGCCGCCTCTTCCTGTGACACCGACGATGCTTTTTGTCGTCCTCTTCTCTTCCCTTTGCCCTCCGTCACCAGAGGGATACCAAGCTGCTCTAAAGCCGCCTGCACCTCCTCCCGCGATTTTACCCCGAACCCGGGAAGAGAGGTCAGTTTGTCCAGACCTTTCTCCAGCACCTGCCCCACTGTGGTGATGCCACCCCTTCTCAGGCTGTTATAAGTATGTGTAGACAGAGGCAATTGGTCCAGAGGCATGAGGTACTGCTCCGGCGGTATAATGCGCTGCCAGACCACCTCTGCCCCCTCCTGTACCACCGCCTTCACCAGCTCGCGGAAACAATTGAATTGCTCCACCAGAATGGTAGCACTCTGGCTAAGGGCTTCCAGCGGTGACAGAGTGCCATCCGTCCATATCTCCAGTATCAATTTCTCCAGCGTGCTTCCTTCCCTGGCACTGCTGGGCTCAACCGAGAAATTCGCCCGCCGCACCGGTGAAAAAATGGCATCTACGGGAATGGCACCCGCCGGGAGGTTATCGGTCGACTTCGCCGGCACGTAACCCCTACCGACCTCGATATTGAACTCAATCATTAACTTCGCTTCAGCAGAATCCAGAGTGGCTAAATGGAGTTCGGGATTGACGATCTCGAAGTCAGCCGGCGTTTGAATATCACCAGCACAAATCTGTCCTTCGCCTTGTACTTCCAGCCTTGCTCTTCCGGCTGATTGCCCGGAATGACGGAAGCGGATTGCTTTGACATTGAGCAAGAACTCAATTACATCTTCTTTCATATGTGGTATGGTGGAGAACTCATGCTGAATGCCTTCTATCCAGACCCAGGTAACAGCAGCACCGGGCAATGAACTGAGCAGTACCCTGCGCAAACTGTTCCCCAGAGTAGTGCCAAAGCCCCTCTCCAACGGCTCGGCAACAAAGCGCCCGTATGTCTCAGTACTTTCTACACATTCTACTTTTGGCAACGCTAGCCCTGCCACAGCACCTCCTTACTAACGCGAGTAGTATTCAACAATTGACTTTGTATCAAATTTAACCTGAATATCCTCAGCAGTGGGCATGCTGATAACTTTAGCCATAAACTTCTGTTTATCGAACGATAGCCAGCCTGGCACAGCAACATCGCCAGCAGTCTGCGATATGACCTTATAGTACTCACTCCGTTTACTGGACTCACGCCAGGTGATAACATCGCCGGGTCTTACTAAATATGAAGGGATATTAGTCTTACGCCCATTCACAAGGATATGACCGTGGCGCACAATCTGTCTTGCCTGTGCCCTAGAACTGGCAAAGCCCAGCCGATAGACCACATTATCGAGGCGTCTTTCCAGCAAAATCAGGAGGTTATCACCTGTAATTCCGGGAAGCCTCTCAGCCTCAGCGAAGACCTTGCGGAACTGGCGCTCCAGAAGCCCGTAAGTGTATCGGGCTTTCTGCTTCTCCAGCAACTGCAGCCCGCGCTCGGACTTTCTGGGACGGCGTTTCGCCGTAGCAATGTACCCCGGGGGCACACTCCTGCGCTCCAGAGTACACTTCGAGGTGTAGCACCTGTCGCCTTTGAGCATCAGTTTATCGCCAACACGGCGACACAACCGACAAGCGGCTCCTGTATAACGTGCCATGCTTAGACCCGCCTCCTTTTCCGAGGTCGACAACCGTTATGCGGGACCGGCGTGACATCTTTAATCGCAGTCACCATGATGCCCGCAGCCTGGATAGCACGAATCGCCGCCTCACGCCCGCTACCCGGACCTTTGACCAGCACCTCCACCTGACGCAGACCGTGTTCCTTGGCTTTCTGGGCAGCCTGCTGTGCCGCCAACTGTGCAGCATAGGGAGTGCCCTTGCGCGAGCCTTTGAACCCCGCCGTACCTGAACTGCTCCAGGCAACAACATTCCCTTTATCATCGGTCAGAGTCACAATGGTATTATTAAATGTGGACTGAATGTAAGCCTTACCCTGACTTACCTGCTTGCGCTCTCGTCTTCGACCACTGCTCCTACCTTTTTGGGGCATGATTTATCTTACTCCTTTATTTCTTCGCTACCCCGCGCCTCTGTCCGCGACCGGCTACCGTCTTTCGCGCTCCGCGTTTAGTCCGTGCGTTCGTTCGCGTCCGTTGACCGTGGACTGGCAACCCACGGCGATGCCTGATACCCCGATAACAACCGATTTCGATCAGCCTCTTGATATTGAGGTTGACCTCCTTACGCAGTTCGCCTTCTACTGAGTACTCCTTATCAATTATCTCGCGTATACGGCTGATCTCCTGCTCCCTGAGGTCTTTTACCCTGGTATCAGGGTTCACGCCAGCAGCCTGCAAGACCTTGTAGCTCAGTGTTGGTCCGATGCCATGAATATACTGGAGCGAAATAGCAACCTTCTTATCATTAGGAATATCGACGCCAGCAATTCGTGCCATTTTATCACCTTCTCCTCTGGTTTATCCTTGCCTCTGTTTATGTTTAGGGTTCTGGCAAATAACACGCACCACCCCGTGGCGCCGGATAATTTTGCACTTATCGCAACGACGCTTCACAGATGACCTGACCTTCATATCTAATCACCAACCTTCAGCAGTCAAAAAACCTCTACATAATATAACTTTATCGCCATTGTGTCAAAATCGCATGAAAGCAACTTCATTTGAGCCGATAGGTTATCCTCCCACGGGACAGGTCGTACGGGGAAAGCTCCACCAGAACCCTGTCCTGCGGTAGAATGCGGACATAGTTTTTCCTGATCCGCCCCGACACATGTGCCAGGACCACATGTCCATTAGCCAGTTCAACCCGAAATGTCGCATTCGGCAACGATTCGATGACCACGCCTTCTACCTCTATGCTCTCTTTCTTAGGCATACAACACAATTATACCAGAGTGAGTATTTCCGCCTCATCATCGGTAATGGCAATAGTATGCTCGAAATGTGCTGCCAAGCTGCCATCAGCGGTAAGGACCGTCCAGCGGTTGGAGGCAAGCCGTGTCCGCCAATCACCTGCAGTCACCATCGGCTCCACAGCCAGGGTCATACCTTTTTGAAGCAGATGCCCCTCTCCAGGCGAGCCGTAGTTAGGCACCAGAGGGTCTTCATGCAAACTCTTGCCGATCCCATGCCCCGAATACTCACGGACTACCGAGAAACCTTTCCCTTCGGCATAGCTCTGGATGGCAACAGAAATATCGCCTATGTGGGCACCGGCACGGGCTGCCTTTATCCCAACCATCAAAGCAGTCTGGGTCACAGCTATCAGTTCCTCAGCCTGGGGACTGATCTTGCCCACCCCTACCGTAATGGCGGCATCACCATGAAAACCGTTCACCATAGCGCCAAAATCCAGAGAGACGATGTCACCGTCTTCGAGCTCTCGTTCACCGGGTATACCATGTACAATCTCATCATTCACCGAAACGCAAAGGTGTGCCGGGAATCCCCGGTAACCCTTAAACGAAGCCTTAGCCCCATATTTTGTCACCTCTTTCATAGCTATCGCATCAAAATACCGTGTTTTTATGCCGGGCTTTACCTCTTCCCTCAACCTTTGCAGGACAGCAGCCACCACCCTGCCAGCCTGACGCATCAGTGCTACCTCCTGCGGGGACTTTATAATTATCACCGTCGCTTATCTTCCTGTTCACTTCTTCAGAACACCGATTATCGCCTCAGCCACTTCCTCGATTCCGAGCTTACCATCAACGCGGACGAGCTTACCTTGAGCCTGGTAATAGTCCAGAAGTGGCACGGTCTGACCAAAATAGACCTTGAGCCGTTCCCTCACCGTCTCCACATTATCATCAGGGCGCTGGTAAAGTTCACCCCCACACCTGTCACATACGCCTGCGACCTTTGGCGGTGAGGTTATCTCGTGATAAGGTGCCTGGCATTTGCGGCACACCCAGCGCCCGCTCAAACGTTTCAACAACTCCTCTTCCGGCACCTCGATATACACCGCCTTGTCCAGGGCTTTGCCCATTCCTGCCAGCATCCTGTCCAGCGCCTCTGCCTGAGCAAGAGTACGCGGAAAACCATCGAAAATACAGCCCCCTTGGCAGTCTGGCTCCATAAGACGCTCCGAGATTAGCTGTATCGTCACCTCGTCTGGCACCAGCACCCCTTTCTCCATATAACCTTTGACCTTTTCTCCGAGTTTGGTGCCCTTTTCCACCGCCTCCCGGAACAGGTCGCCAGAAGCCAGGTGAGCTAGTGACAATCTCTTGGAAATAATAGCAGCTTGGGTCCCTTTGCCAGCTCCTGGAGCACCGAGAAAGACCAGGAACATGTGTTTACCTACCTCAAAAAGCCCTCGTAACGGCGCATTGTAAGCTGGGCTTCTATTTGCTTCATCGTGTCCAGAGCGACGCCCACGACGATGAGCAGTCCGGTACTGGATATGGTGAGCACAGCAACATCGGTGACGCTACGGATAAAGAAAGGCAACACCGCTACCGTAGCCAGAAACAGTGCACCACCCCAGGTTATGCGGGTGATCACATTGTTGAGATATTCGGTCGTCGGCTTCCCGGGGCGGACACCGGGGATAAAGCCGCCCTGGCGCTGCAGCGTCCGTGCCAGGTCCATCTGTTCAAATATCACCATGGTGTAGAAAAAGGCAAAGGCTACCACCATCACAAAGTATAGCACCCAGTAAAATAAACCCCGAGGGAGAGGAGCATTGGGGTTAAACCAGTCCACGATGGTGTTGGCAAAATTGGGCTCCGCACCGGTGGGGCTGGCAAAATAGCTAGCTATGGTCCCGGGGAAGATCATCAGTGAAATGGCGAAGATAAGCGGTATCATCCCGGCGGAATTCACTCGCAACGGGATATGGGTGGAACCGGTCTGCCGGTACATCCGGGCGCCGCGAAAGGCAGTCCGGGCATACTGGACTGGAATACGACGGTGCGCCTCGGTGAACATCACTATAAAAGCTATGGTAGCCAACCCCAGGAGGGTAAAAGCAATAAGCCCGGTAATGTTTTCTCTCACTATTAGACCCCGCCCGATCATCTCAGGAAGTTGAGCTACGATGCCTCCGAAGATGATGATAGACACGCCGTTGCCGATACCACGCTCTGTGATCAGCTCGCCCAACCAGACAAGGAACACAGTCCCGGCGGTCAGCGATATCACCATGGCGAAGGTAGCCAGCGTTGTAGCCTCACTTACCACACCCTGGCTTCTGAGCAAGTTTATCTGTGCGTAGCCCTGCAGAGCAGCCAGGGGCACAGTCAGCCAGTGTGTGATCTGGTTAATCCTTTGCCTGCCAGCCTCGCCCTCCTGGGACAGAGCGCGCAGCGCTGGAATCACCGGGACCAGCAATTGCATGACGATTGAAGCAGTTATATAAGGGTATACCCCCATCGCTGCCACGCTGAAATTCCGCATGGCACCCCCGGTGAACAGGTCAAGCATGCCCAAGAGCTGGTTTCGCTCAAATAGCTCGCGCATCGCCCCGACATCCAGCCCGGGCATGGGGATGTGGGCTACAAAGCGGAAGACCACAAGCATGGCAAAAGTGAAGATAAGCCGACGCCTCAAATCAGGCAGAGAAAAGGCATCGATCATTGCCTGGATAAGGCGAGGTCTTGTCCCTACCTGTTGCATGGTCAGACACTCTCCACTTTACCGCCAACAGCCAGTATCTTCTTCTCTGCGGAAGCAGAAAACTTGTTAGCCCTCACCACCAGAGGACGGTCGATAACACCTTCACCCAGGACTTTGACCGGTCGCCCTTTGTGCTTTACCAGTCCGGCATCAAAAAGGACCTGCGGGGTCACCTCTGTGTTGGGAGGGAATGTCTTCAACTGCCCCACGTTGACTATCTCATATTCAGTCTTAAAAATATTGGTGAAACCGCGCTTATGCGGAAGGCGTTTGATCAGTGGCAACTGCCCACCTTCAAAACCAAGGCGTACTCCACCACCTGAGCGCGATTTCTGCCCCTTACAGCCACGCCCCGAGTAGCTACCATGACCGCTACCGTCGCCGCGCCCGACACGCTTTCTCTTATGCCTGGCACCAGCAGGTGGTCTTAACTCATGCTGCATCATTTTCGATCACTTCCATTTTGACTAAATGCTGGACTTTCGCCACCATACCTCTTATAGAAGGTGAATCGATATGCTCCACCGTCTCATGAAGTCGGTGAAATCCCAGAGCCCTCAATGTACGCCTCTGGTCTTTTTTGTAACCGATGTCACTTTTTACCCATGTAAGCCTTAGCTTAGCCACTCGACTTCGTCCCCTTCGTTGCAGTTTCTCCCTTACGCTGGACTACAACCTCTTCAGGATATCTGAGGTTTGCCAGAGCCACAATGGTAGCCCTGACCGTATTTATAGGGTTGGAACAGCCCAGTGATTTGCTCAAAACATCTTTTACACCCGCAGCTTCGAGCACCGCGCGCACCCCACCGCCAGCAATCACACCGGTGCCGGGTACCGCCGGCTTAAGTAGTACCTCCGCTGCCCCGTACTTAGCCCGGACCTCGTGTGGTACGGTAGTGCCTGCCATAGCTATCTTCATCAATTCTTTCCGGGCTGCAGCTCCAGCTTTACGCACAGCTTCAGGGACCTCCCTGGCTTTCCCGATACCAGCCCCTACATGACCTTTGCCATCCCCGACCACTACCAGAGCACGGAAATGAAGACGCTTGCCCCCTTTGACCACTTTGGTAACGCGATTCAGCGCCACCAGCTTTTCAGTCAACTCGAGTTCACTGGTGTCAACTTTAGCTTTATTTTCAGGTATTTTGGTCACTGCTTTCATAAGGTCAAACCTCAAAAACTTAGTCCAGCCTTCCGAGCAGCTTCTGCCAGGGCTTTCACTCTCCCGTGATACTTGTAACCGCCGCGGTCAAAAGCCACCTGCTTGATACCGCCGTTAAGCACCCTCCGGGCTAATAATGTACCCACCATCTCGGCAACTTCAGTCTTCTTCTTTCCCGCCACCACATCCCGTATCTCCGGATCGAGGCTGCTGGCTGAGGCTAGAGTATGTCCGATAGAATCATCGATAACCTGGGCATAAATATGGTTTAAACTCCTGAAAACACAAAGCCTCGGTCTAGATTGTGTACCGCTCAACCTCGACCTAATACGAGCATGGCGCCTTTTGCGTGCCAGTCTAAAACTCAATCCAGCCATTGCATTATCCTACGCTTTCGCCGCTGCCTTGCCAGCCTTACCGGGCTTAAGACGGACTTTTTCACCCAGATATCTAATACCCTTCCCTTTATAAGCATCAGGCGGTCTAATAGCCCTGAGTTCAGCTGCAGTCCTCCCTACCAGCTCCTTATCAGCCCCGATAACGCGGATCCGGTTTGTTCCCTCAACCATAAGCTCTATCCCCGGCGGTGGTACAAAGTCCACCGGATGGCTGAAACCCACCTGAAGGGATAATTTATTTCCAACCTTCTGTGCTCGATACCCAACACCACTCAACTCTAGAGTCTTCTCGAAGCCCTTGGTCACCCCCTCCACCATGTTAGCCAGCAATGTACGGGTCAACCCGTGCAGCGCCCGGTAGTTTCTATTATCGCTTGGTCTGCTCACCACCAGCTTGCCATCTTCCAGGGTAATGGATATATCAGGGTGAAAGGTGCGGGACAGCTTGCCCTTGCTACCCTCAACCGTCACCTCATTACCCTTAATGGTGACTTTGACATCTCTGGGCACCGGAATCGGCATCCTACCTATGCGTGACATAGTACTCCTCCCCGGCATTTACCACACATAACATAGCAACTCTCCTCCCAATTTTCGACGCCAGGCTTCCTGTCCGGTCATCAACCCCTTGGATGTGGACAGGATAGCAATACCCAGACCTCCGTATACGCGGGGAATCTCACCCCGTCCTACATATACCCTGAGCCCTGGCTTGCTTACTCGCTCCAAACCCATAATAGCCGGCTGCCCACCTATATATTTCAAAGTTATTTTTATCATCCTCTGCGGCTTGCCCCTCAAGAGAGCATAGTCGGCTACGAAACCTTCTTCCTTTAAAACTTTAGCTACGGACAGCTTCATCTTTGAGGCTGGAACGAGTACACTATCATGCCGTGCGATAAGGGCATTCCGGATCCGTGTTAACATGTCAGCAATCGGGTCATTGACCATAAATATGCGCCTCCGCTGCTTCTATCACCAACTTGACTTCCTCACCCCCGGGATCTCGCCTCTTAAAGCCAACTGCCTGAAACAGATACGACACAAGCCAAACTGTCGTATAAAGGCACGTGGTCGACCACACAGTTGACACCGGTTACGGTGCTGCACTCTATACTTCGGTGGTCGCTTGGATTTGAGAATCTTCGACAATTTCGCCATTTTTAAATGAACCTCATTCCTTTCTAAAAGGCATACCCAGACTTTCAAGCAGGTACCTGCCCTCTTCTCGGCTGGTCGCAGTGGTGACGATGCTTATCTCCAGACCCCTCAGTTTGTCAACCTTATCATACTCGATCTCAGGGAAAACGACCTGCTCTTTGAGCCCTAGCGTATAGTTACCAGCCCCGTCGAACGAGTCACGCGGGACTCCCTGAAAGTCGCGCACCCGTGGCAGGACCACGCTGACCAGCTTATCGAAGAAATCGTACATCCTCTTACCACGCAAGGTCACCATCATCCCGACAGGCATGCCCGCCCTGATCTTGAAAGCAGCGATCGACCTCTTGGCGCGCGTTATCACCGGGTGCTGTCCGGAGATCGTTGCCAGGTCCTTCTCAGCAGCCTCTAGGACTTTAGGGTTTTGCACCGCCTCTCCCAAGCCAATGTTCAACACGATCTTGCTGAGCCGCGGTACCTGCATCACATTCTCGTAGCCAAACTTTTCCATCAGTTTGGGCACTACCTCAGTTACATACTTTTCTTTCAAACGAGACATCTCTCAGATATACCGTTCAATCAATCACTTCGTCACAAGCGCGACAGACTCGCACCTTCCTGCCATCGCTAAGAAAGCGAAAACCAACCCGGGTTGGCTTATTACACTTACTGCAAATCAGCATGACATTGGAAACATGGATTGGCGCCTCCAGCTCGATAATGCCAGCTTGTCTGGCTACTCCACGAGCCCGAGAATGGCGCTTTATCATGTTCACACCCTCGACTATCACCTTCCGGTCCTTGGGCATAGCTTTTCTTATCTTGCCCTTCTTCCCTCTATCCTTGCCGGCAATTACCAGCACCGTGTCATTCTTTCTAATCTTCATGTTCACAAGACCTCCGGTGCCAGAGAAATTATCTTAATGAAATTTCTGTCCCGTAGCTCTCTGGCTACCGGACCAAAAATACGGGTACCCCGCGGATTATTCCTGTCATCCAGGATAACAGCCGCATTTTCATCAAACCTGACATATGAGCCGTCCCGACGATGGTACTGTCTGTCGACCCGGACAACCACAGCCCTGACTACATCTCCTTTCTTGACTACCCCACCGGGAATGGCGCGCTTCACTGTAGCCACGATAACGTCGCCAACGGTGGCATACCTCCGTCGTGTGCCACCGGGGACATTGATACACATGATCTGCCTGGCACCTGTGTTATCAGCTACTTTCAGTCTGGTATAAGGTTGAATCATCTCTCAGTTCTTATAAGATAACGCTCAAGTGACCTCTTTAGGCTCTACATCGACCGCTTCCTTGTGCTGGACTATTTCCACCACGCGCCACCGCTTTTCCTTGGACAGCGGGCGTGTTTCCATTATCTTGACCACATCTCCAATTCGGCACTTCTCGCCTTCATCGTGTGCCTTGAACCTAGCCCGACGCTTTATCACCTTTTTGTATAAAGGATGACGCACCAGACTCTCCACCTGCACCACCACCGTCTTGTCCATCTTATCGCTTACAACCGTACCTATTCTTACCTTCCGCTTGCCTGCCATAACTATCCTATACTTAGCTCCCTTTCTCTCAATACAGTTTTAATCCGGGCTATCCTTTTCTTCACCTTTACCAGTTCACGGTTGTTAGCCAACTGTCGCGTTGCCAGACGAAACCTCAAGTTGAAGAGCTCCTGATGGGCTTCCTCAAGCTTCTTGACCAACTCTTCACTGCTCAAAGCACGGATCTCCTGAATTTTCATCCTATACCTCTTGCTTAACACCCTCTTTAACTACAAACCTGGTAGCAATAGGTAACTTGTAAGACGCCAGATGTAGTGCTTCATGAGCCATATCTTCTTTGATGCCACTGACCTCAAACAACATTCGCCCCGGCTTGACCACAGTCACCCAGTGGTCTGGAGCACCCTTGCCACTACCCATTCGTGTCTCAGCCGGCTTCTTGGTCACAGGCTTGTCAGGAAAAACACGTATCCACATGCGACCACCACGACGCAAGTAGCGCACGATAACACGGCGAGCAGCTTCAATCTGCCTCGCTGTCAACCAGGCACCTTCGACTGCCTGAAGTCCAAACTCGCCGAAGACAATGGTGTTCCCGGCTTGTGCCTTACCTCTTAAATGCCCCCTCTGGGTTTTACGATACTTCACTCGTTTCGGCTGCAACAAGTTCTCTACTTACCTCCGGTGTAATATCGCCTTTATATATCCAGACCTTTATCCCTATGTTACCTAAGGTTGTCTTAGCCTCAGCAAAACCGTAATCAATATCAGCACAAAGTTTATGCAATGGCAACTGCCCCTGGAGGGTGGTCTCGCGACGAGCGATTTCCACACCCCCCAACCTGCCGGCACAGCTAATTTTTATGCCTTTAGCCCCAGCCTGCATCGTCCGAAAAGCCGCTTGCTTCATAGCCCTCCGGAAAGCCATCCGTCGCTCAATTTGGTCAGCTATAGCCCTTGCCACCAACGCAGCTTCCAGCTCAGGTTGCTCTGCTTCCTTAATAGACAGCCGCACCCTTTTGCCGCATATTTCCTCAAGGTGCGCCTTCAATTCCTCAGCACGCTGTCCTCCTCTGCCGATAACAATACCAGGGCGGGCAGAATACAAAGTCACCATTATTTCATTTCCAGAGCGTTCAATCTCCACCCGGGCAACACCGCCATCGGCACACCTCTCTGCTATCACCTGGCGCAGCTTCAAATCCTCCTGCAAAAATTCAGTATAGTGTTTTTCGGTATACCACCTGGCATGCCACCCGCGGATGATGCCGATTCTGAAACCATAAGGGTGTACTTTATGTCCCACTTTCCTCCTCCTCAACAAAAACTCTAATATGCGTTGACCGCTTCAAAATAGGGCTCACCCGCCCTCTAGCTTGAGGACGGAACCTCTTTAGCCTGTGCCCTTCGTTGGCAAAAACCTCAGTAATTCTAAGCCCTGCCGGTTCCATCTGAAAATTGTTTTCTGCGTTTGCCGCTGCTGACTTGATCACCCTGGCGACAGCCCGCGCCGCCGGTGTGGGCAAAAACCTGAGGATTGCCAGCGCCTCATCCACCTTCTTGCCACGCACTATGTCTACAACTCGCCTCACCTTTTGCGGCGAAATGCGCACATCTTTAGCTTCAGCTTTTACCTTCATGACTATAACTCGGTCACTACTTCTTCTTAGCTTGTACTGTCACCTGGGCTTTGGCAGTGTGACCACGGAACGTCCTGGTCAGTGCAAACTCCCCTAGCTTATGTCCCACCATATTCTCCGTAATGAATATGGGCACATGTCGCCGTCCATCATACACAGCGACCGTGTGACCTATCATCTCCGGCAATACAGTAGAGCCCCGTGACCATGTCTTTATCACCGCCTTCCCGCCTGAGCGGTTAAGCGCTTCTATTTTCTTGAGCAACTTGGGGTCACAATATGGACCTTTCTTCGATGAACGTGACATCTGTCCTTTAACACCTCAAACCCTAATCTTACTACTTTCGCCGTTTCACAATCAACCTGTCGGAAGCTTTCTTCGAGCGCGTCTTCTGCCCCAGTGCTGGCTTACCCCAGGGCGTCTTCGGCGCCATTCCTCTGGGCGCTCGCCCCTCACCACCACCATGGGGATGGTCACGCGGCGTCATCGCCGTGCCACGCACCTCAGGGCGCCTGCCCAGCCATCTAGTGCGCCCCGCCTTTCCCAGCTTTACACCCCTGTGCTCGATATTGCCTACCTGCCCTATAGTTGCCATGCAGGTAGACAGAAAACGACGTATCTCACCGGATGGCAAACGGACAAGCGTGTACTTGTCTTCCTTGCCCAGGATCTGGGCGGCTACACCAGCACTGCGTACTATTTGACCGCCCTTCCCCGGTTCAAGTTCAAGGTTATGTATTAAAGTGCCATCTGGCATGGAACCCAGCGGCAGAGCGTTCCCCGGCTTGATTTCGGCACCCTCACCCGCCATTACCGTATCACCCACACCCAGCCCCAGTGGGGCAAGGATATACCTCTTATCGCCATCAGCATAATGAATTAAAGCAATACGTGCTGAGCGGTTAGGGTCATATTCAATAGCAACCACTTTCCCCGGGACACCAAGTTTGTCCCTCTTAAAATCGATAATGCGCAAGCGGCGCTTAGCGCCACCACCTCGATGGCGCACAGTAATTATACCCCGGTTATTACGCCCCGCCTTTTTCTTTAAAGGCAACAAAAGGGACTTCTCGGGCACGGTCTTGGTTATCTCGTCAAAAGTAGCGCTGACCATGCCCCGCCTACCGGGTGATGTTGGACGAAATGTTTTTAGCCCCAAAGTATCTCCTTATTCCTTTATGGATGTCGCCGTTGCCATCGCGTCTTTTTAAGCAGCTTGCGATGTTTATGCTTCGCCATCTTCTTTTTTCGCTTTTTTATAACTGAACCCAATTTGCTTCCCCAGCGTGAACTTTTTAGACGCCTTCAAAAAACTCTATTTTTTGCCCCGGGACTAGAGTGACCACAGCCTTTTTCCAGCCCGGTGTCATTACCTGCCGTCTGCCAAATCTCCTCATTTTACCCGGCACATTTATGATATTGACTTTAACTACATCGACTTTAAACGCAGCCTCCACCGCCTCTTTTACCTGGCGCTTGCTTGCCCCTTTCGCTATCTCAAAAGCATATCTGTTCTGCTCCTTAAGAGCAGCCATCTTCTCAGAGATTATCGGACGTCGTAATACTTCGTAAGTGTGCATATCAATAACACTGCTCAGATTTTACTCAGCACTTGTTACCACTTCACTTTTAGGTCTCACACTCCATAAGCCCTCGACCACTCGCACTGCGCCTACGGGCATTATCAAGTACCTGTAAGATAACAGGTCAGCAACATTAAGTAGCGATGCCGGCATAGTCTTCACATCGGGCAGATTACGAGCCGACTTGACCACCTTGTCGTCTACCTGACTGGTAGCAATAATTGCCGAGTCATCGATCCCCAGCGCTGCCAGGATATTGGCTATCTCCCTGGTCTTCGGGCTTTCAAGTTCAAGCTTATCCAATACTACCAATTGTCCATTGCCAGCTTTTGCCGACAGTACACATCTTAGAGCTAAACGGCGTACTTTCTTGGGCACATCCCTGCGGTAGCTCCTGGGATGAGGTCCAAAAACAACTCCTCCACCCCTCAGGATGGGTGAAGCTGCATCGCCACGGCGCGCTCTTCCTGTGTGCTTCTGTGGGTATAGCTTCCTGCCACTGGCACTGACCTCACCCCGCGTTTTAGTATCTGCAGTCCCCTGGCGCCTGTTGGCTAGCTGTGCCACCAGCACCTGGTGCACCACAGCCTCATTGAAGGGCTCACCAAAAACATCGTCCCTTAATTCTATCTCGCCCACTACCTTGCCACTTGTATTATGAATTTTGAGTTGCACTTTAACTACCCTTGACAGCCTTTCTAATAAGCAACAGCCCGTTCCTGCCACCGGGTACCGCCCCCTTCACCAGCAGAACATTCCGGGCAGAGTCTACGTCCACTACCTCGATATTACGCACTGTCACCCTGTCATCGCCCATATGCCCTGCCATGCGGGTACCCTTGAGAACACGACCTGGAGATGTGGTAGCACCGACCGAGCCGGGCGCCCGATGTCTATCCGATTGCCCATGTGTCTTGGGACCACCGGCAAAATGATGACGCTTCACCACGCCGGCGAAGCCTTTGCCCTTTGATGTACCAATGACATCGACCAAATCACCGGGCTTGAATATATCAACATCAACTTTCTGCCCCAATTTAAAGCTGCTGACATCTTCGACGCGGAATTCACGAAGATATTTGAACAGCCCTACCCCTTTAAGGTGTCCTTTTTGCGGGGAATTCAGCCGCTTTGCTTCACCAAAACCCAACTGGACAGCATTATAGCCGTCCTTCTCCTCAGTCTTTATCTGAGTCACAAAACAAGGACCGGCTTCGATAACCGTCACCACTGTTTCGCCGTTATCCCGAAACAACTGGGTCATGCCTATTTTTTTGCCGATCATCCCTGGAATCATTTCCTGAAAGACCCTACAATCTGATGTCGATCTCCACTCCAGAGGGCAGCTGGAGCTGAGTTAATGCGTCTATGGTCTTCGATGTAGGCTCTAAAATATCAATAAGACGCTTATGGGTGCGGATTTCAAATTGCTCTCTCGAGTCCTTATCAATGTGAGGAGACCTTATCACACAGAACTTACGGATCTGCGTGGGCAAAGGTACAGGTCCAGCTACAATAGCACCTGTCCGCTCTACAGTCTCTACAATCTGCACTACGGACTGGTCTACCAGTCTATGGTCATACCCTTTAACTTTAATCCGTATCCTCTGCTTGGGCATATTTATACGCCTCGCACCTTAATCATCGCCTGCTCGCTCAAACCAGGTGGGACTTCTTTATAGCAATGGAACTGCAGAGAATAACTCGCCCTGCCCTGGGTTAGCGACCGCAACACGGTAGCATAGCCAAAGGTCTCGGCTAAAGGAATGAGCGCCCTTACCGTGCATGTTTCGCCATGAGTCTCAATGCCCTCGATGTTCCCCCGTCTGGCATTGAGGTCACCGATAACATCACCCAGAAATTGCGCCGGCATTACCACTTCAAGCCTCATAATCGGCTCCAGCAACACCGGCTTAGCCTTTCTCACACCGTCCTTCACGGCTATAGAACCAGCCATCTTAAAAGCCAGGTCGGATGAGTCCACCTCGTGGAAACTCCCGTCAAACAGGGTAACCTTTATGTCTATTATCGGATAACCAGCTATAACACCGCTCTCCAGCGCCTCTCTAACACCGTCTTCTACAGCCGGGACATACTCTTTGGGTATTGCGCCGCCTCTGAGCCGGTCGACAAATCTGAAGCCGCTACCCCTCTCACCAGGTTCCAGTTTCAACCATACATGCCCGTACTGACCCCGACCACCAAACTGTTTAATAAACCTGCCTTCAACCTCCACAGGGACTGTTATCGTCTCCTTATAAGCCACCTGAGGCTTGCCCACCCTTGCCGTAACATTAAATTCACGACGCATCCGGTCCATCAACACTTCAAGGTGCAACTCTCCCATACCGGAGATAATCGTTTGCCCCGTCTCCTGGTCAGCCCGAACTTTAAAAGTAGGGTCCTCTTCAGCAAGTTTATTCAGGGCTTCGCTCAGCCTGTTCTGGTCAGCCTTGCTCTTCGGTTCCACAACCATAGAAAGCACCGGCTCGGGGAAACGAATAGCCTCAAGCAACACCGGACGCGTCGGGTCACACAGTGTATCGCCGGTGAAAGTGTTTTTGAGCCCAACGGTAGCAGCAATGCTACCGGTATCAGCCACTTCGATCTCCTCCCGGTGATTGGCATGCATGCGTATCAGCCTGCCAATGCGCTCCTTCTGTCCCCTCGTAGCATTGAGCACCTGCATCCCCGTCGTCACCATTCCTGAATAGACCCTGAAATAGACCAACCTCCCCATGAAGGGGTCTGTCACTACCTTGAAAGCCAGAGCCGAAAACGGTGCCTCATCGCTCACCTCCCTGACATCCTCTTCACCGGTCCGTAAGTCAGTGACCCGGACTGGTGGTATGTCCAGAGGCGACGGCAGGTAACTTACTATAGCATCCAGCAACGGCTGGACACCTTTGTTCTTCAAAGCGCTGCCACAAAGCACTGGCACAATCCTGTTGGCTAGGGTGAGCCTTCTTATAGCAGCTTTTATCTGGTCCGGCAGGATCTCCTTCTCCTCAAGATAAAGCAACATCAACTGGTCGTCATTCTCAGCCAGCTTTTCAACCATTAAGTGACGGTGCTCGGTGAACTCCTCTCTGACATCATCAGGGACCGGCATCTCCACAGGAGAGGCTTCAGCATCTTCGGGAAACAGCCAGGCTTTCTCTTCAATCAAATCGATGATACCACGAAACTGGTCTTCCTTACCCCAGGGCAGCTGTACAGGCAGAGCTTTCGCCCTGAGCCTCTCGCCTATCATGCTTACAGTATGATTGAAATCGGCACCCGTCCTGTCCATCTTGTTAATAAAGCATATCCGCGGCACCTGATACCTATCAGCCTGTCTCCACACCGTCTCTGACTGGGCTTCCACCCCGGCAACAGCATCGAAGACCACCACACCACCATCTAGCACCCGGAGGCTCCGCTCCACCTCGGCAGTGAAATCCACATGCCCCGGGGTATCGATGATATTTATACGGTGTTCTTGCCAGTAACAGGTGGTAGCTGCAGCAGTGATAGTAATACCTCGTTCTCGTTCCTGCTCCATCCAGTCCATGACTGCGGTCCCCTCATCCACCTCTCCAATCTTATAAGTCCGCCCTGTATAGAACAGGATTCTTTCGGTGACTGTAGTCTTCCCGGCATCGATATGTGCAATGATGCCTATATTCCGCACCTTGTCCAGAGGAAAAGTCCGGTTCATCACACTGCCAACAACCGCCTTTTTAGTCTGTTGAACCACCTTAGTTTGCGATAATGTTACCATCGGTAGTGAGCAAAAGCTTTGTTCGCCTCAGCCATCTTGTGAGTGTCTTGTCGCTTCTTTATGGTTGCCCCTTGACCTTGAGAGGCATCTATTATCTCGGTAGCTAATTTCTCTGCCATTGACTTGCCACTACGCTCACGAGCAAAGCCTATCAGCCACCGCATAGCTATAGACAGCCCCTGCTCCGGCCCCACCTCTACCGGAACCTGGTAGGTAGCACCACCAACACGGCGCGACTTTACATGGAGCAGAGGTGTAGCGTTCTTAATTGCCTGTTCCAAAATCGGCAGCGGCTCTGTATGTAACCGCTCACGCACAAGGTCAAGAGCAGTATATACGATTCTTTCAGCAGTAGCCTTTTTCCCGTCTTTCATCACCTTGTTAATAAGCTTGGCTAAAAGTACACTGCCGTACTTAGCATCAGGAAGCAGTTCCCGCTTTATTACCTCACCTCGTCTTGGCATTCAGACGTCACTCCTCAGCGATTTTCGTTGCTTTAGGTTGTTTGGTTCCGTACCTGCTCCGTCCCTGCCGCCGTCCCTCCACTCCAGCAGCATCCAGAGCACCGCGGATAATATGATAACGGACTCCCGGCAGGTCCTTTACTCTGCCGCCTCGAACAAGGACAACAGAGTGTTCCTGGAGGTTGTGACCCTCGCCCGGGATATATGCCGTAACTTCAACCCCGTTAGTCAGACGGACGCGGGCTATTTTACGTAAAGCTGAGTTCGGCTTTTTGGGTGTCATGGTCTTCACCTGCACACACACGCCACGCTTCTGTGGCGAGCCGACACCATAGACCACCTTGTTTTTCAAGGCATTATAAGCAATATTCAATGCCGGCGCCTTGGTGCGCTTGACCACCTTTCGCCGCCCTTTCCGCACTAACTGATTAATAGTCGGCATACCATTCTCCTCGGATAAACATTACCACAATAACAATGTTCTAAACAAGTAAAAAGCCACCTAGTTGTCTCCCGGTCTACTTCCCAAAAGGTCTGCGTCCCGGTTCAACTAGCCGGCTTACTCAGGTTTTTACACCCAAACTAATGGCTAGTAGACGCTAAGGTAAAAACTATAGCAGACTATTTAACAATTGTCAATAACACGACAGGGAGTCGCTGTCAATCAAATCACGCCACTTCAGCACTAGACCTCGCCATCACTTTCATACCTTTCCTTCGGTAGCTCATCAAAATGAACTAAGCACAGTATCAGGGACCTTTTCCCAGGCTTGTCGCTCCTCATCATAGGGTGCTTCTACCAGCCCGCACCGCTTGCCCAATACCATCGTTTCTCTCCGTTCACTGTAGACTGCCCAGTTGCCTAGACTCTGGCAACTGGGGGCGCCGCTTCGGGCAAATGCAGCCCATGCGTCCTGCATGGTATTCGATAGGTTTCGAGCCTCCTCGCCAGAACCGGTGAAATTATCATCCAGGGTGCCGAAAACAAACCCCAGCTCCAGAGCGTGGCATGAGCCCAGCGCACCTTCCCTCAGTGGCGACACCCAATCAAACAGGTACATATAGCTAGGCTGCTTACGGTTCCGATGGGCTTCTGTAAGCCGAATTGCCGGGATGCGGAAAAGCCTGTCTGATTGAATAGCGATAAACAAATCGGCTGGTGTAGCCGGCTGACCGCGTCTGCTACGAGCCTTGCGGTAGGCTTCTACGAGTCCAGAAACATCCCCCACCGGTATTAGCCGCTGGCATCGCCGCAACAACCTAGCCTCGTCCAACTGGGCTAAACCTCGGTCCATAAGAGCAAATAGCTTCCATTCATCGAGGTTGGTGCCCACCATGATGGGCACGTTGTCTGCCGAACCATTAGCAACAGCCCGCAATGGCATTTCCGGAAGCACTGAGCCATCGACCACCGGTCTTAGCGGCAGATCCCCCAGCCCCAACTTCGGGTCACGCGCTCTAACACCAAGCTCTTTGTGAGCCTGTAAAAGTTGCTCTGTAGTGAGCGACCATAGTTTTTCCGCCTCGTCAGGTTTCACACTCAGGATATCCAGAAACATGTTAGCTACCTTCGCAGCGCGCTCCATCGAGTTCACGTGGTGCGCCGCACCGCTTTGCAAAATAGCCCGATGAAAAAGCCCCTTCGCCCCCGGCATCGCGAGCAGCGTCCCCACGCTCATAGCACCTGCTGACTCGCCAAAAATAGTCACGTTGCCAGGATCGCCCCCGAAGTGGGAGATGTTGTCCCGTACCCACTGTAGAGCAAACACTTGGTCGAGCAGCCCTTCGTTGCCCGTTGCCGGGATTCTACCTCTGGTCACCTCCTTCAGGTTAATAAAGCCGAAAACATTAAGCCGATAGTTAATGGTGACCACCACCACATCGCCTCGAGTCGCCAGACGGCGCCCATTATATATTAGCCAGGAACCAGAGCCGGTGGTGAAACCACCACCGTGGATCCAGACCATCACCGGACGCTTGGCATTGTCCAGACCCGGCGTCCAGATATTGAGATAAAGGCAGTCCTCGTTCTGTGGCTGCACCTCCGGTGGGTTCAGCAAAGAAATCTCCATAGGCACCTGCGGGCAAGTTGGTCCGAACTCGCTGGCTTGTCTTACCCCACTCCATGGCTGGGGTGGCTCAGGTGGCAACCAGCGCTTCCTGCCCACCGGCGGCGCTGCAAAAGGCACACCCCGAAAAACATATAGTCCCTTTCTAAAAACACCTTCGATTTTCCCAGACGTGGTCTCAGCAATTGCTTTTTCAGTCTCAGCCATAGCTCTCCCCCTCTAAGAAATTTCGGGCTAATTGTAGTAGCTTTTCCTCATAGCGTCAATCGGCACTACCCGCTACAGCATAAAAATAGGGGAAGCCCGCCAGCCGATGAGCGGGCTTCCCCGTTTCTTCCAGACGCGGGCTACACCGTATTGCTACTTACCCATCATCGATTGCTTTAGTTCCTGGTCTATCCAGAGGTACCGTGTGTAGTTCAACGTGTTGTAATAACCCACGCTAGCCTCGCCATTATAATTTTTCACCCAGGGCCACCAGAACCGGTAATAATACGGTCCCGGCATCGGGATCACGTAGACTTGCTCCATAAGGTAAGGGAGCACCTCACGGTGTATCTTGTCCACCGCAACCTCATCGGGATATGCTGCCAGCATGTCCTCGCGTGCTTTATTCAGCACCGGGTCGTTCAAATAGCTACCGTTGTACATCCCGGTACCGGTGTAGTTGATAGCCTTAAAGTAAGTGCCGATGCCCGAGTTGCTACCCTGGAGCATTTCATCGTATCCTCTCCTCACGCAAAGGGACAGCCAGGTGCCATAGTCCTTGGGCTCGATCTCCACCTGCACACCCACCTTTGACCACATGTCCACCATCATCTGCAAGACATCCATGACCAGGCGGGTATTGTAGGCTATTACCTTGGTCTTAAAGCCATTGGGATAGCCAGCCTCAGCCAGAAGCTGCTTCGCCTTCTCAGGGTTGTAACTATACAGCTCCTGCACCGATTTCGGCATCTGGTCCATTGACACATAAGCACCGGCATACTCTTTGACATAGATGATAGGCCACTTAATGGCAATACCATCTCCGCCAAAGTATTTATCCACTATCCCCTTGTAATCGATAGCCAGCGACAAAGCCTGCCGTACCCTCTTGTCAGCAAAAGGCGAGTCCTTCTTGTCCGTCCTCATATACACACAGTAAGTGGCATCTTCACTATACCGTATGTGCTTTAATTGTGGCATGCGCAGGAACTCCTGTGCTATTTCCCACTCAACAGTTGCGATATCGAGTTGCCCGGTACGGAAAGCCGCATGGAATGTGGACTCATCGGGAATGACCATCAGCTTGACACCATCCAGGTATGGCAACTGGTCACCTTTTCCGGCACCGATGGGGTTCTTCTCCCAGTAAGCGGGGTTGCGCGTCAGGGTGACCACGCTGCCAGGCACAAACTCGGTCAACATGAACGGACCGGTGCCGATGCTGTTCTTCCAGTCATTCAAATTGCCGAACTGTTCTACGGCATCCTTGGGGAATATGCACATATAATCAGGTATCATGGTGATGACATCACCGAAGTACTCCGGCTTGGTCTTAACCACCACGGTGTATGGGTCAGGTGCGGTTATCTCCAGGGTCTCAGCCGCCTTGGGGTATGTTTGTTTCATGTAAGCTGTGGGAGCGGTGCACTGGCGCTTGAGGGAGAAGACGACATCCTCGGCGGTAAGCTCCCTGCCATTGGTCGGTGGCTTGTTGTGCCATTTCACTCCTTTGCGCAGGTGGAAGATTATGGTGTCCTTACCCTGTATCTCCCAGCTTTCAGCTAGACTCCCTGCTTTATGCTCCAGGCGGTTAAGCCCGCCTTGAAACCAATCACATTCTTTGGTGCCATAGCCACCAGCACTTCCTTTGGTCCAGTCACCCGTCCAGAGTTCGTCGTTGGTGAACTTCAAGGTCGTACAATAGGCGTGACCCCGCACCACATCGTCGAAGGCAGGCGGGTCAGCGGCAATTCTCAAATTGAGAATGCCGCCATACTCAGGTTTTTCCGCTTCCTTCGCTCCTTCCCTGATTCCTCTGGCACAACTGCTAGCCACCAGCCCTGCAATCAAGCACACAACCAGAACACAAACTATCGCTATCCTTTTTGCCATTCTCATGTCCTCCTTTCAATCGTTAATTTCCCAGTCATCCTGATGCGCTTCGCCACTGCTTTGAGTCCTTTACCCTGATAGTCCCATGGCTGTTACCCCCTTACCATTTCTTTAGAACAAGTATGATTAACCACAAGTTCATAAATGACTATGCTTGGCGACAATAGATTACCTGGCTTGAATAGCGAAGTTGTTGCCCCATCTCAGCCTTCATAAACTACCACACAAAATTTGCCGCCACTTCTAAAGGGGTCAGAAGCCAACAGGGTCATAAGGGGAATACGAAGAAATCCACTCTCCGTGTTACTGTGCGCACTTACTGACATCCCACCCCTGAAAACCGGCAACTTTGAATTACTCTAACAGATGTGTGCCGCTCTGTCAAGATGGTGTTGTGCGGTGTCCAGTAGATTAGTGGCACATATTTTGATTGTTTTCGGGACAGAAAACGACTAATTAGTCCCCCCATCTAGCTCCTCCCGCAAGAGGAGAGAGACTTTAGCCTCCTCAGACGGGAAGTCCTCTTCACCCACCTTATCCCCGATAGGGGAGAGGGATTTTCCCTATCTCTCCTTGTCCCTCGAAAAGAGAGGGGCTCTCTATATTTTCTGCTCTGATGGGAGAGGACTCTTCTCTTTCTCTACTTCTCCCTTGATGGGAGAGGACTAAGGTGAGGGTGAGAACCCCCTCACTCTAACTCTCTCCCGCAGAGGGGAGAGAGGACAAAAAGGTGGTTCTCTCCCGCGGAAGAGAGGGAGGAATCTGGTTTCCTCTCTCTTCATGGGAGAACTCTTTCTTCTCTCATCTCCCTGGACGGGAGAAGTACTTCATCTTTATCCTCTCCCTCGATGGGAGAGGACTAAGGTGAGGGTGAAAGTCGGAGAGATAAAGCAACTAGTGCCTTTCCCGCCCCGCTATGTCCTGTGTGTGCCACCCATCTATACTGAACGAACTCAGATGGCGCCGTAAACTGGTGGAGAGATTTGACGGCTGGATGTTCGTATGATATCATTCCTTAGTGCCCTCCTGTGCTAACAAGCCTCGGGCACGCAGCTAACCTGAGTGGATAGAAAGGAGCAAAATATGATCTCGTTCAGCCCGACCGAAGAACAACAGATGATAGTCAATATGGTGAAACAGTTCGCCACCGATGAGATGCGCAAGGTCTATCGTGAGTGCGATGAGGGTGGCGAGATACCACAGAGGGTCATCGACACCGCCTGGGGGCTGGGGCTGGTCTCCAGTTGCATCCCTGAGGCGTACGGTGGCGCCGGTGGTGAGCGCTCAGTGCTCACCGGTACGCTCATCGCTGAGGAATTAGCCTGGGGCGACCTGGCTATAGCAATGCACATTTTGTGTCCCTCTCTGTTCGTCCTTCCTATCCTCGAAATGGGCACCGAGGAGCAGAAGAAAAAATATTTACCCTTGTTTTGCGGCGATAAGTTCACCCCAGCCACTGCAGCATTAATCGAACCCAGATTCAACTTCGATCCCAATGAACTGGCCACCACCGCCAGAAGAGATGGTAATAGTTACCTCCTTAATGGTGAAAAGTGCTATGTGCCTCTCGCTGCCGAATCAGAAGCGATCCTGGTGTATGCCGCTGAGGATGGGCATACCCAGGGCTTTATCGTGGAAAAGGGGATGCCAGGGCTGGAGATAAAAGAACGGGAAAAGAACATGGGCATCAAAGCACTGGCTACCTACGAAGTAGCCTTAAAAGACTGCCGCGTACCTAAAGAGAACCGCCTGGGTGGTGACGGTGGATGCGATTTCAATCGCCTGCTCAATTGCTCCAGGGTAGCTCTGGCAGCGATGGCAGTAGGGGTAGCCAGGGCAGCTTTTGAATATTCCCGTGATTATGCCAAGACACGCGTCGCCTTCGGCGAGCCCATAGCTTCAAGGCAAGCCATCGCTTTTATGATTGCTGAGATGGCTATCGAGATAGACGCCACCAGGCTGATGGCATGGGAAGCCGCCTGGCTGCTGGATAAAAAACAGGAGGCAACCAGAGAGTCCTCTCTGGTAAAAATTTACGCCGATGATATGGTGTTGACCACCACCGACAGAGGAGTACAGATCCTCGGAGGTCATGGTTACATCCGAGAACATCCGGTGGAACTCTGGTTCCGCAATGGTCGAGGTTTTGCCACCTTCGATGGCATGGCTATGGTATAACAAAGGAGGTACCAAAATGATAGACTTCGAACTTTCAGCCGAGGATAAAGCAACAATTGAAGCCGCACATAAATTCGCTGAAGAATTCATGCGCCCCATCAGCCGCTATTACGATGAGCACGAGCACGAAGAGCCCGATGAGTTCATCCAAAAGTCGATGGGCTTGAGGTCACAGGGTGGTGTGTTCGGTCTGGGCGTGGCTGCGGCACTGAGGGTTGAGGAGTTCTGCTGGGGCGATGCCGGTCTAATGTTGGCAATGCCGGGACCAGGCCTCGGTGGGGCTGCCGTCTTCGCTTCAGGCACGAGAGAGCAGATAGGGCGTTTTCTCACACGCTACGGTGAGGACCAGCCATGCTGGGGCGCCATGGCGATGACCGAGCCTCACTGTGGTTCGGATACCGCTGCCATCAATACCACCGCTGTCCGCGAAGGCGATGAGTGGGTAATTAATGGCGAAAAGATCTTCGTCACTGCCGGCAAGAGGGCAATGGAGAAGTCCAAAGGGCTTACCGTCGTCTGGGCAACGGTGGACAAAACGGCTGGCAGAGCCGGCATGAAACCCTTCGTCGTCGAAGCCGGTACCCCAGGGGTGAAAGTCGAGAAACAGGAGAAAAAGCTCGGTATCAGGGCTAGCGATACTGTCACCTTGGTATTTGATAACTGCCGCATTCCTTTTGAAAACATTCTGGGCAGCCCTGAAGTAAGAAAAGTTGACAAGACAGACACCGCCGGCTTCAAAAAAGCAATGGCGACTTTCGACGCCACCCGCCCTATCATCGCCGCCATGGCAATTGGCGTCGCCAGAGCGGCTCTCGACTTCATCAAAGAGACGCTACAAAAAGAGGGTATCGAAATCCGTTACGGGTTGCCCCGACAGAAGCTCACTGCCCTGGAGCGGGATGTTATGGAGATGGAATCTCAATACAAAGCAGCCAAGATGCTGATGCTCCGGGCAGTATGGATGATGAGCCAGCTCCAGCCCAATAACCTCGAGTCCTCTATGGCTAAGGTAAAAGCCGGGCTTGCTGCCACCAAAATCACCCAGAAAGCTGTGGAAATCTTAGGACCTCTGGGCTATTCCAGAAAATGCCTGGTGGAAAAGTGGATGCGTGACGCCAAGATAAACGACATCTTCGAGGGCACCGGACAGATAAACATGCTGGTGGTAGCACGCCGTATCCTCGATTTCACCAGAGAACAGCTCAAATAACCGGAGCCTTCTGGCTGCAAGCAGAGTCTGAAAGGATGACACCTGGTCCAGCCCTAGGGCGGGCACTTAGCGCATATAGAACGGAACAGGGTGGTGCTTAAATAGCGGTCGCCTCTGTCCGGTAGTATGACCACAATGGTACCGGAGCGCATCTTTTTCGCCAGTCGCAAAGCTCCAGCCACCGCAGCCCCACTCGACATACCTACGAACAACCCTTCTTTTACTGCCAGAAGCCTGGTAGTCTCAAAAGCCTCCTCGTCTTCAACCACCACCTTGTCGTCGCACAACTCCGGTCGGTAAATCCTGGGTACAATAGCCTCGCTTAAGTTCTTTAGACCCTGAATGGCGTGACCTAGAGTGGGCTCAACAGCCACTATCTTCACCTCCGGCTTTTTCCCTCTGAGATACTTAGCCACCCCCATCAGCGTCCCCGTCGTCCCGATACCAGCTACAAAGACATCTACTTCACCGTTCGTCTGTGAAAATATCTCCGGACCTGTGGTCTCATAATGGGCTAGCACATTGTTCTCGTTATCGAACTGGTTGGGCATGTAGTACTTCTCCGGCTCCTGTTCCACCAGTTCCCACGCCCTCCTGATAGCCCCGTCGGTGCCCTCATCACCTGGCGTCAGTACTACCTCCGCCCCAAAAGCCGATAAAGTGCGCTGCCTCTCCACGCTCACGCACTCTGGCATGAACAGTTTCACCTTATACCCCTTGGCAGCCCCTATCATCGCCAAAGCAATACCCATATTCCCCGAGGTCGGCTCTACTATCGTCTTATCCGGCGTGAGTTCCCCGCTTGCCTCCGCCTTCATTATCATGTAATAAGCCGGACGGTCTTTGACCGAGCCGCCGGGGTTCGCCCCTTCGAACTTTCCTAAAATGCGGACCTTCGGGTTACCGTTCAGGTTAGTCAATTCCACCAGCGGGGTATTGCCAATGGCATTGAACAAGTTGAATTTACTAGCTGCGGTTTTCAGACTTACTCTGTTTCTCAAATCTCTCGCCATGCTCCTGGTAAACCTCTTATTGTGACAGGGCACCCAAAGTTTACGACAAACAAGGTCAACATATCAAGCTGAACGCTTACCCGAGACCAGCCCCTGCCCCTAGTTATGAAAGAAGATACACCAGCTTCCTTGCCAGACTACGCCGCTGAAAGCTTGACTGCAGCGTATATCGTAAAGGCGACGATAGCAAGCAATATGACCACGCCCATAGCTATCGCCAGCTTAACCCTGCCCACCCGAGCACCTATAAAATCACCGAACAGCATCGCCACCGCCACGCCGATAACTATCTCCACTATCATAATGGCACTTTTCAGTTCAGGCATATTCCTTTGCCTCCTTAATTACAGTAATTATACTACAACGCCTTCCAATAGCAAGCCCTTTACCACGGCTACCACCTTTTGCTATCATCATAGCACCAATGGCTATCAAGCTAGCCTTCCTCGGTGCTGCTCGCAGCGTCACCGGCTCCTGCTATCTCCTCGAAATAGCCAACACAAAACTGCTGGTGGACTGCGGACTTTACCAGGAAAGACCGTTGAGGGAGCGCAACTGGACACCTTTGCCGGTCCTGCCACATAGCATAGACGCAGTCCTTTTGACCCATGCCCATCTCGACCACTGCGGACTTCTGCCCAAGCTGGTGCGCGAGGGCTTACGTGTTCCTGTGTACTGCACTCCAGCCACCAAAGAGATTACCGAAATCATGCTTCTGGACTCAGCCGCCATACAGGAGGAAGATGCCGAGTTCAAAAGGCTGCGCCACCAGAAAGAAAAAAGAAGGGGTCCTTACCCCGAGATACCACTCTACACAATAAAAGATGCCCAAGACGCCATTCCTCTGCTCACCCCGGTGGACTACGAGAAGACCTTCCAGATAAGCGATAGTATCTCAGCCACTTTTTACGATGCCGGACATGTCCTCGGCTCAGCAATGATACAGATAAAAGTGCACCAAAATGGGGAGCAACGGAAACTAATATTCTCTGGCGATATCGGCAGATGGAACAAGCCCATCCTGCACGACCCCACTATATTTCACGAGGCAGACTATGTAATTATGGAATCTACCTACGGCGACAGACAGCTCGAGACCCCGGAAGAAGCAGCAAATAGACTGGCTGAAGTGATAAACAGCACTGCCAGAGCCGGGGGTAATATAGTTATCC
>DAOUCT010000015.1:0-4352 GCA_034432055.1 Dehalococcoidia bacterium | reverse complement strand
TCGTCGAAGGTTATTTCCTTGCGGAACTGTGCCTTGGGGTTGCGCGCCCCATAATAGTGGGAGTTTATTGAGACCTGCGCCATCTGCCTCTTCAGCCTGTCCAGGGGGACATTGTATCTTTTAGAGTAGAGGTGAGTGAGCAGGGCAAAGACGCCGGGGAAGGTTAGTCCGCAGGGGTATTCATAGCGGCTATCGCTGGCTGCGGCGAATGTCCTGGTAGCCAGTGGTGTGCCCATCTTGGCAGCGGTCTCGGTGCCGCTGACGAGGACGATGTCATAAATACCTGAGGCTACCCACATCACAGCATCGCGGAAAGCGACGCTGGATGAAGCACAGGCATTTTCATAGCGATTGGCTGGCACATGATCCAAGCCGAGGTAGTCAGCAGCAAATACCTGAATGTGAGCCTGTCCTTCAGCAAAATCGCTGAGTGCATTGCCTAAGAATAATGCCTGAATATCTTTGGGCTTGATATTCGATTCCATGATGGCATCCATGGCGGCTTCAGCGAAGAGTTCCACGGCTGTCTTTGACTGGGCTCCTGTGAACTTAGTCATACCTGCTCCGACCACAGCGACTTTTCTCATGCCTACCTCCTTCTGGTTTATTGTATCAATTTCGGCTGGCAGCGGGTACAGAAGGCAGCCTGCTTCCAGTCGGTATCAGCCAGGCTGTTAGAGAAATGCATCACACATTTAGAATCGGGGCAGTGCCCCATTCCAAGGAGGTGTCCTAGCTCGTGCACTGCCTCTTTGGTCGTTCGCTGGAGAAAAAGTTCCCGGTCTCCAGGCAGGCTATAAAACTCCTGTCTCAGGCGGCAAAGGGAGATGACAGCGGTCTCAGCAGCGATGTCTGCCTGACCGAAGACGAAGTTGAGATGTGGGGCGTAGAGGTCAACATCCACGATGCCAAGCACCTTTTCTCCTTTGATCCTCGGCTCTCTCTTCAGTCCATCGATGATAGCAGAGGCGAGGTATTGGGCGCGTCTGGCATCATAGGCTTTTGTCAGATCGAGAGACAGCGGTGCTGTTTCAACAGGGCAACCGAAAAGCGCAGCCAGTGTTTCTTTGAGCTGTGCCATTATTTCGGCGTCTATCTTACCTATGGGCTTAAGGACTATTTTCACGCGAGCTTATTTTAGCCAGTCGAGGATGCGAGCTACCACCTCATCGCGGTTATCGCGGGTGAGGACAATGATATCTACCGCAGGGTGGCGTTTTATTGCGTCGGCAAAGGGATTTGGTTTGAGCATTATCGTGCCCAGCATCTTTTTGCCGCTATCGATTGTCTTTAGCACTGCTTCTTTAAACAAAGGAGAGAACAGTTCCATTTTGCCGATTTCATCGATAACTATCAAATCGCTCTGTTCGATTGCCCGATGGATAGCAGCCACAGCCACATTTTCTAAGTTCTTGATATCGACCCCGTATTTGCCAACACGATGAGGGCTGTTGATTGCCACGTGCGCCAGCACAGCTTCTGTGCCATCGAGGGTGATGATTTTGAACCCCTGTCTTACGCCACCGCTTCTTATTTCCTGCGTATAGAAGCCGCCAGCCCGTTTGTTAGCCTTGCTTAATACTTCTGTGATAAGGGTGGTCTTGCCCACCCCCGGACTACCGGTCAGCAGGCAACTTGTCATTAACCTTCGGAGGTGGTCTCTGACTTCTTCTTTCTGCCCCGCTTCTTAGCGGTCTCTTCTGTGGTTGTGGCAGCAGGCGTTGTTTCTGCAGCGGCTGCTGCTTTTTTCGGTCTCCCGCGTTTCTTTGGTGCTTCTGCAACTGGTGCCGCCTGTGTTTCGGCAACTGCAACGACAGCTTCTGGTTCCTTCCTTCTAGCGCGTCTCCTGACCGTTGGCTTTTCAGCCACAGCTACTGCAGCAGGCGCCTGGGGCGTGGCTACTGGAGCAAGCCGCATTGCCAGAGCCATAGCCCTTCTCTTTTCCTTCAATTTTTTCATGCGGCGGCGATGTTTCAGCATCGCCATTCTTTTACGTTTGTTCATCTTTTACCACCAAAAATTGCCTCCGACAGTGGATAGTATTATGCCTTAAATTGCTTTGAATTTCAAATATGCTACTCTTTGTACTGCACCCGTTATTTCGTACACCTGGCGAGATGAACTCTATGGGGAGAGGCGGCTCCTGATTTTATCAGACAACCCCCTCAGCAGTTCCAGGGCTTGCACGGCGGCGTCGGTAGAAAGCGAAGCGAGCCCGCAGGACGGCGTGAGCAGGCTCTGTGCAGTGATCTGGCGGAAGGAAATACCATCTCTGGTGAATGGTGCTATGGCTTCACTAAGGCGGTCGTACAAGCTGGAGAGCGATTCGTCAGCTAAAGCATCTTCATCGTTGGGCACAATGCCCCAGGCGATGTTGCCACCCTTTTCCAGGAATGCTTTTACATTTACCGGATAGCAGGCGAGGGAGTCGGCGTAGTTATAGGCATCGAAGCTCAAGACGTCTATAGGGGTGCTGAGCAAAAGCGACCAATCGGTGCTGCCACAACAGTGGATGCCTTTAACCCCACTCAGACCACCCAGTACTTCTTCAAGCAGTCTGGCGACCCTTTCATTTGACAGGGCGACGAAAGCAGTGCCCAGGGAAGTGAGGTATGGCTCGTCCACGAAGATAATCGTTGTTCTGGTGACCCGGCGGAGGAAGTTTTCCTGCCACTTTGCTTTCAGTCTCAGGAGCCTGGCTGCAGCCTCAGCCAGCGTCTCATCATACACTATACCCCGCCTGTTGATATCGGTGATGCATAGACCGAGGCTGACAGGGCCGGTTATCTGCCCCTTCACCATTTCAGGATGGGAGAGGAAGGTTGGTAGCGCATGGAGCCCGGCGGCGCAGTCGGCGCTTATGTGGTAGGCATCGATTTCATCCTCGGCGGTGGTGAGCAGCCTTTCCAGTTCGGTATCGAAATCGGTAGTGCGCTTTATCTTCGGCTTATCTCCTTCTATTACCAGCCCGGGGAAGCCTTCGCTGAACTGCAGGTACATATTCTCTTTCGGGGAGCGTTTAGGAAGCTGTGGCCAAGCTGGGAGCTGAGGCAGATATTTAGCCACCAATCGGCAAGCCTCTGAGACATCGGTATGAGGCATACTGCCGATGGCTGTGGGTAAGCAACCAAATTCCAGTCTAGCCACTATTTCGCCTTTTTGAAATATTTGTCCAGAATAAATGCCAGGTCTTTCCTGGTTTTTTCTGATATGAGTTCCGGGGTAGTTACGATGGCATCTTTCAAAGCGCTGGCGCAGAGGCAGTCACGTCTTTGGGGCAGTTTGGTGACCGCTTCTTTGATTATTTTCTTCACGGTATCGATGCCTCGCCTTAAGTTGGCGACGACCATCTCTGCGGTCACCACCTCCACGGTCTCCTTCCAGCAGTCGTAATCGGTGACCACGGCGCAGGTAGCGTAGCAGATTTCAGCCTCTCTGGCGAGCTTGGCTTCTGGGAGCCCGGTCATATAGATGACATCGGCGCCCCAGGAGCGGTAAAGGTTGGACTCAGCTTTGGTGGAAAATTGCGGACCCTCCATCACGATGGCAGTGCCACCATCATGGGCTCTGGCACCTACTTGCACTGCTGCCTCGTACAGTATGTCTCGGAGCACAGGGCAGAAAGGTTGGGCGAAGGCGATGTGTCCCACTATGCCATTGCCGAAGAAGGTATTGGGGCGGAGGTAAGTGCGGTCAATTATCTGGTCGGGGATGACGATATCTAAGGGCTCTATCCGCTCCTTAAGGCTGCCCACGGTGGCGACGGAGATTATCCACTCCACGCCCAGCGACTTTAAGGCATAGATATTGGCTTTGGAGGGGAGTTCGGTGGGGCTGAGATGGTGTCCCCTGCCGTGGCGGGGGAGGAATGCCAGTTTGATGCCGTTCAATGTGCCCAGGATTATGGCATCGCTGGGGTCGCCGAACGGTGTCTTTATTCTGATTTCCCTGGTGTCGGTCAGCCCTTCCAGTTCGTAAAGTCCGGTGCCGCCGATGATACCCACTTTTGCCTCAGCCATTTTTAGACCTCCTTACCGTGTTCTGGGGAGCTTGACAGGTTGGGGATTGAGTGCCAGAGTTTGCGCGGATTCGCAAATTGCCCGGTGAAGGTGTTGTCCCATACTATCCACAAGATAATGCAACTCGGCTGCTACGGGATTTGTTTCTGAAAGGCTTACCAAACACAGTTGCACTTTATCTTCGTGTGATCCATCCCCAACGCTCTCCACATTGCTACGGTCTCTTTGCACAGAGCAACTTCCTTATAGTCAAATTCTTGGGTTAAGACTTGGACCAGCATGTGGTACATCTCGTGGCGCGCGGCAAAGTCTACTTTTTTGCCCCAGTTCGAC
>DAOUCT010000014.1:0-9631 GCA_034432055.1 Dehalococcoidia bacterium | reverse complement strand
CGGTGGGAGTGGCGGAGGTGGTGGTGGAGGTGCTGGCTAATGCCCGCCGGAGATGTGTCGTAGAGCTACTATTCAGGACGGGAAAATAACCCCAGCCAGGCTTTATAGGCAGCCCTCTGGCTTCCACCCCTTTTAATCAATGCTATCTGGTCATTTTCGTCAAGCGCGGATAGCCAGGGCCAGCCCAGAAGGTGGAGCTTAACACCCTGTTTGACCGTGAGGCGTTGACTTAACTGGGCTATAAAATCAGCCTGACCTTGCTCCCCTCCGAAGGCATCCAGTGCTGCCCAAGCCACTTCAGTGAACCCAAAGGGTTTGCCGGGCATATAGTTTAAGGCTCTGACATAATAGTCATCCGGGATGGCATCGGGACTCTTTGTGCCTTTCACCGCATAGGGATAACTGGTAAATACCAGAATGTCCATTTTGCTAGCATCGAACATTTTAAGGACGGTAAGGTCCGCCTCTCGGTTTTCAGGGACTATTTCCCGTGCAAAAATGCAAAATACGGTCGTCTGGGGTGATAGTTTTTTGACTGCATCATAGGTCTCGTTGTACAGGCTCACATAGTTCTGAAAACCGTTAGAGTCGCCCTCCTTAGCTCCGTAACGCTCGTACCACCGATTTACTTCATTGCCCAGTGATAAGTATCTAGGTTTAGCGGCTCGGACCACATCAAGCGCTGCCTGCTTGTATGCCCTGCGCCACTCAGGTGTATTTAGCGTGGCTCCCTGTATGTTAGGAGGTGCCACTAAAGTCATCCCGGCGCCAATGAATGACAAATTAATGATGGGGAACATGCCATTCTCACGGATATATTGTCCCACGAATGTTTGTCCCCAGCTCCCCGATAGCTCTTGCGCCAGCGCGTAGAAAGGGGTAGGACGACCCCAGACGGGGGCAAACTCGGCAATTTGTGAAGCTTGCCGGTAAGCTTCGGCGAAGCTCTGTCCCTGTGCTGGTGTGGGCAAAAGTCCCATGTAGAACCCCCTTGGCGGCAGTTTCGGTGAGTCTGTCGGCGTGGCCGCCTGTTCGCTTACCGCTGGCGGTGCCGTCTGTGATGGCTTGGGGGGAGGTGTCTTCTGCTGGCAAGCAGTTACAGCCAGCATGAGCACCATTGCAATTGAGATAAAAGCGACTCTAAACTTGCTAGCCATTATTCCTCCTCTTTACCGCGTGTGCGGATGTCATGTTTATGGACTAGATTACCGTAAAGGATAGCACATTATTTAAGACCTGACAGCAGCATGCGTTAGCCTCCATTCTAACAATGGTCTCATCCGTCAGAGGGAGTTTGAAAAGGCATGTTTTCGCAAAATAGTGTGGACAGCGGCATTGTCTTCCCTTGCAGTTGTAGCTAGAATTGGGGCGTGAAAGAAAGTGGCACATACGCTTTGGTGATCGCTCTGGATGCCGGTCTTAGTTTACGGGTGGGCAAGCTGGGAGTATATAGCCTTCAGCCCGGGTACTATGTTTATGTGGGGAGTGCTCTGGGCGGGCTGTCGGGCAGGGTGAGACGCCATTTGAGGTTGGAAAAGAGGCTCCATTGGCATGTAGACTATCTTCTACAAGAGGCTTCAGTAGCCCAGGTATGGTACGCTTTAGGTCAGGACAAACTTGAGTGTGTCTGGAATGTGATAGTGAAAGACCTCCCCGGTGCAGAGTCATCCATACCGGGATTTGGTGCCTCTGATTGCGAATGTTCATCTCACCTTACCTATTTTCCGGCTGCCCCACCATTCGAGCTATTTGCGGAAAAGTTGAGCCAAAGCGGGTTCCCGCAGGTTCATAAAATTGAGCTAATGAGTGGACTAATGCCAGCCGATGCTTTTTGTTCTGTCTTGGTAAAACTGGAGCCATATGCTCCGCCCGGCGGTTTTACTCACCAGTAAATTACGGAGGACTTCACCACTCCCAGGCGCCCGAAGAAGATTTTCGTTTTTATTGAGCTTTTACTGTAGCCTAAATAGAAGCTGTAGTCGGTAGATTCGGCGTCCAGAAGGGGCACAGTCCCATATTGCTTTCCTTTGACGACATAGGCTACACGGTCTTGCCCTCTAGGATATACCAGCTTGCAAAACCATTCTTCGAATGTAGCCGGGCTGCTTCTGGTGCCGGTGCAGTCGATATACACCAATCCCCAGTCGGTAGTCTCGAAGGCGTTGAGCGCATGGGGTGCTGACCCGTCTTCGAACTGCACGATTACTACAGCAGACCTGATCCCGGCCTGTTCTGCATTGTTGTGTAGAGTCTCGGCAAAATACCCGCACATTTGAATACCTGGTATGTACCAACCACTATCGGTCTCGTCTGACAGAAGAAAATCCTTTAATGTCTTGAAGTCGACATTGATAGCAGCGGGATTATTGATGAGGCGGATATATTCTCCTGGGCTCTTCACATACGGCGGGCTGCCAGAATACTGAGAGTCGGGCTGTGCGGTGACGTATGGCTCCCCTGTTGTGGTCTCTACCTGTTCATGTGACTCATACCCGACTGGAACCAGCGTAGTGGCAAGGGAAGACCGATATGTCAGGTACCCTAAAAAAGTCGTTATGAGCAGGAGCAGGACGATTGCTGTAGCCACTAAGTCTATGCGCCGGTGCTTGGGCGTGGGTGGGGGAGTAAGTGCCTGTGGAAAGGTCGGGTTTGCTCTGGGCTTGGCTGACCAGCTCAGATATGTGCCGCACTTGGGGCAGAATTTGAAAGACACATCTACGAAGTTATTACAGTGTGTGCAGGTGTAGTAGAATCGCTGACCACAGCCTCCACAGTATTGGGAACCAACCTGGTTACGCGCACCGCAGTACGGGCACTGAAACAACTGTCCCATCTAAGCACACCTTAAGCAACCTTACTTACCAATCTCATTCCATTATATCAGCTTTCAATATATTCATACCTCATCCTGTTAAATCCGATACTTCATCTAGCATACTGTACTAGCTCCGCGCGAAGTGTGATGATGGAGCACCGTTTCGTTCAGCCGTTGATGGTGGTAGATTTAGAACTTGAGTTGATGGTATAGTACCTTTGTGACCCGTGTCTATGCTGCGCTGGCGGTAGGGGTTATAGCCGTTTCCTTTGCCGCTATCTTCATCCGAATTGCCCAGGCACCCCCTCTGGTTATTGCGACTTATCGGATGTGTCTTGCCTCCCTCATTCTACTACCTGTGGCATGGGCGCGTTCACGAGAGGAGTTGTCCAGTCTCTCTAAGGGTGAAGTATTCACTGCCCTGCTTTCAGGCATCTTCCTGGCACTCCACTTCGGCGTGTGGATAGCTTCGCTGAGTTATACATCGGTGGCGACCTCTGTCGTGCTGGTCACCATCAATCCCATTTTTGTGGCTATAGCCTCCCGGTTGCTCTTTGGCGAGCCGCTACAGCGAAGGGCAATCCTCGGCGTTCTCATCTGCCTTGGTGGCGGTATGATTGTAGCCTATGCTAACTGGAGGGCAGGCATCACCCCTCTTTTCGGTGGCTTGCTGGCGCTACTGGGTGCGCTGGCTATGGCTGGCTATCTGCTTATCGGGCGGCGATTGCGGCAAAAGGTGGGGTTGCTCAGCTACGCATGTCTTGTTTATAGTTCAGCCGGGCTGTTCTTATTGCTAGCTACTCTGGCTCTGGGCTATCCCCTGTTCGGGTATACGGCGGGCACTTATGCCATGCTGGTACTGCTGGCGCTGGTGCCGCAGCTATTGGGGCACTCTTTGCTCAACTGGTCACTCCGCTTCGTGTCTGCCACCCTAGTGACCATAGCCATCCTTGGCGAGCCAGTGGGGGCAACTGTCTGGGCATGGTTGATTTTGGGTGAAGCGCCGAACCCTATAGAAGTAGCCGGTGGGATTCTCATTTTAGCGGGTATATTCGTGGCTCTCCATAGACGGGATGCACCGGTGCTATGATGTCAGTGGTCGGACTGGCACTCTTCTCAGGACTACGGGATGATATCCATGCCTTTCCAGGCATCGAGTTCCTCGCGACCGGGGTCGTACTCCAGACGGCATGGCACATCCAGTATCATGGTCGCCCGTTTTTCCAGCGTGTACGGCTCCCACTCCGGGATTCCCGGATGACTGGGGTTACCGATGTGTGCGAAAGCGAGCCAGGCACCGCTCACGGAATCAACCAGCTGGGGCTTATCAGGTCGGTCGCCGGTTAACGGCATAACTTCTGTGGTGTCGAACACAAACGGGATCTCGAGGGCGTGGCAAGCCTTGAAAAGGTAACCTTTGTAGTCCGACTCCCAGGTGAACAGGTACATAAATGCCGGGGCTTTGCCCGCCGCCATTTTACTCTCGACTAACCTGATACAACCCAGACGACGGTCTTCGCTCAGGATACCGATGTAGAGGTCCCAGGGTGTAGCATTGGGGCGGGTCTTTCGATATGTGTTTAATATGCTCTGGTACTTATCACCAAGCCTGGCTCTCAACCGTTCTACCAGTTCCTCTTCGGTGAGCCGGCGTCGTCTGGGGTCTCTGGCGACCATCAGCGCCATTTCATCTTTATTGGTGCCGATAATAATGGGCACGTCGTTGAGGTGAGGTGATGCTTGCGGGACAAATGGGTGTGCCGGGAGGTAACGACCGTCCACAACAGGCGTGAAACTCATTATGCTACCAGGTGCCGCAATCTCGGGGCGGAACTGAGTCTGAGGTGGCATGGACATCACCGCTTCAAGCAGTTGCTGTGGTGGTATATTCTGCAGTTTTTTAATTTCATTTTTCTTGATTTCCAGTTTTTGCAGCAAACTTTCTGCCACCTTTGTAGCGGTGGTTCTTGGCATACCGCGCAGGGCTGGGCTGCTCTGGATAATTCCTTTGTGGAACAGTCCTTTAGCCGAGGGCATGGTCAGTAGCAGGCTTACCTTTCTACCGCCACCCGATTCGCCGAAAATAGTCACATTGTTGGGGTCACCGCCGAACGCCTCTATATTATCGCGGACCCACTGTAAAGCGAGTACTATATCCAGCATACCCGCCATGCCCGAGCCGGCGAATTCCTCGCCAGCGATGTCCTCGAGGTGCAGAAACCCGAAGACATTCAAGCGGTGGTTGATGGTGAGTACCACTACATCGCCACGTTTGGCAAGGTTGGTACCGTTGTACAGTGGAGAGGAGCCGGAACCGGCTGCAAAGCCGCCGCCGTGTAGCCACACCATTACCGGGCGTTTCTTGTTGTCTCCAATACCTGGCGTCCACACGTTGAGCACCAGGCAGTCTTCGCCCTGGACCGAGGCTTGAGCGTCGGTGAGCATCAGGTCTTCGGCGGTCATGGTCCGTTGTGGACAGCTCGGTCCGAATTGAAGGGCACCGCGCACGCCAGCCCAGGGTGCCGGCGGCACCGGGGGCAGGAAGCGGCGCTCGCCGCTGGTGGAGGCGCCGTAAGGGATACCTTTGAAGACGAAGACGCCTTTTTCTTTGGCGCCCCGTACTTTCCCTGCGGTTGTGTTGACAATTACATCGCTCATCTTGCTACTCCTTTCTCATAGTTGTATCCAGCGGCGTATGGGCATACCTTCCCAGGCAGCGAGCTCTTCACGCGCCGGGTCATACTCCAGGCGGCATGGCACATCGAATATCATGGTCGCCCGTTTTTCCAGAGTATAAGGCTCCCAGTCCGGGATACCCGGGTGATTGGGGTTACCGCTGCGGGCAAAGGCGGTCCAGGCTTCGCTCATTGCCGCTGCTAGCTGATATTTGTCAGGTCTTTCACCGGTAAAAGGCACGTCATCGGTGTTATCGAAAACAAAGGGAATCTCGGTACCGTGTCCTGCTTTTAATAGTCCGCCCAGGAAATCGGAAACATAAGTGAATAGATACAGGTAAACGGGGGCTGTCCCACCTTGCAGTTTCCGCTCTGCAAGCCGTATCGTTGCCCGGCGGAAAAATTCACTGTTGAGACCTATATACAAGTCCCAGGGGGTGTCATCGGGTCGCGTCTTCTTATAAACGCCAAGTACATAGTCCAGCTTGTCGCCCAGCAAAGGCGCCAATCTATCACGCAACTCCGCTTCTGTCAGCCTGCGGCGCCGCGGGTCTGCAGCCACATAGACGGCATTCTCGTCCCGGGTACTGCCGATGACCAGAGGGATATCCGCTGCTGTCGGTGCAGCTACAGGGTCGAACGGATGGGCGGGTAAGTAATGCCCATCTACTACCGGCTGCAGTCGCATCAAGTCGTTAAACACTCTGCCTATGAAACTCATCCTGGGTCTTTCCGATACATTGTCCGCTGCCAATAATAATTGCTGTGCCGGCATTTGCTGAAGTTTATGTATTTCGTTCTTTTTAATGCCAAGCTTCGCCAGCAAACGTTGGGCATAGTCTGTAGCATCTTTAGGCTCGACACCGCGAACGGCGGGTCCGCTCTGAATAATAGCACGATGGAACAAGTTCTTTGCCACAGGCATCGCCATCAAAAAGCTCACTTTGGCGCCGCCGCCTGATTGCCCGAATATCGTCACATTATCGGGATCGCCACCGAAGAAACGGATATTGTCCCTGATCCAGGTTAAAGCAAGAACGATGTCCAGTTCGCCAGCGACGCCCGACCCTTTAAACTCCTCACCGGCTATTTCGTCAAGGTAGAGATAACCAAAGACATTCAGGCGGTGATTTACCGAAACGACTACGATATCGCCGCGTCTTGATAGGTTAGCGCCATTATACATGGTCTCTGAAGAAGCACCGGCATAGTGACCGCGTCCGTGCAGCCATACCATCACCGGGCGTTTGCCACCGTCATTGATTCCCGGTGTCCAGATATTCAGGGTGAGGCAATTCTCGCTCTGCGGCAGGTACCTGATATGTCCCTGCCCGCGGACGTATCTAAAGTCCCGGGACTCATCGACAAGCAGTCCTGTCTGATAACAGATAGGACCAAAATCGCCGGCGTATCTAATGCCGCTCCAGGGCTTAACGGGCTGCGGCGGTAAGAACCGCCTATCACCGCCCGTGGGGGCACCGTAGGGGATACCCTTAAAGGACAGGACACCGCGTTCCCTCATTCCGCAGACTTTTCCCGCTGTAGTTTCGGCGATGATTTCCTCCATGTTGCTCCTTTGCTGAAGAATTTCGCCGCGGCGTGCGTGGTGCTGGAAAATAATATATTGGCTACCTGTTATTGTCAAGCTAAATTCCGGCTTTAGGCATGGCATCTGCGCATGCGCGATGCGACTTATGCAAAAGTCGCCTAGACCATAAGCGGTTTGACAAATATTGAGTATAAAATGGACAATGGTGGCGCTTAAGCAAATGACTTTTCCCGTGGAAGGGGCAAGGATGAACCGTCTCAGGAGGACCCTGGAAGAGGTACGAAGGAACCCACAGCTTGCCCGAAAGCAATTACACGGTCCATCTCCTATGGGGTCCTTGTCAAAGTATATATTTGAAAGCCAAACGGTGCCGGTCACTGACGAAATTCGGGAACTAGCCAAACGACACATTCTGGACACCCTGGCATCTATTGTAGCCTGCTCGAGATTAAAGCCAGCACAGCTTGCCCGAGATTTTGCCTTGTTTAACAGTGGACAGACCAGCACTGCGCACTTGCTTGGCACCAACTTGAAAACATCTTTATTAGACGCAATATTTGCTAATGCTCTGACCGCCCACGCAGCGGAGATCAACGATTTTTGTCCCTCGGCGTTTGTACAACCCGGGCCTGCTGTTGTTGCCACGGTAATGGGCATTGGTGAGGTCTTAGCTTGTCCTGGTGAGCAATTAATGAGAGCGGTCATCGTCGGGTATGAGATTTCGTGTCGCTTACCCAAAGCCCTCGGTATCCGCAATCTACAAGATTTCGGGCTATCATCACATGGAATCGGGCCGACCTTTGGCTCTGCAGCGGCGGCTGCTTCACTTCTAAGGATTCCTCAGGACAGGATTGGAGAAGTGTTTGCGTACTGTGTGCAGCAGGCGTCTGGATCGTACCAGTGGTTACGCGATGTTGACCATCTGGAGAAAGCCTTCCTGTTCGGTGGAATGCCAGCCAGAAATGGCACCTACGCTGCATTACTCGTCCATCATGGGTTTACCGGTGTCAGGGACCCCTTCGAGGGAAGTCCGGGATGGCTGTTAAGCTGCGTGTTCCTTGGACCGGAATCGGACTTAGATAAGGAGAAGTTGGTATATAAGCTTGGTGAGCAATTCGAACTTCCGCAGGTGGGGTACAAACGCTACCCCGTCGGTGGTCCTCTTCAAGCCGGGGTGGAAGGTCTGCTGACGCTCATTAAGACCGTGGACCGGGATGATATCGTGAAGGTGAATATAAAGATGCCCGGGGAAAGGCTGAGCTCATTCTCTGATAACGAAATGCCTGCTCTGAACTTAAGATACCTGGCTGCCGTCATTCTGGAGGACGGGGAGTTGACCTTCGAGATGGCTGCATCTCGCGAACGGATGAAAACCGATTCCATCAGGCAGAAAATGGAAATCGTCACCTTGACCCATGACCCGGCACAGGAGAGGCAGCCGAGAGTAGAATCGGCACTTGTGGAAGTGACATTGCGAAGCGCTGAGACGAAGCAGATTTTTATTGAGCACGTACTGGGCTTTCCTGACCGTCCCATGAGCCGTGAGGACGTTCACTGCAAGGCGATGGACTTACTGGTGCCGGTTCTTGGAATTGAGCAGTCCGAAAGTCTGGCAGACATGGTATGGGGTCTGGAGAAAGTTGACGATATACGCAGGCTCATCCCTCTACTAGTTCCCCCAAAGTGACCGGAAAGCATTTTACCGCTTTCACAATTTGCGTTGGCAAAAAGACGGATGTCTGTTGACGCCTTAGCCGAACAGCGGTTATAGTTGCGGTAAGTAATGGGAAAGCGAGCAAGGAGGTCAAGTATGAGTACAGAGATGGATAGACATGTTAATTGTGCCAAATGTCCGCGACCGGTGTGCAATAGCATTGCCTGGCAGGAAGGGCCTGACAATTGTCCCGCCAAGCTATTGGCGGATATTATAAAGAAAGCCACCGAAAGGTGTCTGAGCGACGAGTGGCGTGAGTTTGCTATTAAAGCTTCCAAGCAGGAAGGCGCGGGCTATATGCGACTACCACATGTGCCGAATAGCCCATCCCCGGTTAAAAGCAGGGTGGAGGAGATAATGGAGTTTGCCCGGCGGATGGGCTACAGGCGGCTGGGGGTTGCCTATTGCAGTGGAGTCCAGTTCGAAGCCAGTCTGCTGGTGCCCATTTTGGAGAACAGAGGGTTCGAGGTTATATCGGTAGCCTGCAAATGCGGCTCTGTGCCAAAGGAAGAGCTGGGGCTTGCTGATTGGGAGAAGGTATGGCCTGGAAGGTTTGAGGCAATGTGTCATCCTATAGCTCAAGCGGAAATACTCAATAGTTACAATACCGACCTTAATATTATGTTGTGCTTGTGTGTGGGACATGATTCGCTTTTCTTGAAGCATAGCAAAGCGCCTTGCACGGTCCTTGCTGCTAAGGACAGGGTCTTTGGGCATGCACCGCTGATGGCACTGTATCAGGCAAGGTCATATCACCGTCGGGTGATGGCAAAGGAAAGCATGCCGGACGCGGCTAAAGAAGCCGAAAGGCAGATGCTTGAAAGAAGCTGAAAACAGGGCTGTCTGGGGCAGTGGTGGTGCGCTATAATGGTGGAAAG
>DAOUCT010000013.1:0-11874 GCA_034432055.1 Dehalococcoidia bacterium | reverse complement strand
ACCAGCGCCTCGACCTCGGCGGCATGCTAGGGCAATTGAAAGGGTTGCCCCGGCAGTGTCACGCCGCCTGGAATAAAGCCCTGCAATTCAAACTACCCACGGAGTACCGCGATGTGGACAAAGTGGTAATACTGGGCATGGGTGGCTCCGCCATCGGCGGCGACCTACTCCGCAGCCTGACACACCCCCTGAAGAGACCCCTTGTCTTCGTCCTCAGGGACTACGACCTGCCACCTTTCGTGGATGACAGGACGCTGGTTATCGCCTCGAGCTATTCCGGCAATACCGAGGAGACGCTCTCTGCCTTCTCTCAAGCGCTGAATACCAGATGCCATAAGCTGGCGCTGACCACCGGCGGCAAGCTGAGAGAAATGGCGGAGAAGGTGGGGGTGCCCGTTTTCACCATCGACCATGTCTCACCGCCACGGGCAGCCCTGGGCTATAGTCTCATGCCGCTTATCGCCTTCTTCCAGCAGCTCGGCTTCTTCGAGGACAAATCGGCAGAAGTGGCTGAAATGTTAAAAACGCTGGAAGAGCTACTTTTAAAATGGAACGAGGCTGCACCCACAGGCTCCAACCTGGCAAAACAGCTTGCCCGAAGCCTTCACGGCAAAATAGTTGTTATCTATGGCGCAGGCATCCTGAGCGAGGTGGCACGCCGCTGGAAGACACAGTTCAACGAAAACAGCAAAGCCTGGGCATTTTTCGAGACTCTACCTGAACTGGATCACAACGCCGTGGTCGGCTATGAACTACCGCGTGAACTCGCTTCAAACATATTCGTCGTCCTGCTCCGCTCCAGCCACATCCACCCCCGCACCCTTGTCCGCTACGAAGTGACCTCAGAACTGCTAAAGCAGAATGGTATCAGCCACCAGCTCGTGGACGCCTATGGCGAAAGCGAGTTTGCCCATATGATGGGGCTCATCTACCTTGGCGACTGGGTGAGCTACTACCTGGCACTCCTTTACCAAGTAGACCCCACCCCGGTCAAAGTGATTGACTATCTCAAAAAACGGCTCAGCGAAGCAGATTAGCCTGTCCCGGGCAGACCGCCCCGGTTGAAATCATTAGCACGCTCCGCGTTGACAATCGCTATTCCTTACTGTAAGCTAGATTCTACTCAGGCAGGTGGGTGATGAAAACAGGAAGGGGGCAGACCGGAAGTGGACGGGCAGTCAGGGCAAACTCCCGAAAGATAGACACGCCAACCACCGCTCAGACCAGCCTTGACGAACTCGCTGCCTTAAGCCGTGTCGCTGCTGCTATCAGCGGCATCACCGACCTCGATGCCATCCTCCGCGTCGGGCTGGACACGGTCCTCAGCATTCTGGATAGGGCTATCGGCGGCATTATGCTCCTTGACGAGGACACAAACGCTCTCTCCTATTGTGTGTACCGCGGCATATCCGATGACTACGCCCAGCAGATGCGCATTAAGCTCGGCGAGGGCGTAGCCGGGAAAGTAGCAGAAAGCGCCAGAGCCATCATGCTGGAGGACATCTCCCAGAGCCCCGAAGCCGCTCACCCCGAACTCATCAGCAAAGAAGGGCTGAAGGCTTTCGTCAGCGTCCCGCTTATGTCCAGAAACAAAGTCCTTGGAGTCATGAACATAGCCAGCCATCTGCCTCATCAATTTACCGAGAAGGACATCCACCTCCTCTACGCCACCGGCGACCTCCTCGGGTTGGCGATTGAACAGGCAAGGCTTTACGCAGAATTGCGTAGAAGCAGAGAGCGCTACCGTCAACTGGCTCGGTTCGCCTTGATGGCACAAGAGGAGGAACGGAGGCGCATCTCTCGCGAACTCCACGATGAGACCAGTCAGGCACTTTCCGGTCTGGTGCTCAACCTTCAGGCAGTTATCGAAATGGTCGAGATGGCTGGCATCCAGGACAGCAGGATCAAGGAGACGCTAAAAAAGGCGCATGGGCTAGCCGTGGAGGTGGGAAACGAGGTCCACCGCCTTATCGTGAACCTTCGTCCTACGCTTCTGGACTCGCTGGGGCTGGTCCCGGCGCTCCGCCAGCACGCTGAATCGGTGCTGACACCCCTGGGGATAAGCGTCTCCTTCCATTTCGATGAGCCGGGCAGGACTTTGCCCAAAGATGTTGAGACAAACCTCTTTCGTGTGGCACAGGGAGCAATCGGCAACATCCAGCAACACTCTAAAGCGACCAGCGCTTCAATCTCTCTGAAAGTAATCGGTAATGAACTGGTGATGACCGTCAGCGACAATGGTGTGGGATTTGATGTTTCACAGATACGGACTGTCGAGCCGAGCGGTCGTGGTGCCGGCTTGTTCAGCATGAAAGAGCGAGTCCATCTCATGGGCGGTACCTGCAATGTAAAGTCACAACCGGGCAGGGGCACTACCGTCACGGTAAGGGTACCGATACAATGGAGAACAGCCGATGTCAAAGATAAAGGTGCTGGTAGTTGATGACCACGCCATAGTGCGTGATGGTATCTATGCCCTGCTGGGGCTGATGCCAGATATCGAACTCGTCGGAGAAGCGGCTAACGGCAGGGAAGCTATTGAAAAGGTAGAAAAGCTGCTGCCAGACGTAGTCCTGATGGATGTCGCCATGCCCCTCATGGACGGACTGGAGGCAACTCGCCGTATCTGCAAGCAGTTCACCAGGACAAAAGTAATCGCGCTCACTCAGTATGATGACCACGAGTTCGTCTTCCCTATGTTCGAGGCTGGCGCCCGCGGGTTCATCTGTAAGACAGCAGCCTCTTCTGAACTGGTCACCGCCATCCGCTCTGTGTACCGTGGGGACTCCTATTTGTCACCATCGGTCGCTCGCATCTTCGTAGATGGGTACCAGCAAAGGCTCGATTCGATGAGGGAACAAGACCCTTACCGGCAGTTGACCGACAGGGAGCGGGAGATTTTGAAGCTCCTGGCTGAAGGGTATACCACCCAGGAAATCGCCAAAATGCTGGTGCTTAGCCCCAAGACCGTGGACAGGCACAAGACCAGCCTCATGGCTAAGCTTGATATCCATAACCGGACAGACCTGGTCAAGTACGCAATTCGAAAGGGTATAATCACCATATCCTGACACCAGCGCACCCCTGCCGGCGCAATATCCCACCCCCAATTTCGGTAACTTCTCCAGCCAAAATTGCGGTGTTTCCCAGGACCTTTTGAGGTGTTCACCTCTGTGCCACCAGTCGACAAGATTCTATACTGAAAGTACAAAAGCACAGCGCCGCTTTTACCTATTCTGGACGCTGGGCAAGGAGGCTGAGATGGATGAGAAAGTCAAAGTCCTGATAGTTGACAACGAGCCTGAGTTTATCGATGAAATAAAGAGGGCGCTGGAGGTGCAGAATCATGCGGCACTCAGCGCCAGGAGCCTGCCCGAGGCACAGGACTTAATACGTCGCCAGAAAATCGCCCTGGTCATACTTGGCACCATCGAGCCCCGCGGGGCTGCATTCCAGTTGCACCAGTGGCTGAAGCAGAGCCCCAGTTTTAGTGACCTCCCTATAGTAGTGGTCGATGCCCCAGCGGAACAAAGGCTGACCAGAGGGTGGAGTTTATACGAAGGGATGCGACTGGACGCTGAGGACTACTTCCAGAGACCAGTCGAGACAGGGGCGCTAATGGTAAGCGTCAGGAAGTTACTGGATAAGGCGACCAGGAAGATAAAGGTGCTTATAGTCGATGACCATGTGGTCGTCCGCGAAGGTATCCGCATTCTCCTGGGACTGCAACCGGATATTCAGGTGGTAGGAGAAGCAGTCGACGGTAACGAGGCTATCTGGAAAACACGAGAGCTCATGCCCGACATAGTGCTCATGGATATCGCCATGCCGGGCATGGACGGGCTTGAAGCCACCAGAGAACTGACCGAAGGGGGTATGCCCACAAGGGTGCTTATGCTGACACAGTACGCCGACGAAGCCAACGTGCGCGCCAGCGAAAAGGTGGGTGCCTTCGGCTTTATTCCCAAAAAGAGCGCCAGTTCCATGCTCCTTGCTGCCATCAGGGCAGCCGATAGAGGGGAACGTATCCCGGTAGAGCTTTAAACCAGCTGGCGATCGGAAAACAGCGCCGGACCGTATCTGAAGGATAGGTGAGTTGCAGCCGGTAACGATCACGCTGGATGGCACTGAGGTAAGCGGTTACGCCGGAATGAGCATCCTCGCCCTGGCACAGGAGGCGGGGGTACATATTCCCACACTCTGTCACGACGACCACCTGCCCGACATCGGTGCCTGCCGCCTCTGCATCGTGGAGGAGGAAAAGAGCGGCGCCCTGATGGCAGCTTGCGTTACCCCGATAGCACCGGGAATGGTGATCAACACCCACTCGCCGCGAGTACTGGCACACCGAAAGACGATAGTGCAGTTAATGCTGGCAAGCCACCCCGATGCCTGCCCGGTATGCGATAAGGGTAACCGCTGTAGATTAAGAGCGATCGCCACTGAAATGGGCATCTCCGGGCTGGAACTTCACCGCATTCCACAGATTGCCATCATTCAGGAAGTCAACCCCTTCATTCAGCGCGACCTGAGCAAATGCATTCTGTGCGCCAAATGTATCCGGGCTTGCCAGGAGCTGGTGGTCGAAGGTGTACTCGATTACTTCCAGCGCGGCTTTAAGACCAAGCCGACCACCTTCGAAGACCTACCTCTTGACACCTCAGGATGCACCTTCTGCGGTGCCTGTGTGGCACTCTGCCCCACAGGGGCAATAACGGAAAAGGACTTCACATACCGCGGGACAACACAGACTGCCGTCAGGACCACATGCCCCTACTGCGGCTGCGGTTGCAGCATCGAGCTGGAGATAAAGGACGGTCATATGGTGCGCGCAGTCCCTCGAAAAGTCGAAGGTAGCGATTACCGCCCTCTCTGCGTACGCGGGAGCTATGGCTACGATTTCGTCCATAGCCCGGATAGGCTCACCACACCCCTGGTCAGAAAAAACGGCAGCCTCACGGAAAGCGATTGGGACGAGGCACTAAAGCTTGTGGCTGACGGACTCAGCAGAATAATAAACGAATACAGCCCGGATAGCATCGCCATCCTCGGTTCAGCCAGATGCACCAATGAAGAAAGCTACCTGTTGCAACGGTTTGCCAGAAGTGTCATCGGCACCAACAACTTAGATTCCGGAGGTCGCCTCCATAACTCCGCTACGCTCCTGGGACTGGGTACCACCATCGGCTTGCCTCAACCGGCAAATGCTGCGGAAATGCTGGAAAGATCCGATGTGATTATGGTGATCGGTGCAGATGTCACCACCTCCGCCCCGGTCGTCGGTTACGCCATAAAACGCGCCGTAAAAGGTAAGGGCTCGAAACTGATATTGATAGACCCCCACCGTACCAAACTAGCCTTTTTCGCTACGTTACACCTGCAACCCAATCCCGGCACCGACATAGCGCTGTTAAACGCCATCGCCCATGTCATCCTCAAAGAGGGCTTGCTGGACAGGGAATTCGTAGTGCGGCGCACTGACAATTTTGAGTCCTTTGCCCGGGCGCTGGAGACCTTCACACCAGAATATGCTGCTGCTGTCACCTCCGTGCCACCAGAGCAAATCATTGCCGCTGCCAGGCTCTATGCTGGCGCAAGGAAAGCATCCATCGTTTACGGCAGCGGTGTTACCCAATACCCCGACGGCACCGACTGCGTCAGAGCAATCGCCAATCTAGCACTGCTGACCGGCAACACCGTGCGCCAAGGAGGTGGCGTTGTGGCACTCCAGAAAGAAAATAATAGCTATGGCGTCATGGCTATGGGGCTCTCCCCCCGCCTCCTCCCCGGATTTCAGGGCATGGCTGACACCGGCGCAAGACAAACCCTCGAAGCAGCATGGAATGTTAAACTGCCTCCTCCCGCCGGCCTAACCGCAGTAGAAATGCTACAACAGGCAAAGGAGGGAAAAATCAAAGCCCTTTATATCGTCGGTGAAGACCCCGTGTCCAGCTTCCCACACCGCCGTTTTATCATAGATGCCCTGAGCTCGCTGGGACTGCTTGTAGTCCAGGACATATTCCTGACCGAGACGGCGAAGCTAGCCTCAGTGGTACTCCCGACAGCAAGTTTCGCCGAGAAAGATGGCACGCTCATAAATTTCGAGGGAAAAATCAAGAAATTCAGAAAAGCCGTCCAGCCACCGGGCAAAAGCCGTCCCGACTGGGAAATTCTGCTCGATATCGCCAGCAAAATGGGTAGTCCGCTACCCTACTCGCGCTTCGAAGATATCGTGACTGAGATGGAGGACTGCATTCCCGGCTACCAGTATTATGGTGGCGAGGGCAAGAGCTTCGAATTCGAGACCAGAGGCACCACAAGCCAGCAAACTCCAGAGATCCAGGCACCCCGCGGTTTCCCGCGCTTCTCACCCATAACCAACTACCAGGTCCCACCCGTAACCGGAGACGATTATCCGTTCCTGCTACTCATCGGTGCTGCCTTCCCCCACCCGAGCAGCGGGAGCTGGTCACTGAAATCACCGGGGCTGAAAAAATTCTCCCCCTGCGGATTTCTGGAAATTCACCCCGATGACGCCAGCAGCCTTTCTTTAACCGACGGCGACATGGTGCGAATTATTTCACCCGCGGGTGAGGTCATGGCACCGATAAAAATATCAAGCGACATCCCGCAGGGCATGCTTTTCCTGCCGTCTTCATACCCCGATATACCGGCGAACGCACTGTTCGATATCACTCTGGACCCGCAATCAAAAGCGCCGGCGTTCAAATCATGCCGCGTAGCTATAAGGAGGGTAGAGCGAAATGACTGAGCAAGCGGTAAGTACGACGGTCGATATGGAACGACTTAAAGCAATTATCGCCGACTACAGCGACCAGCGCTGGTCTTTGATACCGCTGGTGCAAAAAGTCCAGAACGAGTTCGGCTACATCCCGCAGGAGTCTATCCCGCTCATCGCTCAAGCACTCAAGCTGTTTCCCAGCCAGGTACAAGGGGTCATCTCGTTCTATGCCCAGCTTTACACCAAGCCACGGGGCAGGAAGGTGGTCAGGGTCTGCCGTGGCACCGCCTGCCACGTGAGGGGCGGTAAGACTATATTGAAACTGGTCAAGCAGACCCTGGGTGTCGAGGAAGGCGAGACCACACCCGACATGGAGTACACCCTGGAGACAGTGGCATGCATCGGCGTTTGTGCGCTGGCGCCCAACATCGTCATCAGCGACAGGGTTTTCGGACAGATGAACCCCAAGAAGGTCGAGTATTTGCTGAAAAGAGGTGGCGAATAACATGAAAACCGCGCTCACCGTGCTTGTCTGCCAGGGGACAGGCTGCATCTCCAGCCGCTCGGACGCCGTCTACGAGGCTTTTCAGAAGGAGATAGCCAGGCTGGGTATAGACCGCGTGAAGGTGGACTTCACCGGCTGCCACGGTTTTTGCGAGCAGGGTCCCAATGTGGTCATCGAGCCTGAGGGGATTTTCTACACCCATGTGCAGGTGGATGACATTCCCGATATCGTCCAGTCCCATCTTCGTCAGGGCGTGCCCGTGGAGCGCCTGTTCTATCAGGACCCGTTTTCGGGCAAACGCATACCACATTATTCCGAGATCAACTTCTATGCCAAGCAACAGCGGGTAATCCTGCATAACTGCGGTCATATCAATCCGGAAAGCATCGAAGATTATATCAACAGCGGCGGCTTTCGCGCCCTGCGCAAAGCCCTGCTGGAGATGACCCCGGAGCAGGTGATCGAAGAGATAAAAAGGTCCGGCTTGAGGGGGCGCGGCGGCGCCGGGTTCCCCACCTGGCGGAAATGGGAGTTCTGCCGCGCCGCACCGGGAAACCAGAAATACGTTATCTGCAATGCCGATGAAGGCGACCCCGGTGCCTTTATGGACCGCTCCATACTCGAGGCTGACCCCTTCGCCGTTATCGAAGGCTTGACCATCGCCGGCTACGCCATCGGAGCCACTAAGGGCTACATTTACGTGCGCGCCGAATACCCGCTGGCAGTGCGCCGCGTCCGCCATGCCCTCGAGCTGGCAAAACAGCAGAAGCACCTTGGCAACAACATCTTCGACTCCGGTTTCAGCTTCAATGTAGAGATTAAAGAGGGCGCCGGCGCCTTCGTTTGCGGCGAGGAGACCGCACTCATAGCCTCCATCGAAAGCCGGCGGGGCATGCCTCGCCCCCGCCCACCCTTCCCTGCCCAGGTGGGACTCGATGGCAAGCCCACCATCATCAACAACGTGAAGACCTTAGCTTCCGTACCGCTGATCATAGCCAACGGCGCCGAATGGTACGCCGGCATCGGCACCGAAAAAAGCAAGGGCACAGCGGTATTTGCCCTCACTGGAAAGGTGGCTAACAGCGGACTGGTGGAGGTGCCCATGGGCACACCACTGTCCACCATCATCTTCGATATCGGTGGCGGCATCCCCAGAGGCAAGAGGTTCAAGGCAGTACAGACCGGCGGACCCTCTGGGGGATGCATACCGGCGCAGTTCCTCGATACACCTGTGGACTACGAAAACCTGGCTCGCCTCGGCTCCATCATGGGCTCGGGCGGCATGGTGGTGATGGACGAGACCACATGCATGGTGGAGGTAGCCCGCTACTTCCTCAGCTTCACCCAGATGGAGTCCTGCGGCAAGTGCATCCCCTGCCGTCTGGGGACTAAGCAGATGCTGGAAATACTCACCAAGATCACGCAGGGCAAGGGGCGCGAGGGCGATATCGATACTCTACTCTCCATAGCCAGGACCGTCAAAGAGTGCTCCCTCTGCGGGCTGGGGCAGACCTGCCCCAATCCGGTGCTCACCACGCTTAATTACTTCAGAGACGAATATGAAACCCACATCAAAGAGAAGAGGTGCCCGGCGGCGGTGTGCGATGCTCTGATGATCTCCCCCTGCCAGCACACCTGCCCCGTGGGCATTAATATCCCCAAATATGTTGCCCACATCGCCGCCGGCGAATACCTCGAGGCGGTCGAGACCATCAGAGAACGGAACCCCTTCCCCGCCATCTGCGGGCGCATCTGCCACCACCCCTGCGAGGGCAGGTGCCGCCGGGGAGAACTCGATGAACCGGTAGCTATCCGTGCGCTGAAGAGGTTTGCCGCTGACTGGTATTTCGACCATATCAACGGATTTCCCCAGCCGGAGCCCTTCCCCAGGACTAGAAAAGAAAAGGTGGCGGTAATCGGTGCCGGTCCCTGCGGCTTGTCCTGTGCCTACTTCCTCGCCCAGATGGGCTATGGTGTCACCGTTTTCGAAGCCGCTGAAGTGGGCGGCGGCATGCCCGCTGTAGCCATACCGGACTTCCGCCTCCCCAGGGAGGTCATCGACAAAGAGATCGACCACATCATCAAACGGGGTGTAGAGATAAAGTACAGCACACCGCTTAATACCAGCTTCACCATAGAGCATCTCCGCTCCAGCGGTTACGACGCCGTCTTCATCGCTGCCGGCGCTCAAAAAAGCCAAGTCATCGGCATACCTGGAGAAAGCGAAAGCCTGTCCGGCTTCTATTACGGCTTGAAATTCCTGCGCGATGTCAAACTGGGCAAAGAGGTCAAAGTTGGGCGCCGGGTGGCGATAATCGGCGGCGGCAATGTCGCCCTCGATGCCTCCCGCACCGCCCTTCGCCTCGGTGCTGAAGAGGTCAATGTCTATTACCGACGCTCCCGCGAAGAGATGCCGGTCACCGAGGTCGAATACGACGAGGCGGTCGCCGAAGGCGTCAACATCCACTTCCTCATCGGACCCACCAGAGTCGTCAGCCAGGACAACAGGGTAGCCGGGCTCCAGTGCGTGCGCATGAAGCTGGGCGAGCCAGATGAAAGCGGTCGCCGCCGACCCGTCCCTGTACCCCAATCGGAGTTCTTCGTCGAGGCGGACACTGTAATCGCCGCTGTCGGTCAGGCGGCTGACCTCTCCTTTCTTCCCCCGGATAGCGCTCTGGAGCGCAGCCGCTGGGAAAGGCTGGTGGTCGACTCCAACACATTGAGCACCAATGTGCCCGGCGTCTTCGCCGGTGGCGATTTCGTCTCCGGACCGGGCATGATCATCGATGCCATCGCCAGCGGCAGGCGGGGTGCGCTGGCGATCGACAAATACCTCCGGGGCGACCGCTCGCCGGTGCACATGTATGACACCAGAGGCACAGGCACCATATCTGCGGAAAAACCTGCCATCCAAGAAGAAGAGGCATGGAAGGCAGCTTACAGACCGAAAGTACAGGTACTTCCCTTAGAAGTTAGAAGGCGTAGCTTCCAGGAGACCGAGCTGGCGCTTTCAGAAGAGCAAGCCAGGTACGAAGCAAGACGCTGCTTAAGATGTGACCTGGAGAGCTAGGAGGAACTATGAAATCGATCACCAGACAAAAACCTTTTGAGGAAATCGCCCAGCAGCTACAGGGCTTCAGCCGGGTATTCATTGCCGGCTGCGGCACCTGCGCCACGCTGACGCACACCGGCGGGGTTGAAGAGGTGGCTGCAATGAAAGAACAGCTACAGTCGCAGGGCAAACTCATCACCGGCACCGTGGTCATCCCCACAGCCTGCGACGACATCACTGCAGCGCTGGCAGAAGAATACGGCAGTGCAATCCAGAGCGCCCATGCCGTCCTGGTGATGGCATGTGCCCTGGGGGTACACAGAATGGGACAGAATGTAACAAAGCCGGTTGTCCCGGCGCTGGACACCCTGTTCATCGGCATGGACGATGGACATGGCGTATTTCACGAGGTCTGTGCCCAGTGCGGACAATGCGTGCTTGGAGAGATGGCTGGCATCTGCCCCATCACCGCCTGCCACAAAGGTTTACTCAATGGACCCTGTGGGGGCACTAACAATGGGAGGTGTGAGGTGGACAAAGAAAAAGACTGCGCCTGGACGCTTATCTACAACCGGCTCAAAGAGCAGGGCAGGCTTGACGCCATGCGCAAATATCAGCCGCCCAAGAACTATCAGGTTGTCCCCAGACCGCGGCTTATCAAAGTGCTGTGAACAGGTGAGGTGAAGCATGACTTCAAAATTCAAACAGGCGCTCAAATCGGACAATTTTGTCATCACCAGTGAGATAGGTCCGCCTAAAGGGACCAACCTGGAAAAGATGTACCATCACATCGATCTACTCAAAGACAAGGTTGATGCCATAAACGTCACCGACCACCAGAGTTCGGTCATGCGCTTCCCCTCCATTGGCGGCTGTCTGGCGATCACAGAACGCGGTGGCGAGCCCATCCTGCAGATGACCTGCCGCGACCGCAACCGTCTTGCCCTTCAGGCTGAGCTCCTCTTCGCCTATACCAGGGGAATCAGGAATGTGCTCTGTCTCACCGGCGATGCTGTGCCTGTGGGCGACCACAAAGAAGCCAAAGGGGTCTTCGACCTCGATTCCGTGCAGCTACTCAGAACTATAAGGACTCTAGAATCGGGCAAAGACCTTGGCGGCAACGATTTGGATGGCGCTGTGGAATTCTGCGCCGGCGCTATCGTGACTCCTGAGGCAAACCCCATCGAGCCGCAACTGGTCAAGTTCGAAAAAAAGGTTGAAGCCGGTGCCGAGTTCTTCCAGACGCAGGCGATTTATGACTTGGAAAAATTCGCCAAATTCATGAAATTCGCCCGCCAGTTCCCGGTAAAAGTCCTTGCTGGCATTGTCCTGCTCTCCTCAGCCAGGATGGCGCAATACATGAACGAAAATGTCCCCGGCATCTTTGTCCCCCAGCACCTGATTGACGAACTGGCGAGTGCCCCCAAAGGCACGGCTCTCCAGAAAGGCATTGAGATAGCCGGCAGGATGATAGCCACCATCAAGAAGGAAGGGCTCTGCGACGGCGTCCACATCATGGCTATAGGCAGGGAAGAAGTCGTCCCCGACATCCTCCAGGCAGCCGGCATTTAACCC
>DAOUCT010000012.1:0-5261 GCA_034432055.1 Dehalococcoidia bacterium | reverse complement strand
CTGCCTCGAAGCCGCTCTTTTTGAAGATGAGGTCACGCGCCTTGCGCGCTGCCTCTCTAGCTTTGGCGGAAATCAGACATTTCCCTATTATAGCTTTAGCCTCGTCGGGGTGTTGCTCCAGATACTGGGTGAGCCCATCAGCCACTATAACTTCGACCACGCTTTTTACCTCGGGGTTGCCCAGTTTAGCTTTGGTCTGTCCTTCAAACTGGGGCTCGACCAGCCTCACACTGACGATGGCTGTTAACCCATCGCGGACATCCTCGCCGATGAGGTTTGGCTCCGAGTCTTTAAGCAGCTTGTTCTGCCGTGCGTAATCGTTTAGAACTCGGGTGAGAGCTGAGCGAAAGCCGGTCAGGTGGCTGCCGCCATCTGCGGTGTTCACACAATTGGCGAAGCTGAGGGTGGACTCGGTAAAGCCATCGTTATACTGCAGGGCAACTTCAACCTGCGTACTATTGCTCGACCCCGAGATATAGATCGGGTCACGGTTAAGTACCTCCCTGTCTTTGTTGAAGCGGCGGACAAGGGTGGCGATTCCTCCTTCGAACAAGAAGGTCAGCTCCTTATCGTTGCGCTCGTCCTTAAGACTTATTTCCAGGTTCTTGTTCAGGAAGGCGAGCTCTCTAAGTCGTTGACGGACGGTATCGAAGTCATAGTTGATGTCGTCGAAGATCTCACTGTCAGCCAGAAATGTGATGGTTGTCCCGGTCTCGTCGGTGTCGCCGATGACCTCCAGTCCCGAGATGGGCTTGCCGCGCTGGTATTCCTGGCGGTAAATCTTGCCCTGGCGCCTGACTTCGACCACGAGCCACTCTGAGAGTGCATTTACCACCGAAGCACCGACGCCGTGTAAGCCGCTGGAAACCGTGTAGGTGCGACCACCAAATTTAGCCCCGGCGTGAAGTCTGGTCATCACAGCCTCAAGGGCTGAAGTATTGGTCACCGGGTGCGTCTCTACAGGTATGCCCCGACCGTTGTCGATGACCGTTACCGAGTTGTCCTCATGGATTATCACCTCGGTACGGGTGCAGTAGCCCGCCATCGCCTCATCTATGCTGTTATAGACTATCTCATAAAGGAGATGGTGAAGCCCCTGACGGTCGGTGCTGCCAATGTACATACCGGGACGCCGCCGCACCGCATCAAGCCCGTCCAGTATGCGGATATCTTCGGCAGTGTAGTCCTCAAAAGCTGTGGTCAGTTGTTTATTGTTCTCTGGAGACATGGCTAAGATTCAAGACAAGAAAGCCCTCTCAGCACTCTCAGGCTGCATCAGGCAGAAAGAGTAAATTATTAGTCCAATATCTAGTATTCAAGCTCTCTGATGACACAATAGCTTCCATTAAACTCTTTCTATTTTACCACATTTTGGTGGAAACTGGAAGCCCTTGTACTCGTCCAGTATATAGTGGCGCTTGCCCTCACCTGACCTCTCTCGGGAGGGGAGAGAGGACTGCCCCCTCACCTGACCTCTCCCGCGAGGGGAGAGGGACTTCATTTTCTTCCCCCTGTTGATGGGAGAGTGACTGCCCTCACCTAGCCTCTCCCGCGAGGGGAGAGGGATTTTCTATATTTCCTCTCCCTTGATGGGAGAGCTCCTCTTTCCATTCCTCTCCCTCGACGGGAGAGGATAAAGGTGAGGGTGAAATAAAGCAGCAGTCCCCTCACTCTAACTCTCTCCCGCAGAGGGGAGAGAGGACAAAAAGGTAGCTTTCTCCCGCGAGGGGAGAGAGGGGGCAAGCAGTTGTGGCGCCACAAGCAGCCAGTAGCTTTCTCCTGCAGAGGGGAGGGAGGACAAACCTGGGTGTGAAGATTCGGGTGGGGATGGACGCTGCTCTGGTTGCGGTCAGGGCAGTTTGTCGTGTTCGTAAGCTTTGCGCAGTAGCCCGATGATATCTACCCCGGAAGCATCCCGGGAGCTACAGCCGGTAGTATCAAAGTGGCGGCATACGGTGCAGGTGAGGCTATATTTATTCACCTCGCTTATGTTGACGAACTGACTGCAATTCTCCGCTGTCCTGTCGTACCACTCTTCGAGGACCTCAGCGATTTCCGGGTAGTGAGGGCGTAATCTGCGCCACCCCAGCCAGGCAGGGCTAGATGGGATATCTGAGGGGGGATATGTATAGAACGCGTGTCCTGGCGGACTGGCAAAAAGTGGCGCTGGACCTATACTCTGAAATGGAACTGACACATCCCCTCCTGCGGCAGTGTCCTGGTCATCTCGATGTGCACCTGGTCACCGGTCTTTGCAGCGGCAGCTTCGAAGCTGGCAAGGCAGAACCCTTTGCATGGTAGACCCCCTATGCCGGTTTCTTCCAGGGCCTTTTTAATTGAGCATGAAGACACCTGAAGCACTACTTCTTTAGTGGTCGACCTGGTGATACTCCACCGGTCAGTGGGTCTCATCCCCAGAATAGAAAGTTCCAGATACCTCTGGAAACGGTGGGGGAAAGATATGCCGGTCTGCTTGAATACGCGCTCGATCATCTCACCGGTGCGGTCGAGATATTTACCATCGCCAAGCTGTATGGTGAGGTCCATTACCTCTTTCCCCAGCTTCTCCATAGCCTTGTAAGCCTGTTCTTCGCTTTTGCCCTTGAGCCCTTGGGCGATGGCACCGAGATTAAACTTTGCGCTAACCTCGTCTACCAGTCCCTTATCGGCATCGAAGAGGAGTTCCTTCCCCGGCTCCTCAAGCGTCATAAGCTTTTCCTTTGCCGGTCTAGCGTATTTCCAGCCAGTAGTCATTTTGCCACACCTCCGTTGAAACTCACCTGTATAGCGCCATTAGGACAGACCTTGACGCAGTCCAGACAGACGGTGCATTTTTCCAGGCGCACTCCAGCGACCCTGAACTTATCGCGTGGTATCTCCTGAAACTTTTTCGGTCCTACCTTTGTGCCCAGACCCAGGACATGTGTTGGGCATATGAGTAAACACTTGCGACAGGACAGCGGGTCAGTGCATTTCCGCTCGTCTACAGTGATTTTCGGCAGCATATCCTTATCCCTCCGTTCTCATTTACCACACATTGGCTAAAGCCGGCAGGCTGGCGCGTTCCACCAGCGTGATGGCGTCCTGCGGGCACTCGGTGACGCAAAGCCCGCAGCCGAAGCACTGGAACTGGTCGACATATGCCTTCTGCTGGGATGCCGAGAAACTCAGGGCTTTGAACTGGCACCGGTGAATGCAGGAGGCGCAGCCGTTACACAACTCGCGGTCTATCTGGGCTACGTGATGACCTTTCAATAGGGTCCTGATACCGTAGTCCAGCGTCGACCTGATGGCGGAGCAGTCCGGGTAATCGCAATTGCAGATGCCACCGATGTATGGTGTGCCAAAGGTGAACAGGGTCTGTACCAGCCCTCTCTTGTTCAGTCTGGTGACGATGTCCTTGGCTTCTTCAGGAGTGAGGAACTGGACACCACCGCGGTAGTTATTGGGCCACCTTTCCCATTTATACATCCCCGCTCCCATGCCCATGCAGGTGAAGTTTTCTTCGTCGGGCAAGCCCAACATGGAACGGCGGCAGAGGCAGGTCATTATGGCGATGGGGTAGATCATATCGATGACCTTCAGAGTATCTTCCAGAGTGACCACCTGCCCGAAATGCGTAGCCCAGGAGAGTTGCTCAGCCTCCTGTTTCATCTTTTCCATAGCTGCATAGTCCTTTTTCTCCCAGGCTTCGAGAAATTCTTGCCTGAGCAGTGACATACCGCCAGCAGCCTGGGGTACAGCTTCGAGACTGGTCTCAGCTTCCTCCTTCCTGATTTTGTAGAGTTTGCGGGCGTAGTTAGCCGGGTTGAAGTACCACCTCTCGTAGCCCTGAGCATACTTTTCGCACCAGATGCACATCCTTCACCCTCCTTTATGATTATTGGTGGAGACGGGTAAAGTCTAGCTCAAATAAGGACGGACGTCAAAAAGCATGTAATCGCCTGGTAGACCAGTGACACATATTTTTGCTGTCTTCTCCCCCTCACTCTAACTCTCTCCCGCGGAGGGGAGAGAGAACAAAGGGACGTCACTCTCTCCCACGGAGAGGAGAGAGGATTTTTGTATCTCCCCTCTCCCTTGACGGGAGAGGACTAAGGTGAGGGTGAACATCCCCCTCACTCTAACTCTCTCCCGCAGGGGAGAGAGAGGCTCTTCTCTCCTTTGATGGGAGGGGGACTTCATTCTCCCTTCCCTCTCCCTCGACGGGAGAAGTACTCTCTCCACTGCTTTCCCTCGACGGGAGAGCTCCTCCCTCTATTCCTCTCCCTTGACGGGAGAGGATAAAGGTGAGGGTGAGCCCCCACCCTAACTCCATCCCACCGGGGGAGAGACAAAGCAGCCAACGCCCTTACTCGAAATCCGGCTAATTTTAAGGTACATTTTTGACCTTTGATAGAAAGTCCAGCACCGCGGCGTTAAACCTTTCCGGCGCCTCGATGGCAGCGGCGTGACCGGTGGGCAGGATGACCAGCTCCGAGCCGGTGATTGCCGCTTGTGCCTGTTTACCCTGCTCTACACCCATGTAAGAGTCATGCTCCCCGACGATAAGCAGTACAGGACACTTCAGCTTGCTGAGGTCAGGTGGTGGGGCAGGAACGCCCAGTGAGCCCATAAGTCTGGCGAGCCCTTCAGGACTGTTCTGCATTTTAACCTTCATATACCTTCTGAATTCGGCAGGATTTCGTGATTTGAAATCAGGGGAGAAAGCCGCTGTGGTCATCATTTCGGCAAAAGCCTTCATGTCTTTCTTTTCCAGCAGCCCGATTATCGTTTTGCGCCGTTCGATGGCTTCAGGAGTCGGTGGTGTCATCCCTACAGCGCTGTTAGCCAGCACCAGCGCCTTCACCAGTTCCGGGTGCTCCAGTGCCAGGTTCAGGGCGATGCGCCCACCCATGGAATACCCCAAAAAGTAAGCCTCAGATACTTTGAGTGCCTTCATCAGTTCATAGGCGTCTTCGGCAAACAGGCGTGTTGAGTATTCCCCCTCCGGGCTTTCCGTCCTGCCCGAACCCCGCACGTCGTAGGTGATGACCCGGTACTTTTTGGTGAATACCGGTACCTGATGGTACCACATGTTTAAATTGTCCCCCGCCCCGTGAATCAATACCAGATTGTCCCCCTTGCCCTTGATCTCATAGAACATGGATATGCCGTTTGCTTTAATCTTCATGCTTGCCTCCCTTCAGCAGTTATTGCCCCGAGCGCCATCCCCAAGCCGGTCTTGTAGTAACCGACCGGGATGATAGCCGATTATATAA
>DAOUCT010000011.1:0-30603 GCA_034432055.1 Dehalococcoidia bacterium | reverse complement strand
AGGCGAGGATAACGACCAGAAATGCTGAGAAAGACTTCTTCATGTCCTTAATCCTTTAAGTCAACTCCTTGCGACATTTCCTAATTCTAAATATACGCGCAGTGGAGGCGGACTGCTTGACCGCGGGTTGACAGCAGGTTGACAGTTTGTTGACAAAAAGTGGGTGTTGCGGGTGAGGAAGTGTTATGGAATTAGAGAATGTGGAACTTGAGCCGGATTACGCCGGCAAGTTCTATGACGTCATCGTGGTTGAGGGGTAGCTGTCCTTTGCCGCTGATGTCCACGCCATTGAGCCTGGTGCCGTTGGCGCTGCCCAGATCCTCAATGTAGAACTGTCCCTGCTGCGCTTTGATCTCGAAGTGTCGCCTCGATACCAGCGCCAGCTCTTGTATCTCCAGTGCCCTGGCGAGGTCGCCCCTCCCGATAACCCTGCCACCGCCATCGAGCAAAATTTCCATGCCGTTGGGCAAGGCTATCTTTCCCCTGGGGGTGGCTGCGGGGGCAGGGGATGGCATCCCCTCCAGCTTTGTTCTGACAGGCGGTGGTGCCTCTCCGCGCCTGGTGTAGCGCCTGTAGAGGTAGAGACCGAGCAGGGCAAGTGCAAAGAGAAGCAGGGCTGAAAAGCCGATTAGCGCTGCCAGCGGCGACGAGAGCAGTGCGCGCAGGCGGTCGGTAAACTTCCCTCCGGGTGGGGCTGGCGCTGTCTGGGGTCCTTGCTGCTCAACGGGCTTCTCGGCGCTCTCTCCTCTAGCGTATGTCCAGTAGACAAGCTTGCCCTGCGGCTGCTCGGAGTCCTCGCCAGCCCAGTGACCGTTGCTGTAGAACCATATCACGTATACGTGCTGCCCTTCAGGTTCGTCCTCGCCCGGGGAGAAAGGACCCAGCCTCCAGACACCGCCTTGCGGCAGTTGCCATTTATAAGCCAGCCACCTCCCCGGTGGGACTGTGCCCTCGGGGAAATGTTCATAGATGTAGAGCCACCCCGGCGCATTGATGTCCACCTCCAGGTACCAGTTTTCCCTGCCGGTGACCATGGAGTTGTGCTCCGTGGACGGTCCAATGAAGGCGGGGATGAAGTCGGGCGAGGCGTTTTCAGACTGCGCCGAAGGCGCCCGCAGGGAGTACTCCACCGGCGGCTTTATCTCACCGGTGTGGTCGTCGGCGGGGATATCCAAGATTGTGGTATTGTCCGTCGCCGGACCCACCGCGCCCACATTTGCCGTCCCTCCCAGCAGTGCAAGCAGGAGGCTCAAAATCAGGACGGGGACGAGGAGCTTACATTTCATTTTGCGACACCGCCTGCAGTTGTTTTATCAGGTAGCCGCTTTCCGAGGCGAGCGCCGCCTGCATGGCGCGGGCATCGGCAAACCTGCTGTCCGGGGAGAACATCACAGCCTGTGCCAGACACCTCGCCACGCGCTTTGATACGCCGGCGGAGACGAGGTAGTCGGCGAGGATTGCAGCCTCGGTGAAGGAGCGGGGCCAGTTGTACCTGAACAGGTTCTGGCAGATATCGTTGGGCTCATCCAGGGTGAGCAGGTATATGCATGTCTGCGCCAGACCGCACAGGTCACACTCGTGGTCGCTCTTCCTGCCGATGAACAGCTCCGGGATATCGAAGCCCTTGTTGGTGATCTGCGTGAAAGAATCGTAACGCGTCTTGTCTTTATCGGGGTCGAGGTCCTTCGCTGTGCCGAAGTCAATCAGCTTCACCGTGCCGTCGCTGCATAGCATGATATTCTTCGGGTTGACGTCCCTGTGAATGATGCCAGCCCTGTGTATGTAGTACAGGGCGTCCAGGAGCTGGCATGCCCAGAGGACGACCTGTTGCTCCTGCAGTGGCGACCTCGGCGAGAGCGCCAGCAGTGTCTCACCGTTCAGGTATTCGAGGACGAGGTGGAACTCGCCCTTGTGATAGAAATCGTCAATATATTTCACTATGCCGGGGTGATTTAGCCTCTTCAGAAAGCTAGCTTCCAGCAAGAGCTTTTCCAGATAGACATTGTCCATGGCGGTGCCCCGACGCGGCGTCTTGATGATACATGCCCTGCCCGTCTTCCGCTCCACGGCGCGCCAGATGGTAGCCATGCCCCCCTGCTTGAAGGGTGGCATAATCAACGCATAGCGCCCGTTGAGGACATATGCTTTGCCGTCGGCGGGTGCGGGAACATGTGTCTTCTTCCGGTCGGGGCGCGGGGTGCGCTTCTTGCGCACGCGCACGGAAATAAGCGCGGCGACACATATCGCCAGCGCGGCATATACCACGAACATCAGCAGGTCGGAGAACTCAAAGCCCCACATCGCTCCCTCCCGACTTCCCCGCCAGCGTGGTCTCAGCCGAGACTACAGCCTGCCATGAGGGCAGGTTTTCTGGCTTCACTATTATCACCGATATATTGTCCGGTCCCCCCGCCAGATTAGCCTGGGCGGTGAGGTCGAGGCATGCCTGGCTGGCGCCGGGGGTGCCCAAGACGGTCTGGGCTATCTTCTCCTGTGGCAGCACACCGCAGAGACCATCGGAGCACAGCAGTATGTGGTCGCCGGCGTACAGTTTCAGGTGGTACAGGTCGGGCGTCGTCTCCCTAAAATAGCCCAGGGCGCGTGTTATCTCATTCCTGTTGGGGTGGTGCATCGCCTCCTCCGCGGTGATAATCCCGGCATCCACCAGTTGCTGCACCACGGAATGGTCTTTGGTCACCTGGATGGTCTCCTGTGCGTTGATGATATAGCACCTGGAATCGCCGATATGTGCCACATAAAGGTTATTGCCGATTACCAGTGCTGCGGTGAGGGTGGTGCCCATACCCCTGAGCCCCTCCTCAGCGGCGGTATTGAACACAATAGCGTTCGTCCTAATGACGGCAGCTTCCAGAATGGACAGCGGTGAGGTGGTGGTCTGGGTGAGGAGGCGGGAGAGGCATTCAGCGTGGAATGTCCTCACGGCGAGGTCGCTGGCAACCTCGCCGGCATTGTGTCCGCCCATGCCGTCAGCCACGGTGAAGAGCCCCGCCGAGACCACGCCCAGGTGGGTCTTCAGGTCGAACCTGGTGCACAGGACGCTGTCCTCGTTGAGGCTGCGCATCAGTCCCGTATCTGACCAATAACCTATTTCCAAACCAGCCTCCGCTTTTTCCCGTCTATTCATTTCCGTCGAGCAGCCTGAAGGTCAGGGTCAGCTCTGGCTGTCCGGCGAGTTCGATCTTATCGCCGTCCCTGAGGGGCTTTCTCTTCCCATATATATCAACGCCGTTGAGCCTGGTATGGTTGGTGCTGCCTTTGCCCTCGGGTCCGTAGTCCTGGATATAGTAGTTGCCCCGGCTATAGCTGAGCAGAACATGCTGCCGGGACACTGCCATCAATGTCTCATAGGGCAGCATGCCGGCGAAATCGGCGCGCTCTATAAACACGGGGTCGCCGGTGAGGACGAACTCGCTGCCGTCGGGCATTACCACCTTAGCCTTCCGCGCCGGCGACTGCGCTGTACCCCGTCCGCGTTTGCCCTTACCCCTGCCCACCCCATCCACATCGGCGAAATACTTTCCGCAGGTATAGCAGAAGAAGCTGTCCGGGATATTTGGGCTCTGGCACCTAGGGCAGATGGTCTTATGTTCGGGGCGTTCCCGTTCCCCAGCGGCAGTGGACGGTCGGTACTGGGTACAGACCGTATCATCACGACCGCTTCCGGCATCAGCCGGCTGGTCGGGCACCTTCGAGTCGTTCACCATCATGGTTGCTGCTACATGCCTTCATAACAATATAACGCAATTGCCACCCACTTTGCTTGACGGTCGGCTGACAAACGCCTGACACACATCTGACAACTTCACTGACATGCACAATTATACTACAGTGCGCTAAAATAGACCTGCGTCGTTGGAGGTTATCGGTGGCATTCGTAATCGTCAGGAAGGGTAATGCCGAAGATACCGGCAAGACATTCACCCTGAACAGGCCGGTCACTCTGGTGGGCAGACGCGCTCCGCAGAGCCAGCCCGATATCGAGCTCACCGATGAGGTCATTTCCCGGCGGCACCTCGAGATCATACTCAAGGATGGCAGGTACTGGGTGCGCGACCTCGGCAGCACCAATGGCACCATGCTGGATGATGACCGCATAGTCCCCGGCAACCTGTACGAACTCAAGCACAACAGCAGGCTCGGGCTCGGCATCGAGGGCAATTCGGCGCACACCGTGCTGGTATTCAAAGAGACCGAGGACACCGGTGTAATCGTAGGCAAGAAATCACTGGCTGTGGGGCATGGTGGGGAGCCGGAGGTCGCCTGGCTGAAGATAGACGAGGGAAAGAAGGAGGTGCTGGTGGACGGGCAACCGAAGAAGCTGTCCAGGAAAGAATATGCGCTGCTGCTATTCCTTTACAAACATGCTGGCATGGTATGCTCGCATGATGACATAATCGAGGCAGTGTGGTCTGAAAGCAAAGATACCTCCGCCATCTCCGATGCCACCGTTGCCCAGCTAGTCCACCGCCTCCGTGAGAAGGTGGAGCCCGACCCCTCCCACCCCACCCACATCATCAGCAAACAGGCGTTTGGCTATATGCTGGTGTAAATATAAGTGTTGCCACTTAGCGGCTTTGCCGCTAAAAAGTGCAATTACAAATGCGGGACGAAGGGATTTAGCCGGTCTTCTTCCAGGTCAGCAGCACTGCAAATAAAATTGCTGCTAATATTGCACAGATGGTATTTAGTACACCTGTGATGATGTCCTTAGCCAGGAAATTGCCTGCGAGCAGCAGGACGCAACCTGTGCCATATAGCGCAGGAAACAGTAGACTGAGGTCCCGCTCCTTTCTGGCAAGCGTCTTGCCTAGCTGGACAGCCCAACCTGCGATTATAAAGACCAGACCCGCAATAAATATCATTTATCCACCTCCTTATTCAACTCGGCTGCTCTCTTTCGCATTGCTGCGCTTTCAGCGGGTCTTTAGCATGCGACTGTCCCATATTGTCAGCTAGTAGAGGCGCGCTGTCAAGGGGGTGCGCCAGCCTTTGTGCAACATTCGCTTCCTATTGCGCCTCACGAGTGTGTGTTCATCTTATTTTCATCTTTGGTTCATGCCGATTTCATGTATATATGCTTTAATATTCCTGCACATAACACATAGTTGTACATATTGAAATGATTACACCCTCACATAGGAGCGGAAGTTGAGGAACATTATCAGGGGGTAGGGCTTTCATGAAGCTTCGTGGTCTATTTGAGGTGTGGCAGATGGACAGCATTTGCCCTGCCTTGAGGTAGAGCAAACATACGTACGCAATGACTTGATAATAAAGGAGGATAAGAATGAAAAGACTATTGTTATCATTGATAATTGCATTGACAGTATTGGCGACACTCCCAATCGGTGCTTTTGCTGCGGAGAATAAATCCGACCAGCAATTAGCCCAAGAACGGGCAAAAGAGTTCATTGCCAGTAACGCAGCCAATATTAACACAGACTGGGAGGGCGCTGACCCAGTCAATGGCACTCCGTGCTTCGACCTTCAAGCCCGCCTCGTGGGCTATGTATTCGAGATCGTGAAGACCGGTAAACCTGCAGGCTATATTGTGGTGGGCAGCGCATTGTATAGGCATGATGTGCTGGAGACAGTCGGGGGCGGGTTTTCACCCCTTCAGAGTGAAGATGAGGCTAAGGCAGCCCTGGGAGTGAACAAAGCGATAGACAGCTCAAACCTGATGTTAGTCTACTTGGGTTACCGCCAATATTATTACGTCTCCGGCACTGGCAAAGGAGCATTGGCCTTCAGTGTGCAATCGAAAAGCACGGTCAAACGCAGCGAACTAGTATCCAGCTTGGCCACACCGGAACAATACAAACAGAACTGTGCTGACATGGAGCGGGAAGTTCTGGTGACTTTTACTAACCCCCTACCCGTTCCCCAGTACACTATGTACGGTGCCAGCCCTTATCCAAACGATTGCGGCCCGACGAGCGGAGCAATGATTTCCCAATACTGGAAGACATGGCGACCAAATCTCCCATTCTGGCCAACAAACCATCATGAGCTATACGTTACAATGTATTGCAACAATTGGGCCCCACTATCTGCTGGAACCGCTCCCTGGAATTTTGGTCCGGGTTGGCTACAATACGCCAGCAACCACGGATATACTGGTTACACAACTGACTGGGCGGTGAACAGAGCCTTCAGTGTAATCCAGGCCGAGATAAACGCAGGCCGGCCCATGGGAGTGATGTTCTCCTATAACCAGAGCTACACAAACTGGCACTGGTGCGTAGTCAAAGGTTACGTGACTTCTTCAGGCAATATACTCATGAATGACCCTTGGGGCTATCCCACTTCCGTCAATTGGGCAGCTGTAAAGCTAACGTCTGTAATCACAAGAATTCAGAATACCAACTAGCTTTTAGCCCTATACTAAAGAGGCAGGCAACCGTTGCCAATATTAACAACGGTTGCCTGCTGTAAGGTGTTATGTTAGCATTGGGGTATCTCGCAAGGGGTTCTGGAGGCGGTATGAAAATGTTTCTGAAATTTCTCACCTGGATTGGGTTGTTGATTGTATTAGCAGGCTTGGTCTTTTCCTACTCATCATCGTGGGTGATGGTCAGCCGCGGGCAATTAGGATCAAGCGTCGGGTATGTTATAACTGCTTTAATAGGAGCTGTCGGCACATTGCTGGCACTTATTGGGGGGTTCATCGCCAGGCCAAAATACTTCTGGATAGGAAGCTTAGTAGTAGGCATTGCCTATATTGCTTCGTTCTACGGTTATTTCTTTGGTTATACCGTTGAGCTTAATGCGTGGTTTGTCCCCGGCTTATTGTTGATGTTGCTACCTGGTCTGGCGTGTGTCGTTGCCGGCGTAGTAATATGGAGCCTCAGATAAGCTGGCGGCTTTACCTTCACTCACCGCAAAAGTGAGTTAGTACTTCATCAGTTTAATGTGATAATCTGAATCGGTAGGTAGGTTTTAGGATTGGAGGTTCACATCGTTTGGGCAGTTCTCTACATACCTGTAGAAAGGTTATAGTATAGTGGCAGGAATTAAGAAGTGTCGGAGAAGATAATGAGGATTCTGGTTGTTGAGGACGAGGGGCAACTGGCTGATATCATCAAGAGGGGACTCGAAGAGCAGGGATATGCCGTTGACGCAGCGTATGATGGGGAGGAGGGGGAATACCTTGCTGAGAATTTTTCTTACGACCTGATTGTCCTTGATATCATCCTGCCAAAGAAAGATGGAATCGAAGTCTGTCAGACCCTACGTCAGAAGAAGCTACGGACACCGATTCTCATGCTTACCTGCAAAGGGAGTGTAGAGGATAAGGTCAAAGGACTGGATAGTGGTGCTGACGACTATCTGGTTAAGCCTTTTGCTTTTGAGGAACTGGCAGCCAGAGTCCGAGCCCTGCTGAGACGAGAAGGCACTCTCATCTCATCCAAACTTGTCGTCGGCAACCTTGTTATGGACACAGCAACCAGACAGGTCTGGAGAGGTGAGAGGCGAATTGAGCTTACGCACAAAGAGTACGCCATACTGGAGTATCTCATGCGCCATCCGAATATAGTTGTCACCAGAACCATGCTGGAGCAGCATGTCTGGGATATGGAGTTCGACAGCATCTCCAATCTCATAGATGTGTATATCAGGAGATTGCGAAGCAAAATTGACGAAGGAGAGAAAGATAGCCTGATCCAGACAGTGAGAGGAGCTGGCTATCGCATCAAGACACCATGAGATTCGCTCAGAATATCAAGCTAAGGCTAACTCTCTGGTATTTGCTGATACTGACGATACTTATCTTCTTCTTCAGTGCTGTCACCTATCTTATGCTGGCACTAAACATCTACCATGTTAGCCACCGGCCTCACGACGTTGTGACGGTGTTCATGGCTGAGATAGAAGGTGCTTCTAACAACACCAAAGGAGATGTTGGCTCGAGTCTTCCCAAAGAGACGGGCTACAGACCTCTACTGACTTACAACATCAATATGGGCCAGGTATCCCGGATACAATCGGAAGCCCGGAGTCTACTTCAAATCAATGTGCCGGAGGGGAAGCTTTCTATTGACCAGAAGTCATTCATCACCACCGATATGTCGGGGGAGCAGGAGGTGTCGCTCTACTACCGTCCGTCCGCAAGCAAACCTGGCTACTATGAGATATTAGCTATCACCAAATCCAGAGCCGAGATAAAATACACACTGGCAGCATTTCAGCAGACGCTCCTCTTTGCCATACCGACAACGCTGATCTTAGCCGGGCTTCTTAGTTTTCTTCTGACAAGAAAGGCCCTTCAGCCAGTGGACGCGATTACCAAAGCGGCTCGTGAGATAGAGGAAAAAGACCTGAGCCGGAGAATAAAGGTGCGCAGCAAAGATGAACTGGGCCAACTGGCTGAAACACTAAACCAGATGCTTGAACGCCTGCAAAGGGCTTTTGACCGTGAGCGGCGGTTCACCACCGATGCTTCCCACGAGATGCGTACTCCCTTATCAGTAATACAAGGGGAAGCCACGCTGGCATTGAGCAAGGAAAGGAGCAAAGAGGAGTACCAGAGGTCCCTTGAGCTTATTTCTCAAGAAGCTTCCCACATGATATCAGTTGTCGGCAAACTTCTGGGGCTGGCTGAGGTAGATGCCGGCAGGGAATCGCTAAATTTCGAAGAGGTTAGCCTCAAAGAGCTTCTTACCGAGCTGGCATCAGATATCCGGGTGCTATGTGAGGATAAGTCTATCTGTTTCCAGTTACAGGCTCCAGATGCTATTATCGTTAAAGGAGATAGGGTAAAGCTAAGGCAACTATTTCTCAACCTTCTGGACAATGCCATACGACATACGCCCCAGGGCGGAAGCATATTTGTTTCCCTTAACAAGCAAGGAGATAGCGCTTATGTTTCCGTGAGAGACACTGGCGTTGGTATCTCGGAAGAGCACCTCCCTCATATTTTTGAACGATTTTATCGGGTAGATAAATCCCGCTCACGTAGCGAGGGAGGTGCTGGCTTAGGTCTATCCATCTGCCAGCGTATCGCCGAGCTCCACGGTGGCAAAATCGAAGTGGAAAGCAAGGTTGGGGAAGGGAGCACTTTCACCGTGCTACTACCAACGCTGGCCGAATCTTAATGGAGGCAACATGGAAACCAACAGGCTAATATTAGGCATGCTGGTCTTACTTTACAGTCTACTGGCAATGACTGGCTGCCCGGCACCGCTGAGCTTTTCCGGGGTTAGAAGTCCAAGTGTAACTACAGATGGTGCTGGTGGCATTATCGTGGCATACCAGATAAATGAGGGTGAAAATCGGATTACCTATGTCCAGAAGCTGGCACCCAGCGGCGAGGCTCTCTGGGCTGGGAGGGGGGTAACTCTGTACTCTGAGTTAGGCCCCGCTGAGGGTGGAGTCACCAGTGCCTTGCTAGTGAATAGCGAGAGCGGAAATACAATCCTTGTCTGGGAGCAGGCTGACAGCATTTGGGCCCAGAAGATAGACCCGGAGGGCCGTTTTCTCTGGGGTTCAGGCAAAGTTTGGATTACGGAGGGGACATTCAGTCTAAAAGCAATAAGTGATGGCTCAGGCGGTGTTGTTATGGCCTGGTCTGGTAGCTACGATAACCTCTGCCTGCAGAGGATTGACAACCAGGGCAGTATTCTTTGGAGTGTAAAGAAGCCACTAATGCAGTCGCGCCCCTTTGATATTTCCTGTGATGGATGGGGGAACACCTTCTTAGTCTGGGAAGATCGACACTTTAATGTACTCCTTCAGAAGCTGGATGCTATGGGCAAAGTATCCTGGTTGTCTGAGAGCCTGCTTCTCTCCGAGTTGCACGGCCCGGGCGTCGGGATGGCTAGCATCATTAGCGATGGTGCTGATGGGGCTATTGTCGCCTGGATATCTAGCATGAGTAGTGATGATAAAGTAGGCATCACCGGTCAGGAGCTTTATACCCAGAGAATAAGTGCTGAGGGTAAAACCTTGTGGGAGAGGGGCGGGTTGCCTATCCGCAGCGTGGGACAAAAGGGGGCTATCCCCTATGAGCCACAGATGGTAAATGATAACGCGGGCGGTGTTTTTATAGTCTGGAAAGAAGACATGTCCGTCTATACTCAAAGAGTTGATGCAGCAGGGAAAATCCTATGGGGGAAGGATGGCATTGAAGTCTGGAATGGCGAAGGTAGCCCAAGAAGCCCGCAGTTGAGCGCAACCACCGACGGTTCCGGCGGCTTAATTGTCGTCTGGAACTACATTGAGAAAGGTAAGAGGGTGGACCAAAGCCCCAGCCTCCGCGCCCAGCGTCTGGATCCTTCCGGTAAAAAGATTTGGGGGGAGAACGGTACATTAGTAACGACGGCTTTTCGAGGCTACCTGACACCAGCACGGATTGCCCCGGATAACAACGGCGGGGTTAGTGTCTCCTGGGCAGCCGGAAAGAGTATTCACAAGGCAAGTTTTTCATATGTTCAGAAGATAGACCCAGATGGCAATCGCTTATGGGGAGACGAAGGAATAAGGTTAGGTCATTAGTAAGTGAGACAGGAACCAAGTATTTGGCTACGTCACGAACTTCTATGCGGAGATTTCTTGACGGGCGATCCCCACAGTCTGATTCTGAGCAATGTTGTTGAGCTTCTTGTATAACTCATTAGCAATAGACACGACGTAATCCATATCGCCCATTTCAATGCCACCACCTTCTATCGCTTTACCCGGGAACGGTAGTGTAGTATGAAGTAGTGTAAAGCTAATGGAATTAAAGAAGATACCACCGGGTGGACAAGCGATAGTTACACCAGGAAGTTTAAGTCATGAAGTTGGCGATGAAGAAGAGCAGGTAGAGATAACGGTAAACCAGCAGAAGACGCAGATAATGTTCAAGCTCAAAGACATCAACATGGCCTCCCAGCTAATACAGGGCAACTTCCCCAACTATTCCCAGCTCATCCCCCAGAGCTATACCACCAGGGCAGTGGTGGACAAAGCCGAATTTGCCCAGGCGATAAGGCGTGGTTCCATCTTCGCCCGTGATGGCAGTGGCATTATCCGGCTGGAGATATCCGCCGGTGAGGGGCTGCTCCGGGCAGCATGAAGATACCCTCCCGCGCTGAACAGGTAGGTGACAATGTCAACGAAATAGATGCTCGTGTTGATGGCGAGCCCACCAAGATAGCCTTCAATGCCCGTTGCCTTTCCGACGTGCTCGGTGTGATTGAAGAAAAGCAGGTGGCGTCAGGTGCTGACACTGGCGATTTGAATGGTGCTGTTATGCCTGGATAGGTGGCGTTCTACTGTCCCGGGCACAAACGCCCGCCTGCAGAGAAAGTCGGCGGAAGTGTGACCGCCGCCCTTGACATCCCCCGCTCAAAGACCCTAAACTTCGACCGGTTGGCAAGGGGTCAGGTCAGCAGACTGCCGCGCTTAGCTGCAGTACCAGACCCGGGCATCGACATCTTTATACGAAGGGGAAAAAGACATGAGCAGCATTGTATTCGACCAGAAGTCGGGACTCTATGTGGACCAGGAATCGGGGCGGAAATTCTTCCTCGATGAGCCTGACGACCTCAAAGTGGGTGAAAAGGTCACATTTCTCCTCAATCTGCACGGTGGTGGCTCCCACGGCATCTGGCAGCGCCTCTATTTCCCGGCGCATGAGTACAGGAACAAGTACCGCCTTGTCGTCGCCACCCCCACTGCGAAGACTAAAGAACCGTTGCGCCACTGGGTTGGCGAGGCAGACGACCAGTGGCTGCGGGACATCGTCAACTTCGTCTGCGATAAATATGGCAAAGAGAACATCAGGTCGTTCTGGCTGGTCGGGCACAGTCAGGGAGGGATGACAGCTAACCGCCTGCTTAAGACCGAATTCTTCGCCAGCCGTGTTGACGGATGGCTCAGCCTCTCGGGCGGACGCTTCGGTCCGGTAGAAATACCGGCGTCCTTTTTTGAGGGGAGCGAACGCCGGTTGCCGGCTTTCGAGCCCGACAGCCCTGGTCCGGGACGCGCGGTAATGGTTGATTGCGATATCTCTTTCATCTTCTCCACCGGTGAACTTGAAATAGTAAAGCTCCCTGAGACTTCACCCTGGGCTGAAAAGTACAACGCTGGTCCGCGAGTGCGACTACCGGACGTTGTTGATACCGAGAAGGGGCAGGTGACAGGGGAAATGCCGGGGCGTGGCGCTAGCTGGGGCAGGGAAGCACGCCCCGGGACGGCGCAGGTCTATGTGTTTCCCAATGCCCGCGGCGGCAGGATTATCGCGGACATAGTCCGCCTCGACAAGGGGCACACGGAGGGGTACGAGCCAAAGATCACAGAGGAACTCATCAAGATGATCGTTGCCGCGCCGGGTGGGAAAATAATGGCATTGGGTCGGAACGCATAAACATATTGCTATGTCTCCAGTCTATCTATAGCGTCGTCAGCCCTGGCAGTTTTTTGAGGATTTTTTCAAAAAACTTATTGTTTTAAGTCCCCATAACTGATAGAATTGGCCGTCGAGACCTGGATAGTGGTCAGCCCCTTTTGGGCTACCAACTGAGAGAAAAAGGAGGAAAACAGAGTGGACATTGTGGCGCTGGTAAATCTCATCCTATGCATCGTCATTTTCGGCTTGGGCGTCTGGGCTTACAGCAAGAAAAAGGGCGATGTACCCCTGTATATTGGCATTGCCTTCCTGCTATTTGCCATCACACACCTCATCACCTTTCTCGGTCTGGCGGCAGGTCTGACCGCACTTCTGGTAGTAGTCCGCATCATTGCCTATTTGCTGGTAATCTTCGCTCTCTGGAAGATTGCCACCCAAAAGTAACACCGCCAACACCAGATACACCTAAAGACAACAGTCTGCTTGTGCTCAAGAAGCAATATACGCTTACAGAGGAGCTATCTTAGGCAGTTCGCGCCAGTCCGGTAGCGCATAGTGTGGTATTTCCCTAACACATCGCCCCGCGCCGCATGTTTGTCGCCAAACACCCTTGCCTCCAGAAAAAATAACAGGTCATAAGCGGCAGACGTACCCCCTATTGACAGTTGCTCCAGTGTCCTCCGAAGCCGGTATGCATTTCACGGGGTAGTGTAGTACAGCGGTGTTGCGAGGAAGGTCCGGCAGTTCAGACCGAAGCCTTTTTCACACGCGGCAGAAGAGCCACAGCAATCGCCAGGGAGAAGAGCATGGGTACGGGGACTAACAGGAGTCCCCTCTCCACCCCCAGAAAGCCTGCTACCCAGCCCACCGCCGGCGCCCCAATAGCCACCCCCGCAGTAAGCAGGGCATGGAATATGCCGGTAGCCAGCCCCCGCTCGCCGATGCCCGTGTGGTCGGCGATAAGCGCTGAGACCGAGGGAAACAGCAGTCCATATCCTGTACCATACAGACCCATTATGGCGACCAGAAGCCAAAACCCCGATACCAGAGGCAGGGCGGCGAGCGAGACGATGATGCACAGTAGCCCGGCGACCATTGCCGGCAGTCGCCCTGCTCTATCAGAGATAGCACCGCTGGGGAACTGGGTGATTACAAACATCGTGGAAAAGGCAGCGAGCGACATGCCCACCTCAAAAGCCCCCATGCCCAGCCTCCCCAGGTGCACTGGCAGGAGCGTGACCACGCCCCCGAAGGTAAAGTACTGGGCGAATATAGCCACGTAGGAAGGCACGAGTCCCCTTCTGGTGAGAAGCTCCCTCGCCTTCTGGATATCCCCGCCCTGTGGCGCTTCGGCTGCTGCGACCTCTCTTGTGCCACCGCCGGGCAGTGTCAGGCTCAAGAGGGCACCCACACCCACGAGCATGGCACCGAAGAAGAAAAGCGGACTGAGACCCAGGCGGGAGGCGATAAGTCCGCTCAGCGGATAGCCTATCAGGGAAGCGCTTGCCAGAGACATACCATATAAAGACATAGAGCGTCCCTGCCTCTCTCCCGCAGAATAATTGGCGATAACCGACATAGAGGCTGGGGCAACGAGAGCGCCGCAAGTCCCGTGTAGCATCCGCACCAGGGCGAGGTGGAGAGGACTTCGGGCGAAGGCATAGAGCGCCATGCTCAAAGCATCGCCAATTAGCCCCACAAGTAGCGGTATCTTATGTCCCACCCTGTCGATCAATCGACCGAAGACAACATTAGCCGGAGTATTGAAGATGGAATAGAGACCGACGATTAGCCCCACCATTCCGATTCCGGCGCCGAGGCTGGAGGCATAAATGGCTATGACCGGTATCAGCAAATGCGTATCCAGAAAGCCGAGAAAGGTGATGACCGAGGTAACCCATAGGACGCGGTTACTTTGCTGTTTCAATATGCCCATATAAATAACCGAGGCTATTATTATGGGGGATGGCGGAACAAAAACGCAATAACCCCGGAGGGATTTCAGCCACCGTGGCACATCAGGACATGGCTGGGTCTGGGGGCTGGTTTATACTGAAACGCCTAATTTTTCGGGACGGGATGGCGTTGCACTAGATTGTGGACTTCGCCGAGTTACACAAGGTCTGCATCGTCAAGTGCCACCTTTTACCTGTGGGATTTAGTGCGGGTGATGACAAGCTCGTATCAAAAATACGGTGGCGTTAATCTGGCGAAACACTGTGCCGTCATATTTGCTGCCAGCAGCAACATCATCTGCCGCGGCAATGACGCCGACCAGACAATATTGTATTCATAGAGGTACGACCCTCCAGCTTTGTTTTTGCACAAATTCTGTGAATTCTTCCCAAAATTCACAGCCATCAAGCTTTTTGCGTATTATGCCACCCCATAAACCTGTCAATTATCCCATCAGGTATCGCCCTGGGACAATCAGCCTTAAGCCCCAGCTTCTCCTTGATTCGCTTCACTAAATCTTTCTGACCAAACGGATATATCTGAGCCTCAAATATCATGGCATATCCACCAGCTTTGATTATCATGTAATTGTAGTGCTTGGGAGAACCCCGCATAATGAACAACGGCTTAATGCCGAGGAAATTACACATCCTCAGCTTGATATCTAACTCATCCTTATCTATATAGCCCCATTTGTTCTTCACCTCAGCACCATAAACCTTGCCGTCCCTCTCCACAATGAAGTCGAGGTCGTGGTCCGTTTCAGTCCATCTCTTGCTGCCAAACTCGTTTGTGTTTTGCCCGTGGGACGAGAAACCCCGATCAGCTAAGGCATTGAAAAACAAGACCTCTGCCTGTCTTCCACAAGCACTTGCGATTTCCGGACGGGAGTATTCACGTACTATCTGTAGCTTCTCGTACATCTGTCTTTTGTAATACCTGTGTCCTTTGTTAAAAACAAATTTAATAGTAGTACTGCCAAGCAACGGACGCTCCTCCGACTTCAAAAAACCCTCGTCTATCAACTCATTTATAGCAGTGGAGGTGATCCAGTGAAAGACGGGTTCAAAGAAGACTTCCAGCTGTTGCATGTAAAATACATCTTCGCTGTTTTTCGCAAAGAAGTCTTTTAATGCTTGTTTCGCTTCGTCAACTTTGCTATCGCGAGGAAAGCCCGCAGGCCATTCCGCCTCATAAATGTCCTCGTAATCCAGAAACTCGTCGTCTATCATGGGCTGAGTTGTGGCAGCACTCATTCCTCCAGCGATTGAGAGCTAGCCATGTGTCCTATATGATCATGAACTGCAATTTCGGAGGCTACATCATTGTATTTCCGCTCGACCTTACCGCTGATTAAGTCTTCTACCTGGCTTCTGATGTCTGGATGGAAATTCAAATACCGGAATTCTGGCGCGAAGATAAAAGGCCACTTGGGATGCAAGACAGTTCTATCATCCGGGACCGGGAGGTTGCATCTCTGTCTTAGCCATGCCAAATAGTTTCTGGTCCTATCGTTAATGTAATACCTGAGTTCGGTAGGTGACATGTTCCCTTTTGTCATGACTGCGCCTCCCATTGTTCAGCTTGTAGGACTATAATCTACTTGTACGAGGATACGGTGACAGTATTCTATCACGTCCAGTGCAGAGATAGAAGTGGACAGCCGACATGAGCATATCGCACAACATACTATATTCCCCAAGGTCAATAGCTCCAGCGTCAGAGGGGTTGGCACTTAACAAAAGGGCTGACAGTTTTAAAGGTAGACCAGGTAAGGTTGTTCGCCCCCCCAAGCCATGCCTTTTTGGACTTGTCCTTTTCTAGTCCCCGGGCAAAATGCATACCCCGGCTCGGGAGTGTACGATCAGGCTCGTGGTAATTTAAAGGACTACCATGGCCACGCTCTTTGAGGCACGACCACTGATTCGTAAGCGGGGCTATCTGGTGTAAAGTCGGGCTCGTTCAGATAGATGGATTACACTCAGGACATAGCAGGATAGGAAAGGCACCGGCTGTTTTGTTTCACCCTCACCTTAGTCCTCTCCCGTCGAGGGAGAGGAGAGATATAAAAACACATCTCCTATCGCGGGAGAGGAAAATAGAGAAAGTCCCTCTCCCCATCGCGGGAGAGGTCAGGTGAGGGTAATCTACTCGACAGCGCACAGCAGAAGTTTGACATTCGGCGTCTGTTCTGGTAAATTAAAAAGTTGTTTTCGAAATGACTCAAACTTACGCAATAGTAGAGACCGGCGGTAAGCAATACAAGGTGTCACCGGGGCAGACGATAGAGGTCGACAGGCTGCCCGCTGCTGAAGGCGAGACGGTGGAGCTGTCCCGTGTGCTGCTTATCTCTGATGATGGCGATGCCGTTATCGGCACGCCGACCGTCGAGGGAGCAAAGGTGACAGCGACCTGTCTCGGCGAGAAGAAGGGCAATAAGATAATCGTCTTTAAATATAAGGCGAAGACGCGCTATCGCCGTAAAAAGGGGCACCGCCAGCTCTATACCACGCTTCGCATAGAAGACATCGTTAAGCCAGGCAAACCGGCAGAGGCGCCAAAAAGGGCGACGAGAAGGACGAGGACCAGCACGAAAAAACGGACGACTAGCGGAGGTGAAGACTAGATATGGCACATAAAAAGGGCGGCGGCAGCACACGTTGCGGGCGCGATAGCAAGTCTAAGAGGCTGGGGGTGAAAAGGTTCGCCGGTCAGCTCGTCCACGCCGGCACCATCCTGGTGAGACAACGGGGGACGAAACTCTACCCGGGGACCAACGTCGGTATAGGCAAAGACTATACTCTCTTTGCCCTGGTCGACGGCATCGTTAAGTACGAACCGGCAAGCAATAATAAGCGAAAGGTCAGTGTATATCCGGAGACAGCGCAGTGAAAGCTAAGATACACCCCCAGTACCACAACGACGCCCAGGTGATCTGTTCCTGCGGCAACACATTCACCACCGGCTCCACCAAGAAGGTACTCAAGGTGGAGTTGTGCAGTAAGTGCCACCCGTTTTTCACCGGCGAGCAGCGCATAGTCGATACCGCCGGCAGGGTGGAGCGCTTCAAGCGGCGCTACAAGATGAAGGACTGACCTGCAATATGGCAGTCGGTTTACCCCCAGGCTGTCCCTTCCCGCACTCCACTGCGCTGACAGCGCATTCTATTCCGCTTTTACCTTCTTTGAGTCTGGCTGAATACACTGTTGGCTAAGGCATGTGCAACTGCACCCTGATGGAAAGCTCTATGTCAGCTTCGAGACCGATATACTACGGTGGACAGGCGGTAATCGAGGGGGTGATGATGCGTGGCAGGGAGAAAATGGCAGTGGCAGTGCGCCGCCCCACTGGCGAGCTTTCCGTCACCAGCCAGTCCCTCCCCAGTCTGTACAAAGGCAGACTCAGAGAGCTACCTTTCCTCAGAGGTATTATTATTCTCATCGAGACGCTGGCGCTTGGCGTCCAGTCTCTCCTTCATTCAGCCCAGATAGCTGCGGCTGAAGAGGAGCAGAAAAGCCTTTCTCCAGCCGCACTCTGGGGCACAGTTGCCCTGGGCATCGGCTTCGGAATAGCCCTCTTCTTCGTGCTCCCGCTGTTAATCACCCGCTACCTCATTGACCCCTACATAACATCAGCCCTGCTGAGCAACATTATCGAGGGGGTACTGCGCATCGGCGTCTTCATCGCCTATCTGAAGATAATAGCGCTTATGCCGGACATAAAGAGGCTGTTCGCCTATCACGGTGCCGAACATAAAGTGGTCAACGCTTACGAAAGCGGCATGCCCCTGGAACTCGCCAGCGTTAAAGGCTACTCCACATCGCACGTCCGCTGTGGCACCAGCTTTCTGGTGGCAGTACTGGTCATCGCTATCTTCGTTTTTGCCCTGTTCGGTCGCCCTTCCCTGTGGCTCAGCATACTTTCCCGCATCGTCCTCATCCCGGTTATCGCCGCTCTGGGCTACGAATTCGTCCGCTTCAGCGCAGCACATTCCGATAGTCCCATAATGCGCCACCTCATCATCCCCGGTCTCTGGCTACAGTCGCTGACCACTAGGGAACCAGACGATGCCCAGTTAGAGGCAGCACTGGTAGCGCTGAGGGCGGTGGTCGAAGCTGATAGTTCAAGCCCGCAGCAACACTGCTAGTCAAGGTCGCTGGCATCAAAGCCCTGGAAAAAGCAGCTCTTGTTGCCGGTGTGGCACACCGGACCAGCGGGACGGGCTCGAATAAGTATAGCGTCACTATCGCAGTCCTTGGCAATAGAATGCACCGTCAGTGTGCTGCCGGAAGTTGCCCCCTTGTGCCATAGCTCCTGACGACTGCGGCTGTAAAACCAGACCTCGCCGCTTTCCAGCGTGCGCCGCAGTGCCTCCTTGTCGGCATAAGCCAGCATCAGCACTTCACCGGTATCACAGTCCTGGACTATGACTGGCACCAATCCCCGTTCGTCAAACTTTATCATCGTTCGTCCACCTTTAAGCCTGATAACACTTTACTTAGTCCTGCAAAGTCAGGGCTTGCTTTAAGTCTATATCGCCGGTGTAAAGGGCTTTACCTATGATAGCACCTTCCACCCCGAGCTTCTTCAGCTTCACCAGGTGCCCCAGCCTGGAGATGCCACCGGCAGCAATGATGGGCAGGTCTACGCCTTTCACCATCCGCTCGATAGCCCCGAAGTCAGGGCTGGTAAGCGTGCCATCCCGCTTTATGTCGGTGTAGATGAGCCTTTTTACACCGAGACCAGCCATCCTCTTTGCCAGCTCCAGAGCCGTGATGCCAGTATCTTGAAGCCAGCCGCGGGTAGCCACATAGCCGTCCCGGGCGTCGATCCCCACCACCACCGCCTCGCCGAACTTCCGGCACAACTCTGCCACCATCTCTGGACTCTCCACAGCCGCTGTGCCCAGAATTACACGCCTGACCCTTAAATCGAGCAGGCAGGATACAGTGGTCTCGTCCCTGATGCCGCCGCCGACCTGGACGAAAAGGTTGACCTTGCTCACTATCGCCTTGATGGTCGGCATATTTACCGGTCCACCTTTCGCCGCCCCGTCGAGGTCGACCAGATGCAGCCAGCGGGCACCCTGCCTCTGCCATTCCAGAGCGACTGCCACCGGGTCTTCGGAGAACACCGTCTCCTTAGAATAGTCGCCCTGGTGCAGCCGGACGCACCTACCGCCCCGGATATCTATAGCCGGTATTATTTCCACCTTTACTCCACCCTTTTCCCTATGGAGGGAGTAGTGCCAGAACTCGTCTTCTGAGAAACTGTACTCGGGTACCATATTTTACTTTTTATGCGTTTGCGATACAATATTAAGGCTTTGCCTTATTCTCAAATTCTTGACTAAGGAGGCGCTATGGACTTTGAACTTACAGAAGCACAGAAGATGTTCCAGGAGGCGATAAGGGAATTCGCCCAGAAAGAGGTGGCACCTCTTGTGGACCAGGCTGAAAAGACCTCGTCCTTCCCGTTGCAACTCTTCCCCAAGATGGGGGAACTGGGATACCTTTGTGCCAGGTACCCTGAGAAATATGGAGGCTCAGGTCTGGGGAAGATCGGCGATTGCATTTGTGTTGAGGAAATAGCTTATCACAGCGTCGGCGTAGCCGCCGGCATCATGGTGCAGAGTGGCATCGGCACCGGTGCTATCTATAACCGCGGCACCGAAGAGCAGAAGCAGAAATTCCTCGTCCCGGCGATCAAAGGACAAAAAATCGCCGCCTTCGGGCTCACCGAGCCCAATGCCGGCTCCGATGCTGCTTCCATCCAGACCACAGCGGTCAAGAAGAACGGGAAATGGGTGCTCAACGGCACCAAGATGTTCATCACCAACGGCACATTTTGCGATTATGTGGTCACCGCAGCAGTCACCGATAAGACCAAAGGCACCCGTGGCATCAGCCTGTTCATCGTGGAGAAAGACTCCCCAGGTTTCAGCCGCTCCAAAATTCACAAGTTCTGTGCCCGCTCTGGAGAGGTGGCTGAGCTGGTCTTCGAAGACTGCACCATCCCCGCCGAAAACATCATCGGCGAGGAGGGCAACGGCTTCCGCTATGTTATGGAGACACTCACCGGGGGCAGGATCTCCCACGCTGCACGCAGCCTGGGGCTTGCCCGTGCTGCCTTTGATGCTGCGTTAAAGTATTCTCAGGAGAGGGTGCAGTTCGGACAGCCCATCGCCAAGTTCCAGTTCAACTCCTTTAAGTTAGCCCAGATGGCGATGGAGATCGAAGCTGCCAGATGGCTCATCTTCTACGCTGCCTGGCTCTATGATGCGAACAAGCCGCATATCAAGGAGGCAGCGATGGCAAAATTGTTCGCCAGCCAGGTGGCAGAACGTGTCACCACCGAAGCCCTGCAAATACACGGTGGCTATGGTCTAACAGAAGAGTCCGTTGCCCAGCGCTACTTCCGCGACTCCCGTATGGGCACCATCACCGAGGGGACTTCGGAGATACAGCTACTGGTCATCTCCCGGGAAATCGGCATCCGCTAGCAGGCGACACCGCCAGTCCGATAGCTGCAGGATAAAGCCATAAGCTACTAGCCTTTAGCCTGAAGTAGCTCCACGGTAGACTGTTTCTGTATCTCCCTGAGCCTGGGGAGGTCAGCCTTGCTGGGGATGACTGTACGAACCAGTACGATTCCCTCTCTGGTGGGTGCTGTGACCAGGTGAGCCTTGCCGCTGGCATTGATATATTTCGCCCCTTTCGGCACCAGCACTACCTGGATGGGATTTGACTTTGCTTGGAGGTCATTGATAACAAAAAAGTTGTCCGTATTCATAGCATAGCCAGAGACCGACCAGTATTGACCTGGAGGAATAACGGCGGTAAGGCGCAACGGACAGCGGTTTATATCATAGTGCAGGACGGAGTAGTGGAGGTCGGGCGATGGTCTTACAATAGCCCTGTCTCTCGCCGTCGGCGGACGAGCGAACACCCATTGGTTGGCGGGATAGAGCTTGACCGTGCGCTTCATGATATTCATCGGTATCCGGGATACCCGGAGCAGGTTGACCACCACCGCCATCACCAGTGCCACCGCCATTGCAACCGCTATCAACGTGCTCATTCTAGCTCACCCTGATAATATGCGGCAGCTCCACCGCTCTCAGTGCAGCACGGTCATAATAAGCCGGACCCGGATTGTAAAGTCGCAGGCTGAGGCACAGCCTCTTTGCTCCGCCGGTGGGCAACCAGTTGCCCTCTTTTGGCGTTCTGGATAGGTGTATAGTGAAACGCCCATTTTCATTCAGTCCTATTTCAGTGGAGCCCCAGGAATAACGCCCCTGTTCATTGGGTATCAGGAAGTCGTCCTCGCCGTAAACTGTTATCGACCACCACCGCGCTTCCGGTGCCTCTCCCTCTATTTTATAGTCGCAATCGCCGCGGAGCGGCTCGCCATCATCGTCAACATAGGCTGAGAAATAAATGGTCTCCTCCTTTCTTAATGCCAGAAGCGCATGTCTCGCTATCCACGCCCGCAGATACGGGTTGGCAGAGGTACTGCCGGCGGCAAGACTGGTGCCCCAGGGACCGTTCCTCACCGTGCTCAGGCGGGTGACCAGATTGAGCAACGGGTTGACGGTAAAATAGCCGATGGTACCGCCTGCCACCGCAGCGATGATTACAGCTATTATCCACCAGACCAACGCCACCGAAAGGGACCTCCTTTTTCACTCGCTTGAAAACAGCCGCTTCGGGTTTTCCACCATCATCGTCCATACCCCCTCATCGCTAATGCCCTGTGCCTTGAGCGCAGGAATAACATTCCGGCATACATGGTCAACGCCCCGCACTGGCTCTGCTCTCCTGGCGGGACTGGCATTTCCGGCGGTCCTGCCCAGCCAGAAATTTACCACGTCGTGCGATAGCATAATCCGGTCAACGTAACCTTCCCTGACCAGCGTGGCGATATTCCTCACGTTGACCTCGTCGGGAGCACTGAACGGAGATACCAGTCCCAACCGGTCAAAGCAGATGCAGACGCCTCTCTTGAGTATCGCCCGGTGATAGTCTATCTCCTCAGAGTTGGTCACGTGCCCGATGAGCACTTTTCGGGGGTTGGCTCCCTGACTGAGCAAAAAATCAGCCTGCTCCAGACCGCTCAGTTCATCGGTATGAGTGATAATAGGCGCACCGGTGGCTTTCTGTGCCATCACCGCTGCCTTATGCACCTCCTTCTCATATTCTGTCAACGCTGCGCTTGATGCAACTTTTATTACACCCGCTTTCACCCCGGTGTTGCCGATGCCTTCCGTCAATTCGGTGATAAAGAGTTCACACATCATCCTGGCGATATCAGCGCCGTAAGCCATCTTGACCTTCCAGTAGGTAGGCGCACCCCTGCTTTCGGTATAAAGTCCTGTGGTGCAGATGATGTTTATCCCGCTTGTCGAAGCAAGTTCCTTAAAAAGCAGAGGCTCGCGACCGCCGGTGTCGTTGGGAGTAGCATCAATTATAGTCTGGATACCAGCAGACTTGAGCGTCTGGCACATCTCAAGCCCTGTCCGCAATAGAGCCTGGCAATCGTAGGGTGCCATCGAAGCGTCTGCCTGCCAGCCAGGATAGGCGAAATAGAAGTGCTCGTGCACCAGCATCCAGCCCAGCTTCTCAGGCGCAATAGGACCAGAGACTGTATTCACCATCTTCCTGGACTCCCGACTTGGGGTCGCCTAAATTTTAACACATAAGTCAAGGTGAAGGACCACTCTGTGTGTCCACTAGACTGGCGACACTTGCCCTCACCTAACCTCTCCCACGAGGGGAGAGGGATGAAAAGGTGGCTCTCTCCCGCAAGGGGAGGTATTTCTTTTATCCTCTCCCTTGACGGGAGAGGACTAAGGTGAGGGTGAAAGAGTCCAGTCCCCCTCACTCTATCTCTCTCCCGCGGTGGGGAGAGAGGACAGGGAAAGGTAACTCTCCCGCAATGGGGAGAGAGGACAGGGGGGTGGTCTGAAGCAGAACATGCTTATGGCGGTATGTTGTTACTGTGCTTAGCGGGTACGGCGATTTTTGGTGGTGTAGCCCTCTGTGGTATAATCTGACTTCAGGTGCTTGCCTCTGCAGGCGCTGTGCGGCATCCATAGCAGACTTTAGCTTCAAGCATTAAGACGATTAGCTTACCTGAAATAAGGAGGCATAGCTGTGTCGAACCATATTCTGGACGAAATCCTGCATCCTCGTTCCATTGCAGTTGTAGGTGCTTCGACTGGTGGTCCGGGGTGGCGCTTTCTTCTACCGCTACTTGAGTTCGGCTTCAAGGGGAAGATATACCCGGTAAATCCGAAATACCCGGAAATCGGCGGGCTGAAGAGCTACGGCTCGGTAAGTGAGATACCGGACACGGTGGACTATATCATATCTGTCGTGCCAGCCCGCGAGGTGCCTAACATGTTGAGACAGGCTGCCACCAAGGGTGTCAAGGGAGTCCATCTGTTCACCGCTCGCTTCAGCGAGACCGGACGCCCACAGGCAATACAGCTGGAGCAAGAGATCCGGGAGCTGGCTAAGCAGCTTGGCATCCGTATCATCGGTCCAAACTGCATGGGGGTCTATTACCCAGCCCAGGGTATCTCTTTTGAAGGCGAGTTTCCCAGGGAGCCGGGCAACGTAGCACTTATTTCTCAGAGCGGCAACATGGCGGGCGAAATAGTTAGGGCAGGTAGCCTGAGGGGCATTCGCTTCAGTAAAGTAATCAGCTACGGCAACGCTATTGACCTCAACGAGTCTGACTATCTGGAGTATTTCGCTCAGGACACGGAGACAGCGACAATACTGATATACATCGAAGGTGCCAAAGACGGCAACCGGTTTGTCAATACTCTGCGGCAGACGACCGGCGTAAAACCGGTCATCATCCTAAAAGGCGGCAGGGGCGAGGCTGGGGCAAGGGCGACCTCTTCCCACACCGCTTCTCTAGCCGGCTCGATGGAAATCTGGAAGACAGCGCTCTACCAGACCAATGCAATCTGGGTTGACAGTGCTGAAGAGCTGGTAGATATGGCTGTTAGTTTTAGTTTCCTCCCGCCTTTCAAGGGCAGGCGGGTGGGGGTAACCGGTGGAGCAGGAGGCGCCAGCGTGCTGGCTGCTGATCAGTGCGAAATGGCGGGGCTTGAGGTGATCCCGCTGCCACAGGAATTTCGTGAGCAACTCAAGAACCGCGGGGTGTCGGTCTGGGACTGGCTGAGCAATCCGGCAGACCTGTCGATCAGAGAGGACGAAAGCCTCACCGTGGGGGGTATCGTAGAGTTGATGGCACAGGACCCGCACTTCGATTTGCTTATTGTGATGATTAACATTCACCGCCACCGCGACCAGCCCACGGTGACGCTGGACGATTTCCTGAAGCAGCACAATTTTGGTCTGGAGGTCATTCTGAACACCGCCAGAACCAAGCCCATCCTGGGAGTTGTTCCCGAAAGGAGCTTTGGCATCGATGAGTGGGACAGCCCAGAGTGGAAGCTTTCCTGCGAGCTGAGGTCAAAGCTCGTCGCCAGCGGCATACCGTTTTATCCCACCGTTTACCGTGCCGCCCTGGCAGCAAGAAGGATGGCGGACTATTACACCAAGCTCTACGGTGCCTGATGGATTTGGTTTGACGCCACGTCATCGTATGTAATAATATCTTCCCCATATTTTGGGGTTCACAGCGATGCGTAGTCTCAAATGGACGGTGGCTATTTTTGTCCTGGCGCTGCTGGCAACCCCTCAGGTAGCTTCAGGTTACGTCCTTGACGATGCCATACTCAAGTGGGCAGTTATCGAGACACCCGGCTACATCCCGCAGAAAAACGGTATCCGCTCACCCTCCGAAATAAACGCCTTAGCCATCGCCCCTGATGGTACGCTATACGCGGTGGATATACCCAATGCCTCGCCAGGACCGGTGGTCTCACCCGGGCTGTGGCTGAGCACAGATGGCGGTCTCACCTGGAGCGGCAAGGCGGCGAAGAACCTGGCTGGTCTAACTTCAGGGCGGGTTACTGCCATCGCCGTCGCACTCGACGAGCCGGGGCTTATAGCTGTGGTGTGCACCGATGGCTCAGGGCTGCGCCGTGAGGTGTATATTTCCACGGACAACGGCGATAACTGGTATTACAGCGGCGCTATACCGTGGAAATACGGCGCCGGAGAGCAGGTCGGCGCCATCGCTATTTCGCCAGCATATAATACCGAGGGAGAATTGTGCCGCGATGTCATCATCGGCACCCGCGACCCCTCAGTAGCTGCTCCTCAGGGAGAAGTCTACATCCTTCCCTATCCCGATTTCGGCGGCTGGCGAGCACAGGACTTTCCCCTGGGCGATGTCATCGCCCTGCAACCATCGCCAAATTACGGTGTAGATAGCACCATAGTAGTCATGTCCAGCACCGCGCAGCAGACCGGCATCAGTCTGGGGAGGCACGATGTGGCAGCAAAGGTCACCTTCTGGAACGTACACGGCGGCTTCCCTGTAGAACTGTGCGAATTGGGGCAGGCTGGGGGAAACGCCAGCGGCAAGGACAAAATTATCACCGGAAGTCTAGCCCTGCCCGCCGACTTCGATGGCACGGTGCGGGAGAAGCGGGTGGTCTTCGCCAGCTACGATTCGAATAATACCGCCTACGGCACAAGCCGGGTGCTGGACGATGTTTACCGTCTGGAGGACACGAGGGTCATCAGGCTGAATGTTCCCGGTGCTGGTAGTACTGCGAGGATAAGCAGCATCGCTTACACCGGCGATTCGAGGACGGGCAAGCTTCTGGCAGGCGGTGTAGCAGCAGATATGTCCCGGGCGCAAGCCGCCGTCTGGCAGTGCGCCAGCCCCTTTTCCGCTTGCCCTGTATGGAAGCCTGTCCTTAAGCCGCCTACAGGCGGCGGTGGCGACGGCTACGCCAATGCGCAGGTGCTATGGTCTAAAGATAGCACCATCGCCTATTGCGGTACCGGCTCGGGGAACCGTCAGACGCCGCAAGACTGGCAGGATGTCAGCCTTCCTGCCTGGGCAGGCTGTGGTCTGGACGAGTCTGCGGTGTCAGTCTCCGGGGATGATGGGCTATCCTGGAATCAGACCGGGCTTATCGATACCGCCGTCGACCGTCTGGCAGCAGTGGCTCCCGCCCCGGACGAGAAAACGCTTTATTTAGCCACCACCAACCAGCTCGGCTTCGATAGCGTGTGGCGCAGTCAGCCGCCGGGCAAGGGGTGGCAACGGGTGCTGTGCCGCCATGGCGATTCCCCGTTGCTTCGGCTGGCACCGGACAGCACCGATGGTAGCTATGTTTTCTGGGCTGACCAGGGCACCGGAAACGCCTCATGTTCTACCGATGGCGGCGCTACCTGGGGCGATCTATTGCCCAACCTGGTGGTACAGGACATGGCAGTTGCTGATACCCACACAGTATATATCCTGCAGGCAGACGGCAGGGTGCGCAACGGCAAATATACGGGTGGCTGGGTGTGGGGTAAGACCAGGAGCACCGGTCTGGAGGCAAACCACAGCATAACGGTTAACGGGGTCTATGTGGTGGTGACTGCGGCGGCTTATCAGGACTTTCCGCTGGCTTACTCTGCCGACGGGGGTGATTCCTGGCATCCGGTCACCAGAAAGACGCCCACTCAGGGAAATCGGCACGTCGCTTTCGATGACCGTTTCGAGGACAACCACCTTATCTATCTCGCTGACGATGCCGGTGGTGCCTATCGGCTCCGCCTCGGTGAAGACGATGACTGGCAGGATATGGCACCGCCGCACCATAGCTTCTATGGTCTGGTCACCGGCAGGTACGGTGCCCTTTATGCAGCTTATATGTATGGCGATACGACAGGGGTTGACCGCGCCCTCTATCCCCGCACCGGCACACCCAAGCCCGGCATATACTGGGACTCGTTAGCTGTGGGGCTAAGTGACGGTGTCAGGTTCAGCGCGGAGCCTGGTGCGCTGGCAATGTCACGGGACACTTTATGGGCACTGGATGCCCGTGAGTATAGCCCAGAGACGGATGAAGGCTGTCTCTGGGTATTCACCGATACGCTGGCGATGCGGGGACCGCGGTTAATCTTGCCTAAAGACGGGGCATTGCAGGACTACGATGTGGTGAGCGGGAGGAATCGTGACATAGCTTTCAAATGGGAGCAGCTATCTCTGGCGGACTGCTATGAAATTGAGATTGCTGCCGATGAAGACTTCACCCTGCGCATCGGAGAGGTAGAGCCGCCGGCTAACCCCTTCTACCTGCCAGCGATGACCAGCGACCCGGCTTATCACATCCCGCCGGGGACAGTACTGGAGGCGGGGCATGAATATTTCTGGCGGGTGAGGGTACGCCGGGCAGCCACTGAACAGGTCATCCGCAGCCCCTGGTCACGGGCAAACAGCTTTAAGATCAGTCCCGGCGTGCCTGTAGTCAGCCGAAAGGTGCCACCTGAAGCGCTGGCACCGGCGCATGGAGCGGTGAGAGCGTCCCCACCGTCGGCATTTTCCTGGACACCGCTGCCTGATGTCAAAGAGTATTTGTTCGTCCTGGCTAGAGACTCAGCCCTCAGGGATGCAGTGGTGCGGGAGAAGGTGGCAGCCACTGCTTACCGCTACGATGGCGGACTGGAGACGGGGCGCACTTACTTCTGGCAGGTGATACCCACCGAGCCGCCGGGTGAGCCCAGCGCTGTGTTCATGTTTACCGTTGGCGCCGATAAGCCGGTGCCAGCAATGCCTTCATCAGATGAAGCACATCAGGTCCTGCTGGTTGGCGGCATGGTCAACCTGCTGGCAAGCATTATCGCCTTTCTCACGGTGGTACTGCTGCTCCGCCACCGTGCTGACTAGCCTGTTACTGCAGTCTCTCAGGTCGCGCTCAGCCAGTCCTGTGTGCCTTTAACCCCAGAGGGCTTTAGCAACATCGTCCAGTCCCAGCTCCAGCAGCTTTTCCCGGCTGGGCTTTCCGGTCTCGGTGTCCCAACCGCGGGCACTGAAATAGTCACGGCGTATGGCGTCTATATCGAAGCTTCTGCCGGCGGTGGAGCCGGTGGCTAGAGGTGGGTTGCCGCAGACCCTGCCAGGGAACTTGTGCATATCGGCGGTGACGCCCTCGCGGATGTTGAACGCCTGGCGGATGTTGGCAGCGCGGTCGCCCACCTTCAAAATGTCATCCATAGTGAGTCCCCAGCCGGTGGTGAGATTGACGAAGTCGGTGACGGCATTGGCGGGCATGAATCCGATGCCAAACATACAGAAGCCGAGGCAGCTCGTGGCGTGGGAAAAGTCGCTGCCCATCTTGGCGGCAGGACCGCGACCGACCAGTGATTCTTTGGGGTATGGCGGATATTCCAGCCCGGCGGTCGGTCTGAAGCCGTAGCTGCCCTGAGTGTGGCGGGCGGGGGTGGAATCGAGATAGGCGATGGCGTAATGGAGGAAGCGCTTGGGGTCGTGCATCGGCACTTCCTGACCGAGAATGTGCACGGCGAAAGCCTCGGCACCCTTACCTATTCTTTCCGCTGCCTTCTTCTCACCATCGGCAAGCACTGCACCGAAGCCCTCGCGCTTTGCCAGCTTTTCCGTCATGGCGACTATCGCCTGGTGGTTCCCCCAGCGGAGCTCGATGCCATCGGTATCCTTGGCGGTGATGATGCCGTTCTCAAAGCATTCGATGGCAAAGGCGATGGTACAGCCAGTGGAGATGGTGTCCAGCCCGTAGCGGTTGCAAATTTCATTACATTTGACAATCGATTCCAGGTTGTCGTTCAAGCACATGGAGCCGAAGGCGGCGAGCGTCTCATATTCCGGCTTGTGTACGCCCTCGGGGTAATTATACTGGCTCCCTGCCTTCATCAGTCCGCCGCAGGCTACGGGACACTGCCAGCAGCCGTATTTCCGCTTCTGGAGGTTTATCACGCTCTTATCGCTTATTGCGGTGGCATTGGGGAAGTCTACCACTGACCCTGACCAGTTCTTCACCGGGGCGTCGCCGATGCTCACCAGCATCGCCATGCCGCCGCAGGTGCCGAAATTCTTGAAGTTCTCCACATTGCCACCGAGCTGCTTCAGGTAGTCCAGTCTGGCAGCCCTCAGTCCTGTCTCGTCAGCCACGGGGACTTTTTTCTGCCCGCCCTTGACCACGATTGCCTTCAATTTCTTCGAGCCCATCACCGCAGCCAGACCGGAGCGGGCAGCCGCGCGTCCCTCATTGTTGATGATAGCAGCGATAAGTGACAGCTTTTCCCCTGCGGGACCGATGCTGGCAGTCCCGATGTCCTTGCCCAGTTCTGCTTCCAGCGCTGCCTCTGTCTCTGTCGTGTCCTTGCCCCAGAGCTTGCTGGCTTTTCTTATCTCGGCTTTGCCGTTGTCTATAACCAGGTAGACCGGCTCTGCTGAAGTGCCTGTGATAAACACGGCATCGAAGCCGGACAATTTCAGCCGCGGACCGAAATCGCCGCCGGAGTTGGCATCGCCCCAAGTCCCGGTGAGCGGTGACTTACCCACCACCACATAGCGTGAAGCGAACAGGGACGGTGTACCGGTAAGGGCACCGGTGACGAAGCCGAGCATGGCTTCAGGGCTTAAGGGGTCTGTCTTTGCTTTCTGCCGACTGAATATAATTCTGGCTCCCAGACCATAACCACCGAAAAAGTCGCGGTAGAGACTCTCGTCGGGTGTCTCCACCCATGTCTTGCCTGCTGTCAGGTCGACGAACAGGACTTTTCCCAGATAGCCGCCGGGCATTTCTGACCTCCTTTAGTAAATTTCGCTGACCAGCCTTTAATGGGTAATGAGTTAATTATACTTCAAGCCTCATTTTGTGCAAAGTCTATGTGCTGGTCCAGTAGGTTAGTGGCACATATCCTCATTGCCCCCTCACCTAACCTCTCCCGCAAGGGGAGAGGGATTTTTCATTTTCCTCTCCCTCGACGGGAGAGATTTCACTTCTTTTCCTCTCCCTCGACGGGAGAGATTTCATTTCGTTCAACCGGGGACATAGGTTACACTTTAGACCGGGCACATAGGTAACAGTCCTCTCCCCTGCTTACCTGGTAAAGGTATAATTCTCCCGACTAATTCATTGAGAACACCTAAAGAATAGAAACTGAACCTGATTTCCCAAAGGTGTTCATCCTTTCGCTTCAGTGCTATTGGTTCCCCGGCGAGAGCTTCTGAAACATAAATCAATTTCCCTTTCCACTTTATTTCACCGTTGTGGCGTACTTTCCTCACAATAACATCATGCGCATATTCTATCTTTGGTATCTCCGCTGGATAAGGTCTAAAAGAGGGCTGGTACAAAGAAGCCGGCGTTTTCTGCTCTAATGCTT
>DAOUCT010000010.1:0-4714 GCA_034432055.1 Dehalococcoidia bacterium | reverse complement strand
TTGTGCTGCACCAGCCACACGTCCAGCGGGTTCCTGATGCTGTTTCCCGCCAGCGGGATGAACTCCGCCAGCTGCCTCCTGGTGTCCTCGGCAAGCGTGGGTACGGTGAGCCCATCGCGGCTGCAGATATCAGCCATAGCCACGGCATTGCCGCCACCACCGCCCAGGAGCAGCACCCGCCTGCCCCGAAACGGTTTCAGGTGCAGGAAAAGCAGCGCTACATCTGCCATCTCCTCCAGCGAGTTCACCCTGATAGCCCCTGTCTGGGCGAAGAAGGCGTCCCATATCCTCGCCTCCCCTGCCATGGAGGCGGTGTGCGAGGCGGTAGCCCTGGCGCCGGACTCGGTGAGCCCGCCCTTCCAGATGATCACCGGCTTGGCGCGGTTGAGCTCCCTGACCAGCCTGGCGAACTTGTTGCCATCAGTCATCCCCTCCAGGTACATCCCGATGATGCCGGTATCCGGGTCCTCCGCCAGATATTCCAGAAAATCAAGCGCCTGAAGTCCGCGGGCATTGCCGAAGCTGATTATCTTGCTGAAGTAGACGCCGAGCTCCTGTGCATACCTGCTCAGTATCTCGCCATGCCCGCCGCTCTGGGAGATGAACGCCATGTTTCCCACGCCCTTCGGCGGAGCTCCCCAGGCGGTGAACTTGCTTGCCGGCACATACAGCCCCATGCAGTTGGGACCCACCACCCGCAAATTCCCCCGCTTGATTATCTCCACTATCCGCGCCTCTAGCTGGCGCCCCTCCTCCTCCTGCGTCTCGCTGAAGCCGGAGCTGAAGATATGCACGTTCTTCACCCCGGCGGCGATGCAGTCCTCCAGCACCTCGGGCACCCGCCTCGCCGGCACTGACACCATGACCATATCAGGCGGCTCTGGAATGTCTTTCACGCTGGGATAAGCCTTTACCCCGTGCACTTCGTTGGTGGCTTTGGGGTTGATGGCATAGATATCGCCAGGAAAGCCTACCTTCTTCAGCCGCCTGATGAAAGCATGTCCCCCCCATCCCTGTGGGTTGGTGGATACCCCCACCACCGCCACCGAACGGGGATAGAACATACTATGCAGTTCCTCTAATTTGCTCATAAGGCAGCCCCCTTCTTTGATGAAAACTTATAGTACAACAAATCTCACCTGTGAGGCAAACCGCCTCCCAGGCTAAAAGCTGCAAAAAGCGCAACACTCTATTTACAACAGGTTGCGGTGCAGCCCTGTCATCCTATCTGATGACTTCGCAGACCTCGTTTACCGGGAGTCTTTCTCTGGTGGGGCTCTCCGCCGGGTAGCCTACCGGGATAAGGGCGACGATGTCCATGTCCTGTGGCGCGTTGAGCACCCCTTCCACTTCAGCCTTCGCCACCGAAAGCGGACCGGTCATCCAGGTGGCGCCCAGCCCCATCTGGTGCAGTACCAGCAGCAGGTAAGCGATGGCTGCCGATACCGACTGGAGGCGAGCATTGAGCACGCTGCCCCAGCGCAGCATTTCAGCCGCTTTCTCGTCCACCTTCGCCCGCTCGGCAAGCACCTTCTCCCGCGGATATTCCCGGCGCCAGACACCGACAGCGATCATCGCTGGCGCCCTGGCAAGCATGTTCTCGCGGGGGAGAGGAAATGCCGTGCCTTGCTGCTGGAACCAGGACGCCATAAGCCTCATTCCCTTTGCCACCGCCTCGGCGAGGGCTTTGATTTTGTCCCTGTTCAGGACTATATAGAAATGCCAGTTCTGCGCATTGGCACCGTTGGGTGCCCAGGTGGCAAGCTCCACTGCTTTCCAGAGCAGCTCCTCAGGTACCGGCTTATCCTGCCAGACGCGGATGGAACGGCGGGTCTTGATCAGTCCAGCCAGTTCTTCTGTATTCATTCCTTGACCTCCTGTGGACATTCGCTCTAGCCCTGCGGGGCAAGCAGCACCTCAGCCATTTTTCGCCCCATCTCCCTCGCCTGCTCGATTAGCTCCGTCTGGGACTTAGGGTCGGCGTCCCGGCTGCCGGTGGCAGCAGCGACGGTGAACACCTGTATTTCCGGAGACCTGACGAATTTTCTCAGTTCATTCACCGTCTCCTCGTGTCCCCGACGGTTGGCGATGGCGATAAGTCCGGCGCATTTCGGCTGCGGTCTCCTGCCATGTGTAAACAGAAAGAAACTTCTGTCCATAAACGCTTTTATCTGTGCCGAAATGGTCCCGAAATAGGTCGGGCTGGCGATAATCACGCCGTCGGCTGTGGCGAACTTCTCCAGTATCCAGGGGACATCGTCCTTCTGCTGACACTCAGTAAATGAGGCGCAGTCACTGTGCGCCTGACAGAAGCCGATCTTGTACTGGTTCAGCACAATCTTCTCCGTCTCGATTCCCTGTGAAGCCAGTACGCCCAGCGCCTGGTCTATCAGGTAATTTGTCACGCCGCTCAGTCTGGGGCTGCCTCCGATGGCAATGACTTTCATGTTTACCTCCTTACTTAAGAGTTGTCACCGCTTAAGCACCTGGTACAGACGTGCCACATTCATACGCTGTACGAACGGTGCCATCGCCTCATTTCCCGGCTGCATGGGATAGCGGTCGAGAAGCGAGACCTTCTCCTGCGCCTCTTCTAAACTCATCCCCTGTTTAATTGCATTGCTCACCACATCGATCCACTCCTGAATAAAGGCGCTCATCTCCTTGACATAACTTCGGTCGCAGACCTCCCCATGTCCCGGCACCAGCACCTCCGCCTCAAGCTGCTCGAGCTTCTTCAACGAGTCCAGCCATTCGTAAGGTAGAGCCTCATGCAGCCATGCCTGCACCCGGCAGAAGATATTGTCCGAGGTGAATACTACCTTCTCCTCAGGGATGAAGACGGCTACCTGGTAGGGGGTGTGCCCCGGGAGGTTGATAAGCTGGAAAGTGTATCCCCCGACGTATAAAGTCATCTGCTGGGAAAAGGTAATGGTCGGTGGTCTGTAGCTGAAGCCCTCGAGCAGGGGCAAGCTCTCCGGCGAAGCCTGCTTAAGGCGTTCCTTCAACTGTTCCACCGAGGCGGCTAAGACCGCCTTCCTGGTACCCTCGTGGGCTATCACCGTGCCCTCGAAGAAGTGGTTGCCTGTGAAGTGGTCACCATGCGGCTCGGTATTTATCAAATAGAGAACTTTACCATGCTTGCTAACCTCTTCCCGCCACTTTAAGGCATCTACCGGCATCATTGGGGTATCGATCATGACCACACCTTCACCGGTGATGACAAAGCCGACATTGCACCCGCGAAAACCGGTCTCCGCATAGACATTTTTGCTTATCTTTTGCATAGCCTCCTCCTTTTACTCTTACTCTGCCACTGCGTGCTGCCCAGCCCACAAAAGCATACCCGATTCTATACCAGGCTGCCAAGGCAAGACTGACTTAGGGCGGTGACAGACCAGACAAGAAAAAGGTACAATCAGGCTGTGACCAATGGGCATCTCACCGTTACTCGATGCCAAGGAGGTTAGCTATGCTGGAGGTATTCTTCACACCGGAGCAGAGAAAGCTGAAGCAGGAGGTGGCAGAGTTCGTTAAGAGTGTCCCCCGCCAGCTCATCCTGGATATGGACGCCGATAAAATCAAGTTCCCCTATGAGTTCGTCAGAGAGGCAGGCAGGCGCAACCTGCTGGGCTTAAGGTTCCCCAGAAAATATGGCGGCAGGGGGCTGGGATGGGTGGAGGAAATCATGGCAGTAGGCGAGGTGAGCAAGCTGGGCGTGCCCTTTGCCTGCCTCTATTCCATGGTGTCTATTGTTGGCGAGGCTCTCAATGTCTTCGGCACCGAAGCGCAGAAAGAAAAGTACTTAAAGCCGCTTATCGCCGGTACCAAATGGGCGGGTGAGGCGCTCACCGAGCCCCGGGGCGGCTCCGACTTCTTCGGCGCCACCACGGTGGCGAAAAAGAAGGGCGGTTACTACTATCTCACCGGGCAGAAGCGCTTTGTGGTCGGTGCTGAAGGTGCCGACTTCTTCCTCGTCTTCGCCGTCACCAACCCCGGCGGTGGGCGCGATGCCATCAGCGCCTTCATCGTGGAACGCGACTTCGGCGTCGAGGTCAGGCATGTCTACGGACTCATGGGCTGCCGTGGCACCGGCACCGGCAGGCTGGTATTCAGGGAAACGCCCGTGCCCGAAGAGAACCTCGTTGGTGGGGAAAACGAAGGCGCCAGAGTATTCTACAGACTCATGGTGCCGGAGAGGCTGGTCTCCGGCGGCATAGATGGCGCCAGAGCGATACTCGAGATAGCGGCGCGCTATGCCGATAAGCGCCAGGCTTTCGGGCAGACCATCAGGAACTTCGAGGGCGTCAGCTTCAAAATCGCCGACTGCGTCACCAAGCTCGATGCCGTTGATGCCCTGGCTTATGCCGTCGCCAGGACGATAGACGAAGGCGTGGGCACCGCCGGCTACCAGAGGCGGCTGGTCTCCGAGGTCAAAAAACTTGCCACACAGGTCCAGTGGGAGGTGGCGAACGATGCTATGCAAATCCTGGGTGGCATCGGTTACACCAATGTCTACCCCGTGGAGCGGGCGCTGAGGGAAGCCAGGCTGGCAATGATCTGGACGGGCACCAACGAGATAATGAACCTCATCATCCAGCACGAGTACTACAGAGAGATACTGGCTAAGGGCATTGAGGGCAGGGATATCGAGGCAGATGTCGCCTTGAGCGAAGACCAGCTAGCCGAGGAAAAAGTCTACCAGCCCGAGCCG
>DAOUCT010000009.1:0-4501 GCA_034432055.1 Dehalococcoidia bacterium | reverse complement strand
CGGAATGTCACGCAATTCCGCCCCAACCGCTTCTCGATTCTCGTACCAATGACCTATAAGTAAAAGCATGGCCTGCTTCATGGCTTGCGGGAGCGCAACCTGCGTATATTCGTCGTAATCGTATCCAGCAACGAAGGTTATACATACGCCATTTGCAGGGCGCAATTCCGTTGACGGCCAGCTCGACCCATAGTTCAATACGACCCATCCAGGCTCATTCTTGGTATCCACAAAGTATTCGTCGGGATCGAATATATATTCGGCATCGTCCACGTCGTAATATTTGATGGACTCAATCGACTTTAGAGGCGGTCGGGGGATTCTAATATAACCCACATCGCGCGGGAATTCGTCGAGCCAGTACTCCCAAGTCTGTGGCGAGTAGCTTCTACCTTGAAATGTCTCGCAATACTCACGGGCTGCTCTAATCAGCCCCTGTATCAACTCATCGTCAGCGTCCGTTTCGACACGACAATGGTTTTTTGCCTCCTCCAAACTAATCGGCTCAACTGAGGGTGGTATTATCAGCTTCAGTGCCATTATCACCTCCTATGCATGTTTTCTTGCGCCTCCATTGCAATCTGTCGGCTCCTGCCCGTTCAAAACATCTCCTGCGTTTCGAGACTCAAGACAGGCTTGCCCGTTAAGCGAGCAATTTCCTGTGCCTGTCTCGTCGAGCTTTCGACATATAGTGTCAATATAGAATTCTTGTAGTGAAATGCCTTGAACTCTACAGGGTTTTTCCATTTTGCCCGGTCGGCCATGATAAGCTGGTTATATGTAATCTTATGTTCTGCTAACCATTGTTCAGTTTCACGCCGAAACTTTTCTGGCCTCCAGGTGATTATCGCTCCCATTTGATTGGGCTTGAGCTTCAGCGGCGCATTGAGTATGAAGCTTTTGTATCTTATGCCCTGGTCGTCGCATCCAGGAGGGCAATCAGGACATAGAACACCATCGAAATCGAAACCCGTCTTAATAGACCGAAACATATCACAGAGCGTCCAGTCATAATGACTCGGCGACCTCATTTCGACGCCATAAAAGTCTATGAGGCGACTTTTGACCTTCTGTTCGCCTCCGAAGGCATATAGTGTCGATGCGCAAACAGAAATGTCATACTGCAATTTCGCTATTTCAGCCTTTGCCTCCCTCATTGCGCTACCAGTGGCGCAAATATCGTCCACAATCAAGATTCTCTTGACCTGGCAATTATAAATCGGCTTGACCCTATGCTTCTTGCCAGGACGATATATCCTGCCTTCCAGGAATGCACCCAGGTCAGTAAAAGGAATCTGCCGATAGAGCGAAACTAGACTCGCAACCAGTATCCCATCTCTCGGGATTGCCACAATTAAGTCAATATCCTGTGGCATTTTTGGCAGGTAGTAGTGGATTATGTCGTTATTCAGCTTCGCTATGGAGTAGTGATGTAGCATCAAAAGCCGAATACTCTCTGTAACTTCTTTGTGCTATACAAACTTTCGGGCGGCTGCCATTCGGCTTTCAGGGGAACAGCAGGATATTTCGCCTTTAAGTATTCATACAGATTAACCCCTTCTGGCACCGTCTTCTCGGCAACGTTGAATATATCAAACGGAATCTGCATACCAGATTCTAATATCAACCTTACCGCATAAGCTACTGTTGGGGGATCGGCATTCGCCCAGAATGTCTTCTCACGGTCTAGTCTATTGACACGGGACAAGAGTTCAGTAGTCGGCACCGCTGGTGCAATCCTTAGAGACACAGCCTGATAACAGCCACTAAGCGGCTCTCGGCGGAAACAATAGTTTGTACCATACCACGCAACTAATTCCTCTGCAATTAGCTTACTCTGTGCATAGGCGTTCAATTTCCCGTCAAACCTCATCGTTGATGTTAATGGCGGATGCTCCTCATCTATCGGGAAATACAAGGGAATCATAATACCTTCCGTATCCCAGCCATAAACTGCGCCGCTACACAGATAGATAAATCTGGAACATTTATTTTCAACGGCAGCACGCAGGACATTCAGCGTTCCAAGCACATTTGTTTGCCAGTAATCGTCGAATTTATACCTAGGATTCGGATGAGGTATGCCCGCCCCATGAATTACTATTGTCGTACCTTTCATGGCCGCCTTTAGTCGGTCATAATCGAGAATGTCATTCCCGTCCTTGAGGTCATAGCCAATTACTTCCCAGTATTGCGACAATTCCTTTATTATCGCTGAACCTAACCATCCTAAGTGACCCGTCAGGAATACAACATCTTGCTCAATCCCGACCTCGGGTGGAGTCCGCAGGTAACCCTTATCAATGAAAACAGCCCTGGGAGCTGTTTGAGCCTCGGTGACTGTTATCTCTCGGGCAGACTGAGACCGAATCAATGCCTTCGCCCTCAATCTCGGCAAGTCCACGATGTCTCCCCGATTGTATTGCCTTCGGGCTATCATCACTGGGCGCAGAATTTCCAGTTTCATATCCCATGCTCCCCGTTTCAATAATTTTGCCGTTTATTATCTGCGCACGCCGGCGCAATCCTTCACGCCTTACTTTGTGTTTCATGGTTCGAGCGAGGGAGGGGAGTTTCAATACTCCCCTCCCTTAAGACTTTACGATGTGGAAGCAGCCAGCACGACAAACGGGCTGACCTGAGTTGAACCATCCTCAAGAGTGAATGGGCTCGATGGCCAGGGTCTTCCATCGACGTTCCATGTCACCTTCACGACCGTGATGTTCTCAGTGAACCTTACATGAGGCGACGCATCAATGAAGATACCTGAACCATCCTTGATGAGATAGTACTTCAGGTCTGCCAGAACAAGGTCGCCGGTATTGCCGAGAACTGGCAATCTTCCGCTAATAAGGCAGGGAATTCCTACCAGAGTGCCAGGAGCGCCCTCACGGGCGTTGGGCTGCCAGACAAGATGGCCAGCACCATCTTCCATCGCCATCAATTGAGGCAGAACGGTCTGATTCGCAATCCAGACGTAACTACCACCCATAAGCTGCGAAGCATACATATTGATTATGTCCTCATAGCCTACGGCTCCAGCGTTCTCTCTCGGCACCTGGATATTCGATGCATGGCCAATTAACCCAGTAGGCTCAGTTGTGCCTCCTCCAGTCAGAAACGCAGCATCCTCAGCGGCTATTACTGCATTTCGCAGTAGTCTTCTGGCAAGAGGGTCCCACGCAGCCGTATTCCGTAAGAGCTTGTCGGTGACCGATATGGTTCCCGCAACCTCGTGTGGAGTCAACGAAATTCGGTCGAAAATCGGCTTAGAAGGCGGCTTGGCAGCGCCTTCTTCGATCCATTGAACCTCGACGCCACCATACATATTCGTTCCAGCCTGGTCAAGCACGGGAACATATATCGTGGCATCAGGCGGATCTCCAGCAGGGATAACCTGCGCTCGCGGCCTCACGACGGCATCTTCAGGCTTTACCTGCAAGATTTCATTCAGAAATCTATCTGGAAGCAGATACCCGCCCTGTTCGCCATCTCCGACCTTTGCCACTGGGTCTTCACTGCTCCTCATCACGAGACGTGGGTCATTTCGGTTGAAGCGAATTGTTGCAATGAATTCACCCGGCGACCGAAACTCCCCATAATGAGCTTCTCTTTCAATCAGCTCGACCTTCTTGGCAGTGAGAAGCTCATGACGCTGAAGTTCCTCTTCTCGCTCGATTTTCTCGGCAAGAGCACGAATTTCAGCTATCCGTCTGTCGTATTCCTGGTTTTCCTCAGCGGTCAGTTCCCTTTCATCGGCCCCTATACTGTCCAGCCATTTGCGGGCTTCTTCCACAAGGCTCGCTTTCTTTTTCTTGAGTTCAATAACGTTCATATTACCTCCTTATATTTGTTCTAGTTCTAGGCGTTTCCGCTTGATTTCCAGACTATCAATGCACCCAGGCTTCTTATCCTCAGTGCCCTGAATGTCCAGAGGCGGTTTCAGGTAACGCCCAATAGATTCTATGATTTCGTCCTTATCAGTTTCGTCCATCCTCACCTTCACGGTTGTCTGCGGATACGCAGGATATGTTACAGGCGAAATGTCGTATATCCTGTCGAATTTGATAATTTTCCGAAGTTGCCCATCCTCATCCCATTGCTCGCCATTCCGTGCCACCGTAAATGCGAAGGACATTTCTGAGACATCACCACGCATTATCGTTTCTAAGTACGGCGCCGCCCAGCTCGGCGGGTCAATGACTACCTGCAACCCGTTCTCATCTTCCGACACCTCCAATGTTCCCGCTTTCGTCCTGCCTAAGACTATATTCGTGTCATGATTCCATAGTGCCCGAATATCGCTATGGGGAAGAGCAGCCTTGAACGCCCCAGGTAAAATTATTTCTCGATAGCCACCTAGGTCTTCTGATAGCCTATTAAACACGGCTGCCGTTCCTCTGATTTTGGGCTTCCCTTCGCCTTCTACGCGTAGCTCAACCGGGAAAGCCCTATTTTCAATTCCCCTAATGCTTCGTAGGGGCGATGGTTCCACATCTGC
>DAOUCT010000008.1:0-1865 GCA_034432055.1 Dehalococcoidia bacterium | reverse complement strand
ACCTGCCGGCGAGCTTCTTCATCACATTGGGCATGGTGGTGTATTCCATCTCCTCCAGAGGCAGGCGGTGCGGCTCGAAGGGACCGTGGCGGCGCAGCATGTCAGCCATATCCAGCGCTTCCTGCCGGGCGTTATCGAACGCCGGGTCATCGAACATGCCCAGCGGTCCCACCAGCTTGCCTTCAGCCAGCTGGAAGCCGGCAGCCACCACCCTGGGGGGACCATCGAAGCGGGATGGATTGCTCTGCCGTATCGCCACCGGCAGCAACGGACCATGGTGGGAACCGCGCATCCACCCCTCCACGATATGCGGATGGGCGAACGGCTCCAGCACCTCGCCCACTGCCGGGAACTCCCCCTGAGCGCGCACGATGCATACCGGGTCGTCCTTGCCCACATACCTGCCGGCGATGAGCGCCAGTCTCTGTGTGGAAGAGACGGCGGCTATATTGCCGGTGTCCCGGTGATAGACAGCCTTGACGGCGAAGCGGCTGGGTGCGCCGAGGAACACCAGCATATCGTATATCTCCTCGGGTGCGTTGAACACCACCTTCTGGCTCTCCTTAACATCGTGGACTTCGAAGGCAAAGCCGCAGTGCATATTCGGGGCGATGACCAGTCCGATGGTATTGAACGGGTCGGCGAAGATCTTATACAGTGGATAGTTCCAGGCGCCGGAGGCGGTCTTATCTGCCATGAAGATGATGATGGTCTCCGCCTCCCTCTCCTCGAACTCCGCCTCGGCGACTCCGGGACCCATACCCTTCACATTTCCCGAGAAGGCATCGCTGAGCAGGTCCTGACCGGCGCCGTGCAGCTTCAGTTTCCTGGCGACCTTGGTGCAGTCGAGGAAGGTGTCCCAGGCGAGCTTGTGCACCTTCTCATTGTCCACGCCGTGCTGGTGGGTCATTATCAGTTGCAAATCATCGCCGCACCTGGTGACATGGTAGTCGATCAGGAACCCCGATTTCTTAGCTGAGGCGAGGTCTTTTTCCGCCTCCTGGAGGACATCGGGGTGGGAGCTGGAGTGCCCCACATAGCCGCCGATGTCAGCCTTGATAACGCTTAATGTTAACTTCATTTTACTACCTCCTTCCTTTTTTTATTAAATTCCCGGAACAGATGCCGAGCCCCGACCTGACAGGTCGGCATTATACCATCTTTACCTCTCTTTAGCTGCTAGCTTGCCCATAATAGCCTAGTAGTCTATCCCCCGGCGTGCTGGCACCCCCTTATCATAGGGGTGTTTTACCTTCACCATCTCGGTGACCAGGTCAGCAGCCTCGACCAGCTCCTGTGGCGCATAGCGCCCGGTGAGGACCAGCTCCACATTCTCCGGTCTCTCCCGGATGAGCCTGACCACCTCGGTGGTGTCCACCAGCCCCCAGGCGGCGGCGATATTCACCTCGTCGAGGACGACCACATCGTACTTCCCGCTGAGCATTGCCTTTCTGGCGGCATCGAGGGCTTTATGTGCCTGCTCCTTGTCTTCGGGCTTGACTTCCCCGGGACTAACGAAGTGAGTACTGCCGAAGCGCTCATAGCTCACGTTGGGCATGTTTGCCAGCGCCTTCTGCTCACTATAGGGGAAGCCGCCCTTCATGAAGTAGACGATGTGGACGCGCTTACCGCAGCCTAAAGCGCGCAGAGCGATGCCCAGGGCTGCCGATGTCTTACCTTTGCCTTCGCCGGTGAAAAGCTCCACCAGACCTTGAAAGGGGGCTTGGCTAGCGGGTTGGGCTGAGTCCTTTACCACCGCGGCAAGTTTAACAAAAAGCCAGCTTCAGTGTCAATCGTCTCTACTTGTCAAAGAGGATGTGCCCCCTCACCTAGCCTCTCCCGCGGAGGGGAGAGGGATTTCATTT
>DAOUCT010000007.1:0-36300 GCA_034432055.1 Dehalococcoidia bacterium | reverse complement strand
GCAAAGATTGCTGAAAAGTGGGGGATGAGGAAAGATAAAGCGGAGGAGTAGCAGGCTTGCTAGCTGGCATTGTCCTGCTCAGCCTCGCAGCGGTAGTGTGTGTATGTCTTTTCCTGCCTCTGGAGATCACCCTTCGTCTAGACCTTGGTAATGGTGTGAAATTTAGCATCTTACTGGTATGGCTGTCCGGTGTGCTGAGAAAAGAGTTGCGCTGGAAAAGCGGTGCTGGTGCAGCGAGACAGCCCACCGAAGATAGTCACAGACTTGAGGACACTGTTCAGCTATTCAGCGGCATTTTGCGAACTAAAGGGCTACCGACACAACTTCTCCGCCTTGCAGGAAATTGCCTCAAAAGACTGAAAGTAGAAGAGTTTGTTGCCAGGCTGAAGATAGGGCTTGATAGCCCTGCCGATACCGGTCTTCTTTTCGCCTATCTGTCCCCGCTGGGTCTGCTGGGGCTGTTTCCCCGGTGCAGGATAGACCTCGAGCCGTCATTTAGCGGTGATGCCATCGTCCAGGGCTACCTGTCTGCCAGAGTGAAGACGGAGCCAGCACGGCTTATCATCCCTGTGACGGGCTTTGTCCTTTCACCCCTGGCTATTAAAGCTTGGGCAAAGTTGGTCCAAAGTAGATGGAAAGGAAAGTGAAGGTAGAAGAAGCTGTCTCCATCGGCGGCATGAGGCTCGTGCCCGTGGTTGAGGTGCGTCTCGGTTGCCGTCATATCAATGGCTGTGCTTTTTTCTCTGCAGTGAAGCAGCCTCTGGCAGTGATACTACTCTCAGCGGAGACGAAGAAGGCTTTTGACCTCGAGGGGAAAGAAATACCTCTTGATGAAGTGGCAGGGCTTCTCGGCTGCGGAATTTAGCGTTTTTCAGACGAGGATGGTCAGTGCTGCTGGCATTATGGTGAAGCGGACTGGTGCCTCCCCTAGCAGCTCCCCATCTGCCTGGACTGCCATGTTGACCGATGGTTGCACTTCCACCGCCCTTGCTCTGGTCAGTGTTACCTTGGGATGTGTCAGATGAGTACCTCTATATATTCTGGGAAGGGAAATGAGCAGGTCGGGCTTGGTCATATCATCTATCACCAGCACGTCGAAGAAGCCATCTCCGGGGTCGGCACCCGGCGCCGGAAGCATGCCGCCACCAGCATATTTGCCGTTATTTAGCAGCACAGTGCACACCTTTCTGGTGCCAAACTGCCCGTCTATCACCAGGGTGACATCCCTGTTCTCATAGGTGAACAGCGTTGTCAGCAGTCCCATGAGGTAAGATGGCATATCGCCCAGAGCCTTGAACTTTTCAGTGGTAGCCCTGACGATCTCGGCATCGAAACCCAGCCCGGCGAAATTCACAAACAGCCGTTTTGCCGGCTTGCCTTTGTTTACATATTCGGCAATCCCCAGGTCTACGGTGATCTTCCCCTGCGGGCTCGCCACCCGCCGGCAAGCCTGCTTGTACTGACGGGGGATGCCCAGTGTGCGGATATAGTCAGCACCGGTGCCGGTATTGACTATAGCTATTGCCACATGCTCCAGACCCCCTGCGTGGTGAAGACCATTCACTATCTCGTTAAGGGTGCCGTCGCCGCCCACTGAGACCACCACCTCGTACCCTTTAGCCACTGCCGAATTTGCAAGGTCTATACCATGCCCCGGAGCTTGGGTGAGTTCGTAGTCAAAGTCCACCCCAAGTTGCTCAAACTCCTGCTTAATATGGGGCCACTTCTTTACTGTCTTGCCAGCCCCGGCTGCTGGATTCACAATTACCTTGATTTTCTTGCTCAAGTGTTCCCCCATGCGTTCTGTTGCTGGGCTGGGTAAGGTGCGGTATGTATCCAGTATAGCATACCAGTCAATATACCTAGCATTACAAGGATAGTGGGACAGAGGTATTTTTTCAAAGGGTGGCAAGTTTGTGGTAGACTTAAAGTTAGCCTGGAGTGTAGGCTGGAGGAGCGATGGAGTCGAGGTCCCTGGTATTTCTTGAGCGCCCGACATTAAGTCAGCCTGATATGGTAGTGGCTCTTGCGGGGTGGTCGGATGCTGCGCAGGTGGCTACGGGCACCGTGGCTTATCTGGCGAGAAAACTGGAAGCCAAGAAGTTTGCCGAGGTTAATCCCGACGAGTTCTATAATTTTTCTGAACTGCGCCCCACGGTTACCATAGAAAACGGTGTGGTCACCTCGGTGAAGATACCACGGTGCAGTTTCTTTTACTGGCAGGGTGGGCTAGCGCAGCGTGACGTCATCCTTGTTCACGGTGTGGAGCCGCACCATTACTGGCAGAGGTTCAGCGACCTTATCCTCGATATCGCTGATACCATGGGTGTGCACCGCATCTATACACTGGGCGGACTGTATGACAGGGTCCCCCATACGGTGTTGCCCAGGATATCGGGTGTGGTGAACAGCCCACGGCTGGTGTCGGTGCTTGAAGAGTTCGGTATTGTGCCCATAGCTTATCAGGGACCAGCCAGCTTTCATAGTCTGCTGCTGGTGGAGTGCGCCCGTCTGGAACGGGAAACGATCAGTCTCTGGGGACATGCCCCATTTTATATCCGTATGGAAGCCAATCCAGTGGTCTGTCTGGCACTGGCAAGCAAGCTTTGTGAACTCCTGGGAATGGAAGTCGATCTGGAGGAACTGAGAAGGGCTGGTGAATACTTGCGGGATATGCTGGACAAGCTCCTGGCTGAGAACAAGGAGATGGCTCTTTATGTCAAAAGACTGGAAAAGGAGTACCTGTCACAGCCTGCGCCTTCTGGCGAGCGACCGGAGGATGCGGAGCGGATAATCAAAGAGGTGGAAGACTTTTTGCGTCAGCAACGGGAGAAGGGCGAAGGGATGGCGGGGTAGCTTTGCTCCGGGACCACATCCACCCATACCCCATCTTCGTAGAGCCGAAGTAGCTTTGCTGGCAAGATATGTCCTGTGAGCGGTTCAGTACTGCGGGCAAATACGCGTATGTAATTGTGGGTCAGTCCGGAATAGATATGACTGCCCACTGACACCTCTCCTTCCCACAGCACTATCGTCTTTTGTTCCAGAAACCTCTGGCGGAAACGTTCTGAGCTGGCAGCGGAGAGCGCCAGCATCTGCTGGCAGCGGGCTTTCTTTACCTTTTCCGGCACCTGATGGGACATCTTTGCTGCCAGGGTGCCAGGGCGTGGCGAATAGGGAAAAACATGGATGGCGGCAAAGCCGATCTCCTCACAGAGCCGATAGCTCTCCAGGAACTCAGCATCGCTCTCGCCGGGGAAGCCCACCATGATGTCAGTGGTAATTGAAGCATCGGGTAGTGCCTGACGGATGAGTCCCACAGCAGTAACGAAGTCTTTTATTGAATAGCTGCGCCCCATCCTGGCTAGCACGCTATCGCTGCCGCTTTGCAGGGCTAGATGGAAATGATGACATAGCCTTTTGTCCTGCCACAATTCCATCAGTTGCGGCGAGATATCCTGAGGCTGTAAGGAAGAAAGGTGTAACCTTTCCACTGCGGTCTCGGAGAGGACACGCTTCACCAGTTGCTGTAAGTCTGTGCCATTAAGCTGATAGCTGCCTATCTTGGTGCCGGTAAGCACTATCTCTTTGTAGCCTGAGCTGACCCGGGCTTTGATCTCCTTGATGACCTCGTCTGGTGGCAGGCAGCGTTCCCTGCCCCGCACCCGGGGCACGATGCAGTAGGCGCAATGCGTATCGCAGCCGTCCTGGATTTTGATGAAGCTGCGCACGCGGTTAGGTTGCCCATCCCCGCTGCGTACGGGCTGGGGGATATAGCCGGCGGGAAGGACTACGGCGATTATATCCAGAAGCCGCTGTTTTTCTGCATTGCCGAGGACTGTACTGGCACCGGCGGTGCGGAGATCCTGGGCTGCCCTCTCGGCGTAGCAGCCGGCGGCGACGATGGTGGCTCGAGGGTTTTTCTTTCGCCACAGCCGTACCAGGTGCCTTGCCTTGCGGTCGGCGATGTGAGTCACTGTGCAGGTGTTAAGCACGCAGATGTCGGCATCCTCGACGCTGCTTATTACATAGCCAGCATCGATAGCCTGCCACTGGAGCTTTTCTGTCTCCGCCTGATTAAGCTTACAGCCCAGGGTATGAAAAGCTATCTTCGGTGCACCACTCATCGTTTTCAGCGTCATTATATTTACGCCATTACCTTCAGTCAAACTTGTGTACTCGTCTTGTAGACGAGGGGCACATGTTCTTATTGCCCCCTCACTCTGACTCTCTCCCGCGGAGGGGAGAGAGGACAAGGAAGGTGACTCTCTCCCGCGGAGGGGAGAGAGGACATTTCTGCTATATCCTGTGTGTCATCCATCTATCTGAACGGACTCAACCCCCAGCACCCCTGTCTCTTGCAGTAAAAGCGAGTCTGCGATACATTTGCACGGTAGAAGGTGTTGTGGTATAACAAGGAAAAGATGTTTGAGGCGAGGGCTTGAGCCAGACTTGCTGGAGGATCCTACCTCGAGTCCCTTTAAGGACTGACCTGCATGGTATCCACCCGCTGATCGTTCAACTTCTTTATAATCGTGGCATTACCGAGCCCGCCCAGTTCGAGGCTTTCCTTAACGTCGATCGCCGTCTGGAAGCTGACCCGTTTCTTCTCCCGGATATGCACAGAGCGGTGCAGCGCACCTATCAGGCGCTGTTCCGCGGGGAAAGGATAGCCGTTTACGGTGATTTCGACGCCGATGGCATCACTGCCACTGCTATATTGACGCAGGGACTTTCGGCGTTGGGAGGTAGGGTCATCCCCTTCATTCCACACCGCTTTCGCGATGGCTATGGACTGCAACTCGCCCCTCTGGAGCGCTTGAGCAAGGCAGGGGTCAGCCTAATTATCACTGCGGATACCGGGATAAGCGCTTTCGAAGAGGTGGCGAGGTGTCACAAGCTGGGAATGGACGTTATCGTCACCGACCATCATGTGCCTCCGGACTACCTGCCGCCGGCTTTGGCAGTGGTAGACCCCAAAAGGAGCGATTCGGCTTTTCGGGCTACCGACCTTGCCGGAGTGGGGGTTGCCTTTAAATTGCTTCAGGCACTTCTTGAGGGCAGTGGACGGGACAGGGTGCTTGCTGGCTTGCTTGATCTGGTCGCCCTGGGGACTGTGGCTGATATGGTGCCGTTGCTGGGCGATAACCGTTACTGGGTGAAGCAGGGGCTGGAGTTATTGAACAGCACCGAGCGCATCGGACTCCAGGAGATGATGCGCTGCGCTGGACTGCAGCCGGGTAACCTTACCTCGGAGAGCATCTCCTGGATACTGGCGCCACGCATCAACGCTGCTGGCAGGCTGGATGATGCCTCTGCCAGCTATCGCTTGCTGGTCACTCAGAGCCGGGATGAGGCTGCCCGACTGGCTCTGGACCTGGAGGAGAAGAATGCACGGCGGCAGAAGATGACCAACGAACTTTTACTCCGTGCCCGGGAGCTACTTCTGGCACAGGGAGTAGATTTCCCCTTGCTGGTGGTGGGTGGTGCTGATTTTCCCGCAGGTGTGATGGGGCTGGTGGCGGGCAGGCTGGCTGAGGAGTTTTACCGTCCGGTGATATTGCTAAAGACCGGTCCTGAAGTCTGTCGGGGCAGTGGTAGGAGCATCCCTGAATTTAACCTCATAGGGGCGCTGGACAGGTGCCGTGACCTGTTGCTGAATGTCGGCGGTCATGCCGGCGCCGCCGGCTTTACAGTCCAGCGGGACAATCTGGGGGCGTTGCAGATGCGTTTGCTTAAGATCGCCGAGGAGGAGCTTGCCGGTGTGGACTTACGCCCGCACATTGATATCGATGCTGAAGTACCTCTTACCGTGTTTACCGGTGATTTCTATCAGCAGCTACAAAAGCTGGCTCCATTCGGTAGCGGTAACCCTGAGCCCACTTTCGTCACCCGTGAGGTCGAGGTGCTGGAATGGTCGCCGGTGGGCGAGCAGGGCGACCATCTCAGGTTGAAGGTGAGGCAGGAGAGCGTGGTCTGGGATGCCATCGGCTTCGGACTGGGTGGTCTGGCGGACCACATAAGCTCCCGCATAGATGTCGCTTACAATCTAATTGCGGACACCTGGAACGGTGTGGAAAGGTTACGACTCAAGCTCCTTGACTTTGACCCGGTGGACTGACATCGGCTGGTGCTTGAGCAACCGCCTTTCGTCTTGCCAGCCACATCCTGATAGCCAGCCAGGGCACAGTGCCCAGCAGTACCAGAATGCCTATAAGCTGTGCCTGTTGTAAGCCGAACAGGAAAGGCTCTCCCTCTCGCACCAGCCTTATCATCAGATCACCAGTAGCATATATGGCAAGATAGAGCAGGAACAGGCTGCCTTGCGGTGCCAGCCGCTTTCTTACTGACCACAGCACGCCAAATCCTATCAAGTTCCATATCAGGTGGTAGAGCTGTGTGGGGTAAAGGGGGACACCTATGGGTGTGCCCAGCATGGCATGTTCGGGGTTGGTATAAATAATCGCCCCTGCCCACCAGGGCGGGCTCTCCAGCCCGTAGCAACAACCATTGATGGTACAACCTATTCTGCCTATCGCCTGTCCCAGTATTGCCCCCGGCGCTACCATATCTGCTAGCTGCCAGACGGAGAGCCTCTTTATCCGTGCGTAGACTATTACTGCTATCAGCGCGCCGAGCACTGCTCCATAGATGGTCAGCCCGGCGAAGCCGATGAGTTGCTCTGGATGTGCCACATAATAGCGCCACTCATCGATAACGTGGAGCAGTCGGGACATAATGACACCGCCGAGGACTGCCCACAGCGCCAGGCTGTAGACATGGTCTGAGGTTATGCCCAGTCGCTTTGCTTCCAGGAGTGAAATGCCGATGACCGCCACCACTGCCAGCGCTACCATCAGTCCATACCAGCGGATTTCGAAAACGCCGAGGTGTAGCAGTACCGGGCTGATGCTGATGGTCAAAGTGAACACTTCTAGTCTTCCCTCCCTGAGAAAATCGCCTCGACAAACGTTGTGGCATCGAACGGTGCTATATCGTCAAGCTGCTCGCCGGTGCCTATATACAGGATGGGGATTTTGAGTTCATCGCAGATCGCCAGCACGATGCCGCCTTTGCTGGTGCCATCGAGCTTGGCGAGGAAGATGCCGTCCACATTCACCGCCTCGGTGAAATGTCTGGCTTGTGCCAGCCCATTCTGACCGGTGGTGGCGTCCAGCACCAGCAGCACGGTGTAGCTGGCATCGCTCCTGGCAATGATGCGTTTTATTTTCTTGAGCTCCTCCATAAGATTGAATTTGGTATGCAAACGACCTGCGGTGTCCACTATCACCACCCGGGCATTGCGGTTGCGAGCTGCCTCGATAGCGTCGAAGACCACTGCTCCGGGGTCACCGCCGGGCTGATGGGCTATCACCTCCGCTCCAACGCGCTTGCCCCACACCTTGAGCTGGTCAATGGCAGCGGCGCGGAAAGTGTCTGCTGCTGCCAGAATAACTCTTTTACCTTCATTTTTGAACTGATAAGCCAGTTTAGCAATGCTGGTGGTCTTGCCTGAACCGTTGACGCCGACCACCAGCAGAACTTGTAAAGACGAGGTCGTTGGTGGAGCTTGAGGTGGCTCAACTGCAAGCATAGCCACCATCTCCTGCTTCAACATTTCCCGCACCGCTGTGCCTTCCTCCAGCCTTTCTTTTTTCACCTGCTCCTTCACGCGCTGGAGCAGTTTCTGAGTGGTGGCGACGCCGACATCTGCCAGTATCAGCAGTTCCTCCAGCTCCTCCCAGGTCTCGGCAGCAACGCTTCCTCGGTCGAGGAGTCGTGCTATCTTTGAGAACCAGCCCTGGCGGCTGCGCTTTACGCCTTGCTCGGTTTTAGTAAGCAGGTTGGGCGCGCTCATATAGTACGAAGGATATTAGCACAAGCGCAGCAAGATGGCAAAGCCAGAGGTGGCTCCCGTTGTCGGGGAATTCTTTTTTGACAGCGACCTTACTGCTGCCTATGATTATAGGGATGCCGGTCGGGCTGTGAGGTCTGGAGCGCAGGCTCAGTTGCGTAAGCGGGGTAGCTACTGTGAAAGTAGACTTCGATAAACTGGACAGGGCTTTTAACCCACGGACAGTGGTCGTGGTGGGGGACAGCAGGGCGACCAACTTTGAATGGCTCCGCGGGCAGCTTAAATTCAAGGGAAAGCTCTATTCCGTACATGTTAACCCCGATACGGCTAAAGAGATCGAGGCACTGGGTGTGAAGAACTACACCAGCCTTATGGATGTGCCTGAGCCTGTGGACCTGGCAATTGTAGCTGTGCCCAGAAGGGCGGCGCTGAATGTGCTGGAGGACTGCATCCGCAAAGAGGTGGCAGCGGCGCACTTTTTTGCCGCTGGCTTTTCCGAGACCCTAACGCCCGAGGGGATTGAACTGGAGCGCCAGCTTACTGCTAGGGCGGAGAGCGCCAATTTTCACCTCATCGGACCAAACTGCATGGGGCTATTTAACCCCCGGGTCGGCATCAGGCAAAGCGAAGACCAGTACCTCGATGTCTGGGGACAGGTGGGCTTTCTGTCGCAGAGCGGGAGCATTGCCATCGCTTTCAGCATGGACGCCTATCAGCAGGGGGTGTATCTCAGCAAGTCGGTGAGCTATGGCAATGGCATAGCGGTTGATTCCCCCGACTTTCTGGAGTATTTCGGTCGTGACCCGGAGATAAAGGTCATCGGCATGTATATTGAAGGGGTGAAGGACGGGAGGCGGTTTTTCGAGGTATTGAGGGAGGTGGCTTCTAGGAAGGCGGTGGTGATATGGAAGGGCGGACGCACTGAAGAGGGCAACCGTGCTATCGCCTCACATACCGGGTCGCTTGCCCTGTCGCGGGATGTATGGGATGCGGCGATAAGGCAGTGCGGGGCAATTCAGGTGTCAAGCATGGAGGAGCTTCTCGATACCATTAAGGCACTGCTCTTTTTGCCGCCGGTACGCGGCAGGAGGGTAGCCATTGCCGGGGGACCGGGCGGTCAGTCCGTGATCGCCACCGATATATTTGCTGAGGTGGGGCTAGAAGTACCCAGGCTCACCAGGGAGTCCTATGAAGAGCTGGAGACATTCTTCGAGGTGGTGGGCGGGAGCTACCGCAACCCTATAGACACTGCCGGTCCGGTGCGGCGGGATATGAGGCGCATTATGGGTGTGGTCTCAAGGGATGCCAACATCGACAACATTGCCTATATAGTCTCCACCCGCCCCGGCTGGCATATGCGCCCGCAGCAGCTTCAAGGGACAATGGCTGTGCTCGAGGAAGTCAAACAGCAATCGAAGCCGTTGATAGCCATGGTGTTTCTACATGTGCCTGACTCTTCACGGGAGGTGGCGGACATCATTTTGAAGCTACAGGAGCAGGGTATTCCTGCTTTTCCTTCCATACCACGCGGTGCGCGTGCCCTGAAAAACGCCTTCGATTACTACAGCCGCAGGGAAGGCGGTGGCTAGTTTTCAGTGGTGTTCAGTTTCCCCAGCCTTGAGGAACAGCAGCGGGTAAACGATATCGCTGAAGCAGCAGGGCAGCCATACCGCCAGGAAGAGGAACAGGAAGACGAAGTGCAACAGGTGTAGCCACTCCGCCACCCCGAAGGCGGTGAAGTAGACCAGCGAGGCGTAGGTGCTGAGAAGCACGTGCAGGGCGTGCGGCACTCTGGTCATCGGTCTCAGGTAACCGATGGCAATCCCCAGAAAAGCCACCGGGTTGATAAGCCACCACTTTTCGATGAAGCCGATGTGTAAGGATATCTGGACACGAAAGGACTCTGCCCCTAGGTAGGGGATTATGGAGTCGCTGATGGTGGCGATGCCCACCGAGCCGGTATAGCCGATGAGCACCGCTGCCCAGACCTTGCCCGGTCTATACTTGCGGTACATAGCGGTGGTGACGATGGCGCTGAACAGGATGTGGGCGGGATGGAGGACATAAAAGGCGATTTCGGAGACGGCGGCTGGCAGTTTTGTCAGGACGATGACGACCATGAGCACGATGCCGGTGACGGCGCCTATAGCCGTGAACGGGGCATGCCTGGCTAACTCCAGGGCTATCCTCTTCGCCACCCCTTGCGGTCTCTCCACCGCTTTGGTAGTGCTTACTTCTGACATCTGGCACACACTCCAGAAAACTCGGAGAAATGCTGTTCAGCGCGGAAGCCAAGGCTCCGTGCCATTTCTGTCTCCTCGGCACAGAGGTCTTTACTGGCATACTCCTTTAGCGCCCCGCACTCCCGGCACATGACGAAACGGTGGCAGCCCTCCGTGCTCCCCAGGCTGCATATCACAAACCCCCCGGCGAGCAGCACTTTGTGGGCTAAATTTAAGGCGCAGAGGAGCTCCAGCACCCTATAGATGGTCACATGGTTGAGGTGCTTGCCCTGCCGCCTCAACACCTCCTGTATCTCATACGGTGACAGCGGGCGCTCTGCCTCAGTTAATACCTTTAATACCTGCCGCCGCGGCATGGTTATCCGGTAGCCACGCTCGCGAAGCAGCCCAAGCCCCTTCGCTGTATCTGGCATGTATTAATTATAACAGCGCTTGAATGCCAGATGCAATATTATTGCAATAAGATATGGAGGTCAGCTTGCCTGAAAAGAGGCAGAAGAAAAATTAGCGCCCGGCGCGCAAAGTACGCCCCAATTTATCGATAAGCTGTGTGGCTGTAAATGGTTTTTCGATGTGCGGTAGCTTGTTCTCGGTGAGGAACCTCTCTGTGCCGTGGCTGATGACGTCGCCGGTAATGAATACCACCCTGCGGGCAAGCGACCGCCCCAGCCGCTTGACACGGTTATAAAGCTCCATACCGTCCATGCCGGGCATTTTTATGTCGAGGAGGAGCAGGTTGTACTGCTGGCTGGCTATTTTCTGCAGCGCCTCTTCGGCACTGGCTACAGTATCGACCTCACAACCCTCCCCGCTGAGTACCTGATTGATAAAGTCCCTGATGACCGGCTCATCATCCACCACCAGTATTCTGCTACCAGTCAGCTTTTGTCTCAATTCTATAGGCAGTTGCACCGGCTGTGTTATGTCGGTGACGATGGGTAGCTCGACCACAAAGGTAGCGCCTCTGCCCGGAGTGCTACGAGCGTAAATTCTGCCGTTGTGTTCAGTGACTATTCCGTAGCACAGGCTTAAGCCCAGCCCGGTGCCTTCGCCCGCCTCTCTGGTGGTGAAGAAGGGGTCGAATATCCTGTCCATTATCCCCGGCTTGATGCCGTGACCATTGTCCTTGACTTTTATCTCGATGATGCTATCAGCTTTTCTGGTGGTGATGGTCAGCCTGCCCCTGCGATGTACCTCTTTCATCGCTGTCTCGGCGTTGACGATTAAATTGAGCAGCACCTGCTGTATCTGCCCGGGGTCGGCAATGGTATCGGGGAGATACGGGTCGAGCTTGGTGATAACCTCGATGTTGCTGGTGCGAAGACTATAAGCCCTGAGGGCAAGGGTACTTTCGATAAGCTGGTTGATGTTCACCTGCCTCCGCTCCGGTTTGACCTGTCGGGCGAAGGTGAGCAGCCTTTGCACGATGCCAGCCACCCGCTGGGCACCATCGTTGACTATCTTCAAGTCCTTCTTAACATCTTCAGGCAGGTCCTGGCGGCTCATGAGGAGCTGGGCGTAGCCGACGATGCCGGTGAGCGGGTTGTTTATCTCATGGGCAACACCGGCTGCCATCTCTCCCACAGAGGCAAGTCGACTGGCTATCTGGGCTTTAAGCTCTAGCTGTTTTCTCTCCTCCTCCGCCTGCTTGCGCTCGGTGACATCCCGCAGCACCCCGATAAGCCCTACAGGTTGCCCTTCAGCGTTGCGCAAGAAACTGACCCTGGCTTCTGCCCACAAGGTGGAGCCGTCCTTGCGTATTACTTCCATTTCTAATGTGCGCGACCTGCCCGGCTCTGCAGGCTGCGTTCTGGCTCTCCCCAGTTCCTCACGGAGGACTTTTGTTGCTTCTTTAAGAGACGCGGGTGTAAGCAGCTTGTCTAAGGGTGTAGCCAGCACCTCTTCGGGGGTACGGTCGCCAAGGTACCTGACCGATGGACTGATATATGTGACCTTCAAGTCCATGTCGGTGGTGATGATGACGTCCCTGGTGTTCTCGGCGATGAGGCGGTAGCGCTCTTCGCCTTCCCTCAATGCCTCCTCTACCCGTTTGCGCTCGGTGATGTCAGTGTCCAGCACCAGCCCAGCCGGCTGACCTTCCCAGGTAATGAGGGCGACATGCCTTTCCAGCCACTTCAGATTGCCTTGTTTGTCTATTATCCTGAGCTCGTACGTATTGGGCACCTCTTCACCGCGTAACCTCCGTTCGTGGTAGCCCATCACCCTGTCGCGGTCGTCCGGGTGGATGATTGAGCCGCGGGGCATGGCGTTAAGTTCCTCAATGGTATAGCCGGTTATCTCGGTCACCTTGGTATTAGCTAACTTGAAAATGCCGTTCTGCACTACGAAGATGGCTTCGTTGGCATTCTCCACCACGGAGCGGTACCTCTCCTCCGATAGTCTTATCGCCTCCATCGCCCTTTTGCGCCCGGTGATGTCACGGACAAATACCACCATCCGCCCGGTGTCTCCCGGCAAATAGCTTACGCTGACCTCTACGTCGACAACCCTGCCATCTTTACAGCGGTGACGGCTTTCCAAACGGTCATATCCCACCTGTTGTATCTTCTGGATACGTCTGGACGTCTCCTCCGGACTCTCTATTGCCTCCACATCCCTGATCGCCATTGTCAAAAGTTCTTCACGCGAGTAGCCTGTCAGGCGGCAGTAAGCATCGTTTACCTCTAGAAAACGTCCCTCCATATCTGCCAGCCAGAAGCCGTCTACAGTGGTACGGAGGATAGTCTCATACATCTCCTGCGACCGCTTGCGCTGGGTGATATCCAGGGTGACCTCGATGAGTTCCGTCACTTTGCCGCTGGCATCTTTGACCGGGTAGCCGTGGATGAGCCATATCCTGCCGTCCGGGGTGGACATCTCGCTTTCCTGAGGCTCGCCGGTCTCCCTTGTCTTTGCCACCGGACAGCCGACACACGGGGTGCTCCGCCCCTGCCATATTTCGTAGCAGTAGCGCCCCACCAGTTGCTCCGCGGTCGAATTCACCGATTGACCAGCAGCCCGATTTGCCCACAGGACTTTATGCTGCAAGTCCTGACGGATGATAAGCTCCTGCAATGTGCTCAGGATGACTGACTTCTCCTGCTCGCTGGCTTTAAGCGCCTCATCCAGCCGTTTGCGCTCCGTGACGTCTATGGCAAGTTCGAACCTGACATCCCGCCCATCAGGCCATTCTATTATCCTGTCCACTATCCAGTAGTCCCTGTTGACCACGGGGTTATGGTGCTCCCAGTAGTATGGCTGTCCCTTGTTCTTCAAGATTATGTCGTTGGTGCAGAACTCACAGGGTGTGTCCCTGCCCTGGAACTCGTGGTAACACTTCTCGCCTATTAGCGGCTTGCCTAAGAGGTCACGGGTGAATTTATTGGCGAACAGTATCTCGTAAGTCGTGGGGTCGGTGACGTATACCACCTGGTCTATGCTGTCAAACAGAGACGCAAGCTGAGCCCTTTCTTGCTCCAGCGCTCGCTCCAGCTTCTTGCGCTCGGTGATGTCGCGGATGTTGCACCGGAAGAACTTTTGCCCATCTACCTCGTAGGCATTGGAGATGAACTCAGTATCTACCTGCTGTCCGTCCTTGGTGCGCAGCGGCAGATGTTCATAGCGGACGTAGCCTTTTTCTTTAAGTTCCTTAAAGGCGGTCTTGTTGGCTTCGATGTCCTCGAAGAAGCCGAGTTCCCACAGGTGCTTCCCTTTGATTTCCACCATAGCATACCTCAGCCTGTTAAGGATGAAGGGGTTAGCATCGATGACCTGTCCTGTCTCGCCATCGAGGATGAGGATGCCGTCCTGTGCTGCCTCGAAGAGACGGCGGTAGCGGGTTTCGGAGTCCCGAAGGTCTTTTTCCAACCTTTTGCGCTCGGTGATGTCCATGATGGCGGCGAGTATGGCGGGCTCGCCATCGTATTCGATGGCGGTGGCATGCATCTCCAGCCATCTTACTTTGCCGTCCTTGCGGATGCCGCAATATTCATAGTGGGGCGGCACATCTTCGCCGGCAAGCCGCCGCTGGAAGCGTCCCCAGACCATAGCGCGGTCTTGCGGGTGTACCAGTGCCTGCACCTTTTCGGGCGGCAGCGAAAGCAGCTCATCCACGCTGTAGCCGGTGATATCGGCTATCACGCGATTGGCATAGACGATGCGGAAGCCCTTAGCCACCACGAGTACTCCCAGCAGCGACTGCTCGGTGAGCGTGCGGTACCTGTGTTCGCTCTGGCGAAGCGATGCTTGCACCTGCTGCTCGCGCTCCAGATTATTGAGCCAGCGCTGCACTTCTACCTCAGCCAGCTTGCCGCTGAGGAACTCCTCGGGCGGTACGTAATAAAAGTTCTGGTAGACATGGTTGCCCTTGACAAGCAGTGGGTGGGTCAGTATTACCCCCTTGAGTATTTCCGAGTCAAATTTCCAGCGGTCATACTGGCAGATGGCGATGGCGGGGTATTTGGGGAAGAATGCATTGTTAAGCCTTGCCTCGTATTCCAGGAGTCTTTCCGAACCGGGGAGATTACGCAGCACCCAGGTCATCTCACCGGTCACCCGGAGCGCCGGATAGCCCTGTGACAGTGCCTTTTCTGCCTCATCAATCAGCAGAGCGAGCACCCTGTCGGGGTCAAACGCACCTCCTTTGGTGTAAGCTGTGCTCTCGTGCAGGATTGACAGTTGCCCTGACCTCTCTGCTGTGGCGATATCTGTCCCTTCATCGGCAAGGTGTTTGCGGATATCCTCGGCGGTGCTGACATCGACGATGTAGATGCACTTTTCGCCGCGCTTCAGTCCGATGGCGATGAAGGGGATGGCTGCGGCTATTCGCTCCTGCGGTGATTCGTAGAGGAGACACAGGTGGTCGTGCGGTTTTAGCCCCTCGAGCAGCTGCCTCAGGCTTGTGCCTCGAGGCTGGATACCAGAAGCCAAGTCATCTGCCATAACCACCTCCTCCCTGAGTTCCGGTTATTGCATCCGAGGACTTTCGCCTAGGATATTCGCACAACTGTCCAAAAAAGTCAAGAAGCAAAGGGGGGACTTTTGTATATCTCCTCAGGAAGTGCACCACTTCCTGCTCCCTTCAGAAATTTGCTCCCTTGACGGGAGAGTCCCTCCTTTTTTCCTCTCCCTTGATGGGAGAGGATAAAGGTGAGGGGGAGAGGGTGAAGCCCCCTCACTCTAACTCTCTCCCGCAGAGGGGAGAGAGAAGAAGCCCCCTCACTCTAACTCTCTCCCGCGGAGGGGAGAGAGAAGAAGCCCCCTCACTCTAACTCTCTCCCGCAGAGGGGAGAGAGAACAGTTCCCCCTCACCTGACCTCTCCCGCGGAGGGGAGAGGGACTTTTGTATCTCTCCCGTGGAGGGGAGAGAGGACTTTTGTGCTATGTTGCTATGTCCTGTATATGTCACCCATCTACCTGAACGGACTCAGGACAGGGCGGGTGTTTTGCTCAGGGCGCCATCTTTTCCAAAGACTCGTGTGGCGATGTCAGTGCATGGAGCAGGATGAGGGCAGCTTTTTTGTCCAGCGGCTCGTTGTTGTTGCCGCACTTTGGCGACTGAATACAACCGGGGCAGCCCTCGTCACAGGGGCAACTCTGGACTGCCTCTAAGGTCGCCTTCCATAATTGCTCGATGACCTCGAATCCCTTTTGGGCGATGCCGATGCCCCCGGGATAGGCATCATAGATGAAGACCTGTGGCTTACCAGTATCGGCATGGAGCGGGGTGGAGACGCCGCCGATATCGTTGCGGTCGCAGAGGGCGAATAGTGGCAGAATGGCGATGGCGGCATGCTCGGCAGCATGCAAGCCGCCGGCGAGGTCAAGCCCCTCTGCGGCTATCTGTTCCATAGCTTTTTGTGGCAGGTCGAACCACAGTGCCTGGGTGAGGAAACGGATGGGTGGCAGGTCCAGCGGCTCCTCACCGATGACATCCTCGGTGAACTGCATCTTCTTCTTATAGCCGACGACATTATTGGTGACATCTACCTCACCGAAGGAGACCTTTACCCCGCCACAGGTCTTCTCCTGCGTTTTTTTGATGATCTTGATATCGATTATCTCCTTGGTCTGGGTGTAATAATTGACGTCGGTGGGAACGGCGATGGCTATTTTTCTTTCTATGTCCAGTTCCTGGATTATGTAGGACTCGCCCTGGTGAAGATAGATGGCGCCGGGGTGTATCTGGAAGAAGGCGACGCTGGCTTCCACCGTTTCCAGAAGTGCGTAATCGGCGGAGGCATCGAGGATGGCGTAGACATTGCCCGAACTCGACCTGATGTTGATCTCCGTTGCTGGCTGGGCAACGCGTGGCGAGGGGTACCATTTGGAATCAACTCTCCTCAGCTTTGCCTCTGCCTCGAGTTCAGCAAGGGCATTTTCGAAGGTGCTGCCGAAGAGCTGGCTATCAGTTTTCGCCAGCGGTGTTTCCCAGGCGGCACAGAGGAGGTGGGGCTTCAGGATGTTGGGGTTCTCCCAGTTTATCAATGCGTGTTCGAAGTTGCTGCCGAAGAAATGTTCGGGATGGTTCATCAGGTACTGGTCGAGGGGGTCGTCGTGGGCAATAAGGAAACTGAGTGAGCTGCCGCCTCGTCTGCCGCTGCGTCCCGCCTGCTGCCAGGTGCTGGCGGTGCTGCCGGGGTAACCGACAAGTACCGTAGCTTCCAGATCGCCGATGTCGATGCCCAGTTCCAGGGCGGTGGTAGCTACTGCGCCGAGGAGTTCGCCATTGAACAGCGCCTTTTCAATCCGCCGGCGGACTTCCGGAAGATAGCCGGCGCGATAGGGGCTGATGCGTTCAGCGAGTGCTGGCTCAAGCTGGTTCCGGGTGTAAATATAGATAAGCTCGGTCAGCTTTCGGGTTCGGGTAAACACCAGGCTACGGATGTTGTTGCGGACCAGTTCGGCAAACAGGAAGGTGGCTTCGGTATTGGGACTGCGCCGCCCTATCTTCTTTTCGGCAAGCGGCGGGTTCCAGAAGACGAACAGCTTGCCACCGAAGGGGGAGCCATCATCGTCGACCACTTCGAAGGGCAAGCCCACCAGCCTTTCGGCATGTTCGCCGGGGTTGGCGATGGTGGCGGAGCAGCAGATGAACTGAGGGTTTGAACCGTACAGAGCGCAGATGCGGCGCAGCCGCCTCAAGATATTAGCCACATGTGAGCCGAACACGCCGCGGTAGATATGTGCTTCGTCCACCACCACGTATTTCAGGTTGCGGAATAGCCGTGACCAGGAGCGGTGGTTGGGCAATATGCCCACGTGGAGCATGTCAGGGTTGGTGAGCACGATTTTAGCGCGCTTTTTTATCTCCCGCCGCTCCAGCATTGGTGTATCGCCGTCGAAGGTAGCGCATTCTGAGTAGGCGAGCAGTCCCGGGCTGGCGAGCTGGTGGAGGGTGCGGAGCTGGTCCTGTGCCAGCGCTTTGGTGGGGAAAAGGTAAAGGGCGCGGCTGAAGGGGTCTTCGATGAGACTCTGGAGCACAGCCAGGTTGTAGCAAAGGGTCTTGCCGCTGGCGCTGGCAGTGGCAATCATCACATTTTTACCGCTGCGGGAGGCGTTCACCGCTTGAGCCTGATGGCTGTAAAGCGAGCTTATGCCCAGCGATTCCAGACGCTTTTCAAGCTGCGGGTGAAGGGGCTTGTCCAGTTTGCCGGATTTAGGTTCGCGAGGCGGGATATGCTGGATATGGACGACCTGTTGCTTGTAATCGGGGAGGGTTGTCAGGTGGGGGAGAAAGGCATCGATGTACATGTCCGCCACCGCACCCTTGCTATCCAGTTTCACGGAGCGGGCAGGATTTCAATCGCCCGCTCTATGACCTCCACCTCGGGGTAGTTCTGGTTGATGAAGTTGACTGCCCGGGATAGGACTTCATCGACATGCTGGTCATGGTTGCTGACACAGGCTATCCCCAGCGTTGCCAGTTGCCACAGGTCGAGGTCATCGACCTCGGCTATGGAGACATTGTACTGGTTGCGTAGCCGGGAGATTATAGACTTGACTATCCGCCTTTTATCCTTGAGGGAGCGGCTTCCGTGAAGGTGGAGCCTTATTTGGCAGATACCTGCGTTCATTTTTCTGATAAGGCACCCTCAGTGGGGGAGTGGCTGAGGGTGCTTTTTAGCTAACTGCTATTTGCGTTTTTTGTCGGCGTAGCAGGTGCTGCAGTAGACGGGGCGGTCATCCTTGGGTTCAAATGGCACCTCGCACTCGGCGCCGCAGTTGGCGCACACTGCGTGGTACATTGTCCTTTGTTGACTGTAGCCACGATAACGACTTTGCCGTCTGGCTGCCCGGCATTCGGGGCAGCGACCGGGTTCGTTCTGTAGCCCTCGCGACCGATAGAATTCTTGCTCACCAACGGTGAAGACGAAGGTCTTCCCGCAATCGGAGCAGGTAAGGGTCTTGTCCGCTAGAGCCAATTCCGTGCCTCCTTGTTGTGTTACTATGACCTGTTCTGTTGCAGTCTCTGCGGCACAAGACCTCTCTCTCCGTGTCGCCAGGGAGAATCCCTAGACCCGCGGTCTCCCCCCAAGAGGGTGCCGAACCAGGGAACGGCACCAGCCAGGTTCTGTACACATCTTCTAGTGTAGTCCAATGTCGACGCTGCGTCAAGCCGAAAGCAAAAAGCTTTTCCTGAGGTGGAGTGGCGTCCTCTATGGCGGGTTTGGTGCCCGGACATATTTTTTATGCAAAACGAGTCAAAATGCCTGCTTTTTAAGCCACGAGTTCGCTCAGATAGACGGGTGACAAATACAGGACACGGCGGAAAGCTCCTCTTTCCTTTGCGGGAGAGGCTAGGTCAGCAACCACAGGCATATAACGAGGCATCAACTTCTCCCCGGCGGGAGAGAGTCACCTTCCTTAGTCCTCTCTCCCCTTTGCGGGAGAGAGTTAGAGTGAGGGGGACTACTTTGGCTTTCACCCTCACCTTTATCCTCTCCCGTCAAGGGAGAGGAGGTAAGGAAGAAACTCCAGCGTCAAGGGAGAGGGGAGAAGGAAAGACTCTCTAGTCGAGGGAGAAAGGTTCTCTCTCCCCTCGCGGGAGAGAGTTAGAGTGAGGGGGTTCACTCTCACCTTCACCTTCACCCTCACCTTTATCCTCTCCCGTCAAGGGAGAGGGAGAAAGGTCCTCTCTCCCCTTTGCACGAGGGGTCAGGTGAAGGCAGGTGCCACCAATGTACAGGGGGAGTACAAGGTCTTGACGAGCTTGGGTTATCATGCTATACTTCACTTTGTTGCTGATGCAATAATTTGCAATAACAACCCGTAGCGTTGTTGCCGTTCAGAAGGTGTGCAGTGACCGTTTTTCAAATAAGTGTCAATCCCAGTTCGGGTGCGGTTACGATATGGATTGAGGCACCCTGTGGCTTAAAGCCGATTCTGGTGTGCGCTGACCTGGAGGGTGTGAAGGAATTTGCTGAGATGTTGCTCAATTTTTATAACCACCGGGTAGATGAGAAGGGACATGTAGCTGAAGTCTCGGAAAACTTATTAAGGCAGGCGCTGGGGATGGACGGTGAAGAAGAAACTCGACGGTAGTTGTATACAGGGATGAGCAGGCTATTAAACTGGTACGTGAAAAATAAGTTTCTAATTGGCATAACAGTGGAATTTCCGATACTGATTGGCGGGGGGATACTGGGTACGGTGCTTTCATGGCAAAAGTTGCCATTTTATCCTTTCGCTAACGTTGCTGGCTTGCTGCTATTGGCTGGAGGTTATGTCTTACACTTGGGGTATGCGCATCGAGAATTCTTGAGGCACGGGGTTAGCGCACATGGTAGTAGTGCAGCTCCCGAGGTGTTGGTGACCTCGGGCATATATTCAAAAGTTCGACACCCCGGCTATTTAGGGCTGATTTTGGTATATTTCGGTCTGGCTACAGTTTTCGGAGTTATCTGGATGTTGATCCCGGCGGCTATTTTTTCTGTTTCGACCTATTTTACCGCCGTCGAGGAGGATAAAGTCCTGGAGCGGCGGTTCAGAGAGGAATATTACCACTATATCAGGCGTGTGCCCTGGAGATTTGTCCCCAGGGTATTCTAAAGTCGAAAAATGTTTAATTTAGTAAGGAGGTAGAAATGAAGCTGAGAGCAAAATTTAGTATTCTGGCAGCGCTGGTATTGGCTGTGGCACTCTTATCATCTTCATGTGCCCGGACTTCGGTTGACTTGGTAGCTGGCTCCTCTCATATAACTAACATCGTAAATGATATATCCGATGGCAAGTTGAAAGTGCGTGTTCTTATACCACCGGAGGCATGTCCCGGGCACTACGACATAAAGCCGGGCGATATCGAGGCGCTAACTAAATGTAAGGCGTTATTGATCCATGATTACCAGCAGAATATGAAGAATGTGACCTCTGCCATCGAGGCTGCTAAGAGCCCGAACTTAGTCATCAAGGTGCTCGAGGTCAAAGGCAACTGGATGGTACCCTCGGTGCAGGCTGAAGGTGTGGGTAAAATCGCTGAAATACTGGCTGAGCTTGATAAGGGGAATGCCGATTTCTATCGCCAGCGTGCTGAGCAGCGGAAGCAGGCGATTTTAGCTAAAGGTGGGGAGGTGAAGAAGCGGCTGGAGGCAGCTAATTTGGCGCAGGTGAAGGTGATATGTGCAGACATGCAGGCAGGTTTTGTAAAATGGGCGGGGTTTGATGTGGTGGCTACTTACGGGCGACCTGAGGAGTTGAGCGTGGGGCAGGTGGCAGAACTGGTGGCGAAAGCCAAGCAGACAGGTGTGGTGCTGGTGATCGATAACCTGCAGAGTGGGGCAACTGCCACCAGTGAAGCCATGGCAAGGGATATCGGCGCGGTGCAGGTCACCATTTCCAACTTCCCCGGCGGTCTTAAAGGCACCGAAAGCTGGGAGAAGGCGCTGGACAGAAATGTGGAACTGCTTTTTGAGGCTCTAGCTAAGGCGAAGAAGTAGATGGACGAGATAGTAATTCGGCTCAAAGACGCTGTGGTCTCGTATCGTGAGGATGTAGCGTTACGCGGCGTTTCCCTTGAGGTGAGGCGGGGTGAGTTTGTGGGGGTCATCGGACCTAACGGTGCCGGCAAGACCACTCTGCTAACTGTGGTCAACGGGCTGGCACGGCTGGTCCACGGGGAGGCGTGGGTGCTGGGAATGCCGGTGAACAGCAGGAGCGGGATCGAGTTGCGTAAACGCATCGGCTATGTAGCCCAGGTGGAAAATATCGACCCCAGACTTCCCATCAGCGTCAGGGAGACGGTGCTGGTGGGCTGCTATGGCAGGCTGGGGTTTCTCCGCCGTCCCACCAAAAAACAGCAGGAGACCGTTGACCGTGTTCTGGAGCTGGTGGGGATAGCCCATCTGGCTCAGCGCCCCATTGGACATCTATCCGGTGGCGAGTACCAGAGGGCAGCCATCGCCCGTGCTTTGATGCAGCAGTCTGAAGTCCTTTTGCTGGACGAACCTACCGCCTCTCTTGACCCACCGGCGCAGAACGATATTCTGAACCTTGTCCAGCTTATCCATGCCCGCCACCATATTACCACTCTATTCGTCACCCACGATCTCAGGACATTGCCCGCAGTCTGCCAGCGTGTGGTGCTGATGAAGGAAGGTACGATATGGCGGGAAGGTAGCCCGGACTCGGTGCTGAAGCCTGAAGTGCTCCAGGAGTTGTATGGCTCACCTTTTTTGTCTGAACCTGATGGCAGTCGGATGCTGAGGTCTTGATGCTGAGTATACTGGAATACCAGTTTATGCAGAATGCCATCCTCGCCGGGATATGTGCTGGCATAGCCTGCTCGGTGGTTGGTGTGTTCGTGGTCACAATGCACCTTTCCTTTATCGGGGTATGTATAGCCCATGCTGCCTTCGCCGGTGCTCTCTTAGGTGTCTGGGCAGGTTTCGACCCGCTTCTGGGCGCTCTGATTTTCAGCGTGGTTGCTGCAGCCGCCATTGGACCCCTGGCTGACCGCGGCGACATCAGCCCCGATACTTCGATAGGCATCGTGTTCTCCTTAATGTTAGGTCTGGCGTTTTTGTTCATGGGGCTGATGCCCGGGGCGCGGACCGAAGCCTTGAACCTGTTCTGGGGTAGCATATTGACGGTGAGCCACCGTGACCTTATCTTTCTCGCCGTTGTGGCTTTGGTGATAGCGGGGCTGGTTGTCGCATTCTATAAGGAGGTCATGGCGGTGGTATGTCACCGCGAGGTGGCGCTGGCGGTGGGCATACCGGCATCGCTGGTGTTTTACGGGATACTGTTTGCCACCGGTGTTACCGTTACTGCCTCGTTGCAGAGCATCGGTGGGCTGCTGGTCTATAGCCTGATACTGAACCCGGCGGCTGCTGCTTACCAGTTAACCTACAATTTGAAGCGCATGCTTCTCATCGCCTCTGCCTTCGGTATCCTCTCCTGCTGGATGGGGCTGGCGGCGTCCTATCTTTTCGATTTACCCTCGGGGGCTTCTATCGTAATAGTGTCGTCTATCATCTTTGGTCTGGCGGTCGTCTTTTCGCCGAAGAGGAAGGTGAAACGGTGGCGGGAAAAACCACTTGTCGCAGAGCAGTGAGATGATGAATATCAGGGAATACTTCAATCAAAAGGCTGCTATCTGGGATGAGCTTATCGCCGAGAGAGATGGTGCCAAACTGGCTGCTTTAGCCAGCAGGCTGGATATCGCCCTCGATGCAGCGGTTCTTGATGTGGGCACCGGGACGGGTGTGTTTGTGCCCTATCTTTTGCGAAAACTGAATGGTGGCAGGATAGTGTGCGTGGATATTGCTGAGGAGATGCTGAAGCGGGCACGGGCGAAGGGTTTCCCCGGGAATGTGGAGTACCTTCACGCTGACGTCACCTGTCTGCCTCTGCCCGACGGTCTTTTCGATGCCGTGGTGTGCTACTCCAGCTTTCCGCATTTTCAAGACAAGCCGCGCGCACTCGCCGAGATGAGGCGGGTTCTTAAGGACGGGGGCAGGCTGTTTATCTGCCACAGCTCGAGCCGGGATGAGATTAACGACATCCATCGCCAGATCCCAGCCGTTGAGCATGATGTCCTTCCCGATGGGATCGAGATGTACAGTCTACTGCGGATGGCAAACTTTGGCAGTATAGCGGTAGAGGACAGTCCAAGCGGCTACTTTGCCACTGCGGTTAAGACTCCAGGCTGCGGTTGAGTTCGTTCAGATAGATGGGTGACAAGCATAGGACATAGCAGAAGTGTCCTCTCTCCCCCTGCGGGAGAGACTCACCTTACGTTTATCCTCTCTCCCCTTGCGGGAGAGAGTTAGAGTGAGGGGGGCTGGTTTGGCTTTCACCCTCACCTTGGTCCCCTCCCGTCGAGGGAGAGGAGAGAATGAAAGGCTCTCCCGTCAAGGGAGAGGAGGTAAGGAAGAAACTCCAGCGTCAAGGGAGGGGGGAGAAGGAAAGACTCTCTAGTCGAGGGAGAAAGGTTCTCTCTCCCCTCGCGGGAGAGAGTTAGAGTGAGGGGGAAGTCCCTCTATCCTTGTGGGAGGGGTTAGGTGAGGGCGAGTGCCACTAATTTACTGGACGAGTACAGCGATTGGACTCTCGCTTCAGCTTCAGGTATAATCTTTTCATACCGGACTTCGTTAATATGTATGGAGGGAGGCTTGTTGGTGGGATAATCTGCCGGTAAGAAACGAGAACGAGTATGAAAGTTTTGCCTATTAAGGGTCTGCCAGTTGTGGCAGGGTTGTTGCTCCTCAGCAGCGTCGGTTTGGTTTCCTGTTTTTCCCCTCCCCCTCCGCCACCGCCGGTGAACCACCTACCGCGTATCATCTCGCTGACGGCGGAGCGACAGGAGGTGCCGGTCACGCGTGCCACGAAGGTATCTTGCCTGGCTGCAGATTCTGATGGTGATGTTTTGAACTATCAGTGGTCGGCTAGCGGGGGGATGATCGAGGGCAGCGGTAGCGAGGTATTGTGGGTGGCTCCTGAAGCTCCGGCGACCTATACGGTGACGGTAACGGTCAGCGATGGCAACGGTGGCAAGGTAAGCCAATCACTGAACCTTACCGCATTTGTCAGACCGAATAACCCACCGAGAATCGTCGGTGTGACCGTGGACGGGGCTCCGCCGCGCGATGTCAACAGTTCCCGTGCTTATATCACCCATACCATCAAGTGTGTTGCCGAAGACCCCGATGAGGACACGCTGCGGTACACCTGGACAGCTACTGGTGGTAAGCTTACCGGGGAGGGGAGCGAGGTAGGCTGGACAGCGCCAGGGCTGACGGACGAGTACACGGTGACGGTGGTGGTCAGCGATGGCAGGGGTGGCACGGCAACTGCCCAGGTGCGCTTTAGTGTGTCCTGTTGTGGGAAGTAGTCTACCAGCTCAGGCTTTTGTGGCTGTCTTTACCGGGACAAGCCTCACCTTTCCCCAGGCGCCAAGCTTATCGTCTTTAATTATTACTGCGCCGATAAGTCCGGGAACATTTTGTGCCCACTCAAGTGCCTGTGGTATATCTTCGGCGGTTCTCACCCGGTTGCCCAATGCGGTGGCGGCGGCGTCGGCGAGTGCTGCCGACGGGGAAAGAGCGATGGCGGCGTCGGCAGTGCCAAAGCTAAGGGAATGCCCCACAGTGCCCGAGGAGGTGCAGACCGCCAAAGGCGTCTCTCGAGGCAATATTTTCAAGGCGATTTTGCCGGTCAACGGGGAATTGCCCGCGTAGATACCCACCAGCCTTTGCCTGGTTATTTTAAGAAATATATCGCCACCATTTTCCACGATGACTTCCGGGGTAAAGGTAAGCAGGTCTCTGCCCACTGCCTCGGCGATGGCGCCAGCTACTGCTGCCATGGGACCTACGCCTGCCTTTTCTCCGGCTATTGCCATCTCTTTCACTATCTGTGGGGCTGTCTCCTCTACGGTTACTGGTTCAAGGCTGTGCAGGAAAGACAGGTGGCTGGCGATGTACTCCTCCAGAGGAGTACGGTGTCTCAGCACCGATGCCAGCGCTTCGGGCTCGAGATGGCAGCGGGCGCGGATGTAGAGGTCGGTCTCTTTGACGGTTACGGTGAAGGCGATGAGGCTACTGTCTTTTATCCAGTGACGGTAGGTCCTTGGCTGGTACATTCAGAAATAGAGCTCCATGGCACGAGGGGGGCAGGCTTTGATGCACAGTTCACAGACGATGCATTTGGAGTTATCGAAGATAACTTTCCTGGTCCCTGGCTCCAGCGAAAAGGCACCGCTGGGGCAGAGGGTGATGCAGGCACCGCAGTGGGTGCAACGCTCTTCATTGCGCACCACATCCTGGCTTAAGGACTGTATCTTCACGCCAGCATCGGTGAGGTATTTTACACCCTTATCGTAGTCCCTTTGCTCGCCGGTGAGTTCCATCACCAGCAACCCCTCTTCGCCCGGGGTTACCGATGCCTTGAGTATATTGAATTCCAGGTCGAAGTCTTTGACCAGCCTGTATACCAGAGGCTGGCTGGTAAGGCGTTTGGGAAAGTGGAGCACTATTCTTTTAGAGACGATCATCTTAACTCCCTCACTCGAGGATCGGGCGTTCTTGTAGCGGCTTAATTGCGATGCCGGACTCGGCACCGGGAAGCGGTGCTACCGGTTCGGTGAGTAAAAATTCACCTTTCTTTATCCAGTCCTTGAGTATATTGGCTATCTCCACCGCCTTCGGATAGCTGGACAGTGAGGCGGTAGGTACCTCTTTGCCCTGTATTTTGATCACGCCGTTTTTAAGTTCAGCGTAGCTCACCTCAGCCAGGACATCGGGCTTTCTCTGAGGGTAGGCTTCGCTGTAGTCCACCACCGGAGCGAAGATATCGTTATCGGTCACCAGAGTGTATTGCAGGATTTCCTCAGACAGTACAGGAATAGGGACGCCGATGCCCACGGTGATGGTGCAGCCGTAACCCAGGAAGCTTGTGCCTACAAGCCATCTGGGGCTCATCTGCTTTAAATCGCCGATTACCGTGAGCGTGCCCGCAGGTCTGCGGGGTACTCCTTTCTCGGTACGGGGTACGGTGGGGTTGTGCTGCGTGCCCTGCCAGGCAACATAGCCGATGCCACCGCCGAGGAAGATGCGCGTGCCGATACCGATCGTTTTATAAAGCGGGTCATTGAGCAGCGGCGAGAGTTGTCCCGATGTGGAGTAATTGGCATTGCCCAGGTTTGGCTTGAGCACGCCCATGTAGGTGTAAAGGACGCGGTCGCCAAGGTTGACCGCCACATTATAGTTCTGATATGCATTCCTGACATTAAATAGCACTGCCTCGTTGATGTCCTTTATATTTATCAGGGTCTCCAGTTTCCTTCGTGGATAGCAGTCGGTGCCGTAGGCAGTAGCCACCAGCCTGATATCCCTCCCCGCCACCAGCTCCTCGATGACATGACCGCCACCATACCTGAACTCGCCGGGGTAGATGCGGTTCTTGGGGTCATCTTCCGGCAGGGCGTTGGCACCAAGGAAGATATCCACGGCAGCCAGCCCTGTATAGGCGGGAACGTCGTTAAGGTAGACCCTACCTCCCCCGAGCTTGATCCTGGGCTTGGAGTGACCAAGGTTGAGGAAAACTCCGGAGGAGCACATGGGACCGAAGGTACCGGTGGTGACCACATCCACATCCCTGGCGGTCTGGCTGATGCCCTTTTTCCTGGCGATCTCGATGATCTCCTCCGCCGTGACCACTACCGCCTGTCCCTTTTTGATTTTCTCGTTTATTTCGGCTATCGTTTTTGCCAACGGTTACCTCATTTCTTCAATGTTTTTACGGCTAGTTCGGCAGCTTTTTTGCCCGAAAGAAGCATGCCGCCGAATATTGCGCCCATGCGCGGTGCCCCGTAGACAGCGTTGGCTGCCATGCCGGTGACGATAAGTCCGGGGCAGACCTCTCTGGTGTTCTCCACGATGGTCTGCTCTCCGACCTCAGCCCACATTGATTTTTCTCCTTTCAATTCCACACCGGTGCCGGTCTTTCTGGATACGATGCGGCAGACTTCAGCGTCATGTCCGGTGGCGTCGATGACCACCTTTGACTTCACGCCCAGTGGGTCAATGTGCAGGTTAGCCATTAAGACCGCACTCCAGTTTAACACCAGTCCCACTATCCTGTCATCTTCACGCACCATTACATCTTCGACGCTGATAAGGTTGAATATCTTAGCTCCGGCTTTTATCGTCTGCGAACACATAGTGGCTACCGCCTCCACGGCGTCCGCCACATAGTAGCCCGGCTGGTATTCCTTGCTGGAGATGCCGAACTCGTCAAGTATTCCTTTAGCTTCGCTCTGGACGACGATGCGGTTGAACATCATACCGCCTCCCCACATACCGCCGCCCACGCTGAGCCTTCGTTCGAAGATCACCGTCTTTACCCCTGCTTTTGCCAGGTAGTAGCCGGTGGTCATGCCAGAAGGTCCGGCGCCAGCGATGGCTACATCCACCTCGGTGGCGGCTAGAAGCTCTTTAAAATAGCTTTCCACTATTGCTTTGGAAATGGTCACTTCGTCCATCGAAATTCTCCGTTTTTCGGCAGTCGCTAGATTATTGTGACCGGGCTGTTTTCTCCAGCACTGTCCTCAGCTCGGCAGCGGTCACACTTTGCTGCTCGCCATTAAGCATATTGCGCAATGTCAGCTTGTGTCTTTTTATCTCCTCCTCGCCGATGATTATAGCATGGGTGCTGCTAAGGCTATCTGCCTGGCGTAGCTGGGCTTTAAGGCTTCGATCACCACTTGCCATTATTGCCCCGATGCCCTGGGTGCGCAGACTGGCGGCGAGCTTCACCGCCTCCATTTTTGCCTCATCGCCCAGGTAAGCGATGAATAATCTGGGAAGAGGCAGAGGTGGCACCGATAGTGCCTGTTTTTTCAGGCTAAGCACCACCCTATCTATGCCGACGGCGAAACCGACAGCTGGCGTGGGCTTGCCGCCTAGTTGTTCTATCAGGTCATCATAGCGCCCGCCGCCTCCGAGTGCACTCTGGGCGCCACCGATAAGAGGCTGGACCTCAAACACCGTTTTAGTGTAATAGTCCAAGCCTCGTACCAGCCTGTGGTTGAGGCTGAAGGGCAGTCCCAGGCTTTTAAGGTATTCGGTCACCTCTTTAAAATGTGCCTCGCATTCATGGCAGAGATAATCGGTGGTTTTAGGTGCCCTGTCGGCTATAGGCTGGCACGCCTCTTGCTTGCAGTCCAGCAGGCGCAAGGGGTTTTTTCCCAGCCGAACTTTACAGTCGGGACAGATATTAGATACTTGCGGGGCATAATAGCTTTTCAATGCTGTAATATAGCCGGGACGGCATGCCTTGCAGCCGATGCTGTTTAGCTGCACAGTCAAGTCCTTAAGTCCCATGGAGGCAAATAATTGACATGCTAGGTGGACCACCTCGACATCTAGAGCGGGGTCGGCATCTCCGATAGCTTCGCAGCCGAACTGATAGTGCTGACGGTAGCGACCTGCTTGAGGGCGCTCGTAGCGGAATACTGAAGTCAGATAGTAGAGTTTCACCGGCTGGGGAAGGTTGTCCATGCCATGCTCGATATAGGCGCGGCATATTGAGGCTGTTCCCTCTGGCTTGAGAGCCAGCTCCTTGCCGCTGCGGTCTTTGAAAATATACATCTCCTTGGTCACGATATCGGTCCCTTCGCCGATGCTGCGGGTGAACAGGTCAGCCTCTTCAAAAACCGGTGTGTCCAGGCGCTGGTAGCCATAGAGCTGGCACAGTTCTGCAGCTTTAGCCTCGACGTATCTCCAGTATGCCTGCTCCTTGGGGAGGATATCGACGGTACCCCGTGGCGCCTTATACAAAATACACCTCCAGCATCGAGGTTAAATTATAACAGATAGAGCGAAATATCACATCGGGCTTAGCTGCTTGCCGTATTGTTTTTGCTTTACCATAGCCCGGGAATAAGGGCTTTGCGCTCTTTAGGATAATCGGGAAATTGTTCTAGGTACCATCGATGATGCGTTCGTGCTCTTGGCGCCAGATTGGCAAATGTCCATACGGCGAACGCCAGCCCGGGCAGTGACCAGGTGGCTATTGTCCAGCCCCCCCAGGTGAGGATTTCGCCGAAATAATTGGGACAGGATACCCAGCGGTACATGCCGCCGAAGGGTATCCCATATCTGGCATCGTTCTGCTCGCGGAGGTGGCGCAATATCTCATCGGCACTGCGGTTGATAACAAAGCCAGCGATGAAGACCATAGTGCCGATAAGAAAGCGGAAATCGCCAAGCCAGTCGTTGGGATAGCTGGCGAAGGTGAATAGATAACGTCCGTTGAGGTAGGCATTTCCCAGATTGAATATAAAGCCGAAGAGCACTACGGTGAGCGGCATCTTTTTCTCCCTGTTTGCGAGGCTGAAAGGGTAGATGAAGGCACGGTGCACATAGTGCGCCTCCCACAGGAGTAAGAAGACCATGGCGGTAAGGCTGGCTCGGTGCTCTCCAAGGAAATAAAGGAGGGCAAAGACCAGCGGTGCTGGTGCTTCCATGAGCAGCCAGCCGGTACGGTTGGTAAGCGTCGGACCCCAGCCACGGCGGATGTGGCGACCGTAAGGGGCGGGGACGAAAAATAAAGTAGCGAACACCACCGCTGCCAGAAGAAACCAGGTTATCAGCAGGTAATTGAACACAGTTATTTCAGTCATGGTTAGTCCTTTCTGGTGTAGCTGAGCATACCTGCTTCTCTGAACCACTGTAACGTGTCGGCAAGCGTTTCCCTGAAGGGGCGTGGCTGGTACCCCAGTTCACGGGTGGCTTTCTCGTGGCTGACATGGTGGTGGTACTGGAGCGATTTGATTGACATTGCGGTATACAGTGGCTGTCTGCCACGGAGGCGGTCGAAGATGCCGAGGAACGGAGCGCCGCACAGTGCCAGCCATGTGGGGCAGACGAATCCCGGTGCTGGCACACCGGTGATCTCAGCTACCATTGCCCCGATCTCAGCCACCGGTACCCAGTGTCCGGAGAGAAGGTATTTAGTGCCGCGGGGTGCCTGTTTTTCCGCCTGAATCGTTGCTGCGACCACGTCGCGCACGTCCACCCAGTTGAACCCACCTTCGAGTAAGGCGGGCAATTTCCCCTGTGCCATATAGAGCAGTGCTTGCCCAAAGTGGGAGGGGCGATAATCGTGGGGACCGATGACTCCGGTGGGACTGATGATGATGGCATCGAGCCCTTTCTCTATCCCTTTAAGCACCTCTCGCTCACCGGCGGCTTTGGAGCGGTCGTAGGGCGGGGCTTGTGGGGAGTCCACCAGGTCGCACGATTCATCGACTACTTGATCGGGCACGTCCTTTATGGCGTGGATAGAGCTGAAATGGACAAGACGGCGCACGCCGCTACGACGGCAAGCCTCGACCACGTTTCTTACCCCCTGTACATTCACCGCCTCGAGGAGCGGGCGGTCAGCAGGAGAAAGCGAGATATAGCCAGCGAGGTGGTAGACTGTTTCAGCGCTGTCGAATGCTCTGACCAAAGAATCGAAATCGAGCACATCGCCGTGCACGGTCTCGACGTCCAGCCCCTCGATGCCAAGGGTCGTGTTGTGGACCAGCGCGCGCACCCTGTGTCCTTCGTTCAGCAGGGCGCGTATCAGGTTACAACCCACATGTCCGGTGGCACCGGTGACGACTATGCGCATGTGGCGAAAATTATACCACAGACTACAAAGTTTTCAGCTTTGCTGATAATGTTACGTAAAGGGGTTATAATAGAGCCGACAGGGACAGTACAATGGCGCTGTGGGACGCTTATTGTTGCACCTGGCTTGACTACCCCCACTTTAAGTGGACAGTGTATAAACACATAAGGAGGTGACCCAATTGAGCGAGGGAACGCATCCCTTTAAAGTCAAGTCTATTGACCACATCAGTTACGCAGTCAAGGACATCGATAAAACCATCGAAGCATGGTCGAAGCTTTACGGCTTCGGACCCTGGACCTTTGCCGAAAACGGTGGTGTCGATGCCAAAGGGAGACCCTGGAGGGTCAGGATGGCATTTACCTACGTGGGTCCAGTGCAGGTCGAACTTGTCCAGTGCACCGAGGGACGCATATTCCAGTCACGTTTCCTGGACACCTGGGGAGAAGGGGTGCACCACATCGGCTTTTATGTGGATGACGTGGACGCCGAAGTGCGCAACCTGTCATCCCAAGGAGCCAGGGTGCTTATCCATGACCCGGGACGCTTTGCCTATCTGGATGGCGGTGGCTTCGGCGGCGCCATATTTGAGCTCATGCGGAAGCCACTCTAGCCAGCACTGCGGGCAAGCTGGCAATTTATGTCCGAATTGCCGTAGTCTAGGCTGTTGCCGCCACTTTGTAGCTGCGGTCCAACGGTGGCATTTTGGATGCGGCGATGCCCCTCAGGTCGACCAGTTTAGCCTGTGAAGCTTCCTTTTCCCAGCCAGGGATGTTAGCCAGTCTCATGGCAGCGGCTTTATACATGTTCCAGTCGGCATTGGCGTAGAACATCATCTTCTGTGCCGCCAGAGAGCCTTCGGCATGTATCTGATGGGTGAGATGCCTGCCACCGGTGATATCGTGCACCAGCCTTATCGCCTTGAGGCGGTGTTCAGTAGGCACGCCGGCTTTGCCAGCAAGGTACTTTTCGATGTACTTACGCTCTTCGGGATTTGCCCAGTCGGGGTAAGCGATGGGGTCGGCGGCAATTCCACCGCAGACGTCCTGGGCGATCTTGCACATCTCGTGGAAGTTGTCGGCGTACATAAATTTGGCGATATTGGTGTAAAGCTGGTTGGGGATCACCAGGTCGGCGTCCGGTTCTTTTTCAGGGAACATGCAGGCTGCCCAGCTTAACACCTTGAAAGCCTCGGTGACTTGCACCATCCAGGACAGCTTGTCACGGATGTGGGTGTACCTTTCCAGTCCGTTGTACTCAGCCATCAGTGCGGCGGCGCCGGTGAGCTGCTCCATCATCGGCACCATGCGGCAGCAGGCGAACAGCCTGTGGAAGGTGGCGAAGAGATAAGCGATGTCTCTGGAGAACTGCCACTCACCGCAGAGGAATACCCTCTCCCAGGGAACGAAGACGTCATCGAACACTATCATGCACTCGCCATCGCCGACGCCATGTCTGGAAGCCAGCGGTGCGTCCCAGAAAGTCTCCTCGGTGCTGGGACCTCTTATCTCGGGGTCGGCGCAGATGAGGGTGATCCCTTTGGCATTAAGTGGTGTGGCAAATGCGACGGCATAGTCCTTGTCTTCTTCGCCGTGGGTGCGGCAGGGAATGACGAAAGCCTCGTTAGCACTTGGTGTTGAGCTGATGTGGTATTTGCAACCGCGGACGATTATACCGTCCTTGTTCTTGTCCACTACACGGACGTAGAAGTCTTTGTGCTGCACTTGCTTTGAAGGATGTAGCCCTCGGTCGCCTTTAACATCTGTCTGGGCGGTGGTCAGCCCGATGTCGCTCTTCTGGACATATTTGCGATATGCCGCCACACGCTCGGAGTAATTGGTGCCCATGGCTTTGTCCACTCTGGCGGCAAGGACGGTTAGGGCCGCCATGCCGTCGACTCCCATGCAGTGTAAAGACACGCCGCCAAACCGGCTCCCCCAGATATATATCTCCCGTCGCTTTAGCAAGTCCTCTTTGGTCTTAGGTGGTACCCAGAGGAAATGGACTTCCTCGCCCTCTTCATTTTTGGTGACGAATAGAGAACGAGTCTCGGGGTGGTTGGTGACCACCCAGTCCATAGCGCCGCCCTGGACTATCCTCCGCAGCACCGGGTGGGTGGTGACATCCTTCACCCGTTCGCCGAGGCAGTAGATAACCCTGCCGTCTCTCAAACTCTCCAGATATTGTTCTACAGTGCGTATCATGTGGTTACCTCCCTTTCTTCATTCCCCCATCCACTACTTCACCGATGGGACACCACAGCAAAGCAGCGATGGGTCTGCTCGGCTCAATTATACAAAAGTAACCGTCTGGCAATCTATCACCAAACGATACTCCAATATTGTGAACACTGATTACTGCTAAAAAATTTTCTTAAAGATTGCCTGTGCCTATGCCATCGACTTTGCGAAATGGCTACTGCCACTTTCCTGTGGTCAAGTATATGGTTAAATTATTGTCCGGTGGTTCTAGGTCATGCCACAGACCATGGACCAGTCCTTTGCGATAGGTGACCACTAGCCAGCCGCGCAGGCTGAGTCCTTTGCTTTGAATAACTTCCTGACCCGGCGCTAATTTCTCATCACCGGCGTAGTGGGTCAGGAATGCCAGTGCCACCTGTCTGCCAAGCCTGTCGGCTTCAGCCGCGGGCACATCGTACTCCTGTATAACCCGGCTGGCGATACCGGCTATGCCTTCCAGCAGGTATTTCTTAGCATATTCCGGGAAGCCGGTGGGATGGGAGGGTATTGATTGTATGTATTTTGTCTGCACCAATGCTTCCTGCGAAGCATTCACACTCACTATCCGGTACGGGCAGGGATAAGTGACCAGTGAGCCGGTCTCGATATCGAACAGGAACCTATCCCCTTTTGTCCAGCGAGCCACGGTTATGTCCTGAGCATGGTAATGCCCGGTGAAGACGAGGCGCACGTTGTACATTGCCAGCAGCTTCGACACCATTGGAAAATCATCAAGAAGGTACTCGCCGTAGTTCTTTTCTTGTCCTTTATAGTGCTCCACGATGCCGTGGTGCAGCATGGCTATCACCGCGTTGTTTCCTCTGGCTGCCTTCTCCAGCATGTCCTCGATCCAGCGCAGTGTTGCTAAAGAGAACCTACCATCGGTAACCGGTTCCTGCCCCTCAACATTTTCTCGGTAGAGACAGGAGTCCAGTGCCAGAAGCCACAGCCCGGGCTTCAGCACGGCTACATAGCTCAGCGAGTCCGGGTCTCGGTACAGTGCCTCATCATATCCAAACTCACGGTATATCCGGGCAAACTCCTCCGCAGTTACGTTAGGTACGCGTTCAACCACATCGCCTATGTATCTGAAGGAATGACCGTTTTTGACGTCATGGTTGCCGGGTACGACGTAGACGGGTTTCCCACTCACCTCCAGTTGCCTCAGATAACTGGCGCACAATTCATGCGATGCCTTTTCTCCATCCTTGGTCAGGTCGCCAGGCACCAGGACAAAGTCCACATCCTCCTTCTTGATGGTGGCAACTGCCGTTTCCAGAATTTCCACGCTCTCTTTGAGAAGCTTGCGGTCATCAGCAAGGTAGTCCTCAAAGGCTTTGCCTTCTGTGCCCAGGGCTGGGTCATACAGGTGCGGGTCGCTGAAAACGATAAACCTGGTCTGTGGATATACTGGTACCTGCTTTTCCAGAAGCTGGCGCAGTGCGGCATCGGACTCATACTTGAATTCAAATTCTGGTTCTGGAGCAGCGGCACAGGCTATGGAGCAGATGACGAGAGATGCACAAATTGCAACCTGGAGGAATCTCAATAATGGTAGTCTCATTTTCCTGCCTCCGTTACTGGTATTTACTTTGCTAACCGCCGCCGTAATTATCGGTCGGCGTTTCGGGACTTCGGTCGCTTTGGGTAAGTATACCAATTTTTGAAGCCTTGAATACAGGGTGTTAGCCAGCAGGGTGGCTCCCATGTGCTATAAATGACTGCTTTGGCAAAGCGTGGTATCATACTGGTGTATTGGAAGCTGATGTTCAGAAAAGTCGTTCGACCTGTTAACAAATTATCGTTCACTGTGCTGGCTATTTTAGCGGCACTGACCTTGTTTGCCTGTGGTGCTGCTGCGGCTGACAGGGCATACCATTATCAGTCCCTGAATGTTGACATTAAAATTCTGGAAAATTCAGACTTACTTATCACTGAGAGGCTGACATTCGCCTTCACCTCCGGCAATTTCCATTATGGCTATCGTTGGATACCAATGGACAGGCTGGAGTCGATCGATGATGTGGAGGTCTGGGAAGGCGAGCGCAAGTACGAGCTGAATCCGAAGGTCAGGCAGTGGATAGATATCAGAAGGGAGAAGGGCGGTTCGCCGGGTGGGGACAGCTATGCTTATACCACCTGGGTATACAAGAAGCAGCTCTGGATTGCCTGGTGGTTTCCCAAGACGACGAATGCCAAGCGTGCTATAGAGCTAAGATATCGGGTGAGAGGTGCTCTGCGCATCCACGCCCCTGCCGACCAGCTTTACTGGAAGCCGGTTTTTGCCGACCGCGATGCTTATGTGTCTTCAAGCAAGGTGACGGTACATTTACCCGGACCGGTGCCGACTGACCGGCTCTCCGTTTACAGCTATGGCATTCCTGCTTCCAGGCGCATAGTGGACGATTCGACGATAGAATTCATCACCGGAAGGGTACCCCCTGGTGAGGAGCTTGAGATTAGCATTGACTTCCCTCATGGCATGGTCAGTGGTGTGGCACCGGCGTGGCAGATAAAGCTGGAGAAACAGGAGGCTTATAATGCCACAGTGAAACCGGTGATAAATCTGGTCTTAACGCTGTTTGGCTTGGTCGTCGTGCCGCTTATAGGAGCTATATGGATACGGCGTGCTTTTGTCAGACGTGGTCCTTTGCCCAAGGTAGAGAGACTATCGGCGCTGCAGTATTCTCCGCCCAGCGATTTACCCCCGGCATTTGTCGGTCTGCTTGTTCATGGTAAGGTGCGTCCGGCGGACCTTGTGGCTACTATCTTTCATCTGGCACATAGGCGCATCCTGGAAATAGTAGAGACAGAAAAGAGACGGTGGTTTGGTACTGAGAAGGACCTTCTTATCGTTAAAGCCAAGGATGACGAGAAGTTTCGCTTCGAAAAATCGGTGACAGAGACTTTGTCCAGCCGTGATGGTGAACTATTTTCCAGGCAGAAGAGAGAACTTCTTGAGTTATTTCAGGAATTCAGCGGCATGGTGGAGCGTGAGGCTGTAGAGCGCGGGCTTTTTGAGGAAGAGCCGTCAAAGTCAGTCGATCGTTTGCGAATTCCGGGGTTAGCGACCGCAATTTGTGCCGCCGTGCTGTTCATACCACTGTTTGTGTTCTGTGGACGCTACGCTGAGATGATGTTTGTCCCTGCTGTGGCGCTTGTCTTTGTAGGTATAGCGGCGTTTCTGCTGTCACCAAGATTGGTAAAGCGGACTGAAAACGGTGCCGTGGGGGCTGTGCAGTGGGAGGCTTTTGGTAAATATCTCAAAAAGATGGCGAAAGACAGAGGGCTAGCTGCCAACAGTTTAGACTATTGGGACTCTTATTTCCCATACGCAGTGGTCTTC
>DAOUCT010000006.1:0-2229 GCA_034432055.1 Dehalococcoidia bacterium | reverse complement strand
CATAGTTGCCTCATTATGATAGATACTATATTGTAAACACTAGCTCATCCTCTTCGGCATCATAAACGGGAGCAGCGTGCCTCTTGGCTATTGCATCTTGCGCTGCTTCGGAAAGGTTCTCGTCGTCTCCTATCAGGGCTAGAACTTCCGATTCGCTCAAACCAGTCACGAGCTCATCCCAGGTGGTTCCATTGTCTCTACTCCAGATCTTGGTGTCGGTAGAGAAATAGTACCTACCTGCAGTGCCTGCCGCTGGTCTGCTCGCATGTAACCCTGCTGATACGCCATGTTTCTCTAGCGCATTGGAGTGCGCGGCAATCAGCGCCTCGACTTTTGACGTAGTTGGTATTCTATATTGTGCCATCTGTAACCTCCTTTATACTATAGATACTAGCTCCTCATTAAATTCGTCCAGATAGATGTTATCGACCTTAACAAAGCCATCTGGAGGAACTGAATCCACTTTCTTTGCATCAACCTCAGCTAAAGCGTCCTCGGTAGCAAAATGCGGTTCGTGATATTCGTTGCCGTGAATCTCCATGGCGCCGCCAGTAGGTTTGGCTCTCCACTTGTGAGATGCTTCATCCCAATAAATTACATCTCCGTCAGAAGGAGATAAAATTTCAACATCACTGTGGTCTGATTGCGACACAATTGAGTGTGCCCTGTTATGTCTCTTGCTGACAGCATCGGCAACCTCTGAATCGCTATTTATGGCTTCTGTAGGTAACCCATTACCGTCTGCCTTCAGTAGCTTTCCTGGACTTATGGAGGAACTATGATCACTCACTGAGCCGATTGCGTGTCGCCTATCGTGAAGTTGGGCATGGCTATGATTTATCGCCGCATAAAGTGTATCCCAATACGATTTCAGAAATCCTTTTACCTGTGCCCATGTTGACATTTTGAGCTTATCAGAATCGGCGCTATCTCGAATTATGACCTTGTCCCCGTCCAGTGGGACTGATTTCAGTGGCAATATCCCTAGACCTGTATCCGTATTGGGCCGGTGCGTCTGCAATGTCGTCTTCAGGTCTTTGCCAACGATTTTCTTCGTCCGACGGCTTGCAGTGTCGACCAATACCATCAGGTCGTCATCGGCTATGTCTGTTTTCTTTTGAAGTTCGCTTATACGTTCTGGTTTATCTGCCATATATCACCTGCACATTACTCTATCTGGCCATAAGAGAGCATCCACCGTTTTGGGAATATCCCGCAATTCTGCGCCAACGGCTTCTCGATTCTCATACCAGTGGCCTATAAGTAAAAGCATGGCCTGTTTCATTACTTGCGGAACTACAACTTGCTGCGTGTATTCGTCATAATCATATCCGGCAATGAAGGTTATACATACGCCGTTTGCAGGGCGTAATTCCATTGACGGCCACCTTGACCCGTAATTCAATACGAGCCATCCAGGCTCATTTTTGGTGTCGACAAAATATTCGTCAGGGTCGAATATATAATCCACATCATCAACGTCATAATATTTTATGGACTCGACCGATTTTAGGGGTGGTCGGGGGATTCTAATATAGCCCACATCGCGAGGGAATTCATCGAGCCAGTATTCCCACGTCTGTGGGGAGTAGCTTCTGCCTTGAAATGCCTCACAATATTCACGGGCTGCCCTAATTAGACCCCGTATCAACTCATCGTCAGCGTCCGTCTCGACGCGGCAATGATTTTTTGCCTCCTCTAGACTAATCGGCTCAACTGAGGGTGGTATTATCAATTTTAGTGCCATTATCGCCTCCTATATCCGCTTTGTTGCGCCTCTAGTGCGATCCGTCAATTATTGGCCACTCAGAACATCTCCTGTGTCTCAAGGCTCAGAACGGGCTTGCCCGTCAAGCGGGCAATTTCCTGTGCCTGCCTTGTCGAGCTTTCGACATATAGCGTCAACATAGAATTCTTGTAGTGAAATGCCTTGAACTCTACGGGGCTTTTCCATCTTGCCCGGTCAGCCATGATAAGCTGGTTGTACGTAATCTTATGTTCTGCTAGCCATTCTTCAGTTTCACGCCGAAACTTTTCTGGCCTCCAAGTGATTATCGCCCCCATCTGGTTAGGCTTGAGCTTGAGTGGCGCATTCAGTATGAAGCTTTTGTATCTTATGCCTTGGTCGTCACACCCTGGAGGGCAATCAGGACACAAAACGCCATCGAAATCGAAACCCGTCTTAATCGACCGAAACATATCGCAGAGCGTCCAGTCATAATGACTCGG
>DAOUCT010000005.1:0-26702 GCA_034432055.1 Dehalococcoidia bacterium | reverse complement strand
CCACCTCGTCCACAATGGCGTAATTGAGCTCACGCTGGACGCACTGGGAGAGGTCTAAAGCCATGTTGTCCCTTAAGTAGTCAAAGCCGAACTCGTTGTTGGTGCCGTAGGTTATATCTGCCAGGTAGGCTTCGCGGCGGGTGATGGGGCGGAAGTGTTGCCAGCGGGTGTCTTTTTCATCGGTATAGTCGGGGTCATAAAGGCGGGCAGGTAGGTGCTCGCCGGGATGCAACGGTGGATAAATGCTGGCAACTGTAAGCCCGAGCAGATGGTAGATGGGTCCCATCCAGTAGGCATCGCGGCGTGCCAGGTAATCATTTACGGTGACCAGGTGGCAGCCTTCACCGGTGAGTGCATTCAGATAGAGCGGGAGGGTGGCGACCAGAGTCTTGCCCTCGCCGGTCTTCATCTCAGCGATTTTGCCCTGATGGAGGACGATTCCGCCCATGAGCTGGACATCGAAGTGGCGTTCGCCCAGCGTCCGCCGGGACGCTTCTCTGACGGCGGCGAAGGCTTCAGGGAGAAGGTCATCAAGGGTCTCGCCGGCTTTAAGACGGGCTTTGAATTCATCGGTCTTGTCACGGAGCTGGGCGTTGGTCAGCTTCTCGAACTGGGGCTCAAGCGAGTTTATCTCGGCTACAATGGGTTCGAGGCGCTTCAGTTCCTTCTCGTTGGAATCTATGAGACTACCAAGCCATTTAAGCATCGTGATTATTCGAACATCGCACCTATGGATAGCCCGGTGTGAATGCGGTGAATAGCTTCACCGAGGAGCGAGGCTACGGAGAGAACGGTGATCTTGTCCAGCTTCTTTTCTTCGGTCACCGGGACAGTATCCGTGACCACAACCTCCTTTACCGGCGAACTGGCGATGCGTTCGATAGCCGCTCCGGAGAATACGGGGTGAGTACAACAGGCATAGACCTCGGTGGCACCCTGCTCCAGAAGTGCGTTGACGGCGCCGACAAGCGAGCCAGCGGTATCTATCTCGTCATCTACCGTAAGGGCACGCATGCCTTTGACCTCGCCGATGATGTTCAGCGTTTCGGTGGCGTCGACATTGCCGATGCGCCTTTTTTCGATAATAGCCAGCGGGGCATGGAGTTTGGCTGCCACATCCCGGGCGCGTTTGGAAATGCCTATATCGGTGGCAACCACCACAAGGTCGCTTAGCTTTTTCTTCCTCCAGTAGTCGCTGAGGATGAACAAAGCGGTGAGTTCATCTACAGGGATGTTGAAGAAGCCCTGGATTTGTGGGGCGTGGAGGTCGATGGTGAGCAGGCGATTAGCACCTGCCGTGGTCAATAGGTCAGCGATGAGTCGGGCGGTGATGGGTACGCGGGGCTGGTCTTTTTTGTCGGTGCGTCCATAGGCGTAATAAGGGATGACGGCAGTAATCCTGCCAGCGGACGCCCGTTTGAAGGCGTCTATCATGATGAGCAGTTCCACCAGGTTCTTGTTCACCGGTGTGGAGAGCGGCTGGACGATAAACACATCGCGCTCACGGACATTTTCCAGGACGCGGACGAAGATGTTCTCGTTGCTGAATTCAAATACCTCAGCCTTGCCCAGAGGTGTACCTAGATAATCGCATATCGCCTGTGCCAGGCTGGGGTGGGCATTGCCGGTGAATACCTTAAGCTCATCCATCAGGTCTCGCCTCCATCGCTGGTGAGATAATTATAACACATTGCTCGGCTGCGTCTTATGTTTGGCTTTGCCGGAAGAAGAGAAGTGGTCAAGCGAATGCCCCCGGGAGATGTTATCTGCCCTTTCCATAGTATAATACGGGGTATGAGTGGGAAGGACGTCAGGCAAATCATAAAACTTCTGGAGCAGGAGTACGGACTGCCACAGTGGCGGGTGCGCGGTGACCCGTTAGCAGTGCTGGTGCAGACCATCCTTTCCCAGAACACCTCGGATAAAAATTCGGAGCCAGCCTTCAGGAGGCTGGTGAGTTGCCTTGATAGCTGGGAGGAGATGGCTGAAGCTAGCATAGAAAAAATCGCCGGCTGTATTCAGAGCGGTGGACTGGCAAGGGTGAAAGCTGGCTACATCAAGCAGGCTCTTACGGAGGTGAGGCAAAAGCGGGGCGACTTTGATTTGAGCTTTCTCAGGGGAATGTCGGTTGAAGATGCCAGAAGGTGGTTGATGGGGCTGCCCGGTGTGGGGATGAAGACGGCGAGTTGTGTGTTGCTTTTTGGTCTGAAGATGCCGGCATTGCCAGTGGACACCCATGTCTTTCGTGTAGCAACCAGATTAGGACTGATAAAAGAAGGCATTTCTGTGGAGAAAGCACACCGGGAGCTGGAATCGCTTGTCCCGCCGGCTGGTGTGTACCGGTTCCATGTCCTGTTGATAACGCATGGCAGGCGGGTCTGTCGTGCCCGCCTGCCATGCTGTGGGCGATGTGTGTTGAGGGAGGCGTGTGGTTGGAGGGGGTTGGGCGACAACGATAGCTGCGTCAATAAGTAGTGACCGGCTTGCTCTGTAGGGAAGTACCGGTGCCCTGTGCGTTATCGGGACTCTGCTTGCCCCAGGGCAGCATATGTCTGCCGAACCTACCTGGCGCTATACCCGGGCACAGTATGCCTGGTGCACCTTCAGGTCTTGCTTTAGCCCAGTCCCTGTAGGCTTTGGCTTGCTCTTCGGTGAGCACGCCCTTGTCCACCAGCTTCTTCAGCCATTCGTCGAGCATTTTTTCTTGCTGCTCCTGGCGTGCCTGTTTAAAAGCATCCTCCAGCTTTTGCTGGTCGATGCCCAGTATCTCGGCAACCCTGGCAAGCAATGTGTCCTGTTGTCCATCAGTCCCTTGACGCATGCCCCATATTCTCACGGCACCAAACCTGAATGCACGTCCCAAACCAGGTATGTTTGGTCTGGCTTTAATCCAGTCCTTGAGTGCCTGTGCTTGCTCAGCAGTGATTACGCCCTTTTCCACCATCTGCTCAAGTCTGTTTTCCAGCGCTTTCAGCCACTGCTCCTGTTGTGCCTGTTCAAGGGCGTTCTCCAGGGTCTGTTGGTCAATGCCCAATATTTCGGCAACACGGGTGGTAAGAGTGTCCTGCGGTGGCTTTGGCGGTTCATCATCAGCAAGCACTACACTTGCCGGCACAACCACAGCCAGTAGGCTTACGGCGAGCAGGACGCTGAAGATGTTACGACCGTATCTACGCATCCCAGTTACCTCCTTTTAATTATCTTGATTGCTGTGATAGTAGGCATATAAGCCTGCTATCACCATTCGACCATTTCGTTTCTTACCATTAGTATAACGATGAATTGTTAGAAAATTATTAATTAAGACCATGGCTTATGACAACCCATAAAAATGGCTTCTGCGTGTGGTTCCGTTCGATGGGGTGATATAATAGGTCTGTGGGAGCAGCATCGGCAATGCAATACATAATTGCCCATGACGTAGGCACCAGCGGGAACAAGGCGGTGCTTGTGGACACCGAGGGGCGGGTGTATGGCAAGTGCTTCGAGCCTTACGGGATTTATTATCCTAATCCCGGATGGGCAGAGCAGGAGCCTGCGGACTGGTGGAGGGCGGTAACAAAGACCACACAGCTTCTTCTGGAGAAGACCCGAATTTCACCAAAAGATGTTTTGGGCATCACCTTCGGTACCCAGATGCTGGGTATTATCCCCATGGACCCCAGGGAGGGAGCGCTGAGACGTGCCATAATCTGGCTTGACAGCCGGGCTGATGAGCAAGCGGAGCGGTTGATGCGTAAGTTTATCAACGCCCGTGTTTTTGCTCTTATCGCCGGGGCTACTCTGTGCGGCAAGGACGGGCTGCCTAAATTGGTGTGGCTTAAGGAGAAGGAGCCTGAAATCTATAACAAGATGCGCTGTTTCCTCGACGTCGCCGGCTACCTTTTCTATCGTTGTACAGGAAACATGGTGATGGAATTGACAGAGGCTTCGGTTTTCGGGCTCGACCTTAAGAAGAAACAGTGGCTTTACGGGATCTTTCGTTACATGGGGCTTGATGCGGAGAAATTTCCTCCACTGGTGAGGTCGATAGATAAAGTTGGCGAACTGACCAAAGAAGCGGCAGGCGATTTCGGGTTGCTGGCGGGCACGCCGGTTATCGCTGGTGCTGGCGATGCTCCTTGTGCCGCTGTGGGTTCCGGGGCTGTGGGTGAAGGTGAGGGGCATGTCTATCTGGGGACATCTGGCTGGGTGGGAGTGGTCACCAACCGTACGCTCCAGGGGAAAAGAGGTGTAGCTACAATTCATTCTGCCGACCCGGATAAAGTGTTTTTGTTCGCCGAATCGGAGGCTGCCGGGGCATGCATTCAGTGGATCGCTGACCAGTTCTACAAGGCGGAAAAGAATGACCCCAGTATCCCTAATGTCTATGCACTTATGGACGAGAGGGTTGCTGCAGTGCCCCCGGGCGCTAATTATCTGGTATTTACGCCGTGGATATATGGAGAGCGTGCTCCGGTGGATGATACCTGTGTCCGTGCCAGCTTTCTCAATTTGAGTGCTGAGCATACCAGGGAGGACTTACTGCGGGCTGTTTATGAAGGCGTGGCATATAACATCAGGTGGATAGTGGAGATTGTAGAAAAAGAGTTCAAATTCCCCCTGCCTCGACTCAGGGTTGTGGGAGGTGGTGCCAGAGGTAGACCGTGGATGCAGGTCCTCGCTGATGTGACCTGCCGAAAGATTGAAACAGTCTATGACCCGCAGGAGGCTGGGGCAGTGGGGGCGGCACTGGTGGCGGCAGTCGGTCTCGGTGTGCATCCAGATTTTGAGTCCTTGAGAAAGGTGGTCAGAGTGCAGGACATTTTTGAACCACAGGTGGAAAACGAAGGACTCTATGATTCACTTTACCAGTCATATAAAGAGGTCTACCGCAGTCTGCGGGGGTTTTATCACAGGCTGAACAAAGACAGGTTCAGGAAGGAACGAAAGGAGGTGTGCTAATGAATAGAGAGGAAATTTTAGGGCTTCCCATAGCTTTGCCGGATGGGATTGATTACGATGAATATGTTATCGGCAGTTACATAGTCTCTTACCCGGCAGCGCTGCCTGTGCCTCTGGTAGCACCTATGCTGGCGGTGGAGCAGAGCACCGGTACCTGGGTGCCTGTTCCTGGTGAGACCCCTGAGGTGCGCAGCAAGCATGTTGCCAAGGTTATCGGGGTCTATGAAATGCCGGACTACGAGGCTATGGTGCCTTCCGATCTGCAGGAGAGGAAGTGGTTTGTGCAAATAGCATTCCCTGTGGTCAACATCGGTCAGCAATTACCTATGCTTTTAACCACGGTGGTGGGCAATATTTCCATGGGTGGCGACATCAAGCTGGTGGATATCCGACTTCCACAAAAGTATGTCGAGGGGTTTAAGGGACCGAAGTTCGGGATCGAGGGAATAAGGAAGCTTCTGGGGGTGGAAAAGCGCCCGCTGCTCAATAATATGATAAAGCCGTGCACAGGCTACACGCTGGAGGTGGGGGCAGAGTTGTTCCGGCGAGCAGCGCTTGGTGGCTGCGATATCGTTAAGGACGATGAACTGATAGCCGACGCCTCGTTCAACTCGGCGCTAGGGCGGGTCAAAAGGTACATGGAAATCGAGAAGCAGGTGTATGAGGAGACAGGTGAGCATACGCTCTATACGGTAAACATTACCGATAAGGTGCCCAAAATATTTGAGAATGCTTACCGGGCTGTGGAGCTGGGGTGCAATGCGTTGATGGTAAATTACCTTGCTGTCGGGCTACCGGTGATGCAGGCACTGGCGGAGGACCCACGAATAAATGTTCCTATTCTGGGGCATATGGATGTCGCCGGGGCGATGTATATGTCGCCTTATCACGGGATAAGCTCCCATATGGTGCTGGGTAAGCTGCCTCGGCTTGCCGGTGCTGATATTGTGGTTATACCTGCTCCCTATGGCAAAGCGCCGGTAATAGACTACAAGTTTAAGAATGTTGCCCGGAACCTTTCCTTCCCGTTGTATCACCTCAAGCCGACATTCCCCATGGCATCTGGCGGGATAACACCTTCTATGGTGCCCAGAGTGATGGCTGACCTGGGGAACGACATTGTGATCGGTTCTGGTGGCGGCATCCATGCCCATCCCAAAGGACCAGTGGCTGGTGGTAAGGCATTCAGGCAGGCAATCGATGCTACTATGCAGGGGATTCCTCTATCTGTGTATGCTAAAGACCACGAAGAGCTGGCACTGGCACTTAAGGAGTGGGTCGACCCGTTCAGTAAAGGAATAAAAATATAGAAAGGACCGAGGTAATGAGCAAAGTAACGGTTTTAGGCGGCTGTGGCGCTGTAGGCAGCATTGCTACCGCTACATTGGCATCGAGCGGTCTATTCTCTGAGGTGGTAATTGCTGACATAAATATTTCGTCCGCCAGGGCGCTGGCTAAGAAACTTGAGGGCAGCAAGGTATCTGTTATTAAACTTGATGCCGATGACCCGAAGAGCATAAAGCGGGCGGTAGCCGGTTCATCTGTAGTCCTCAACTGCGTCGGTCCGTTCTACAGGTATGGACCGACGATATTGGCGGCAGTTATTGATGCGAAAATAAACTACGTTGACATCTGTGATGATTTCGATGCCACTGAGAAACTGCTGGCTCTAGATGCCAGGGCTAAAGAAGCTGGTATTTCAGCGTTGATCGGGATGGGGAGTTCGCCCGGAGTGGCTAACATACTGGTCAGGTTTTGTGCCGATTTTTTGCTCGACCAGGTTGAGGCGGTGGACATCTATCATGCTCACGGTGGCGAGAAGGTGGAAGGGGCAGCGGTGGTCAAGCACAGGATACATTCGATGAAGATGGATATCCCCATGTTTCTGGATGGCAAATTTACGACAGTAAGGCTTTTCGAGGAGAGCGGGAGGGCTCTGGAGGAGGAGGCTGATTTTGCCGATATAGGCAGGTATGGAGTCTATGCCTATCCCCATCCGGAAACTATAACTTTGCCCAAGTACTTGAAAGGGGTGAAGCGGGTGACCAATCTGGGGCTGGTGTTGCCACCGGCGTATGCAGAACTGATAAAGGGCATGGTGAGGCTGGGCATTACTGATGAGACCCCGATCGAAGTCCAGGGGCACAAGATTGTTCCACTTGAGTTCGCTGTAGCTTATATACTGTCTCAGCGGGAAAAGCTACTGAGTGAAGCCGGGATTACACAGCCCATGGGCTGTCTGAAAATAGTGGTCAAAGGGTATAAGGATGGGAAGAAGAATACCTACATATTCTCGATGTCATCCAAGGGACAGGGCATGGGTGAAGGGACGGGTATACCAGCGGCTATAGGTGCCATGCTTATGGCTACAGGCAAGATAACGGAGAAGGGGGTCTTACCACCTGAGGCTTGTGTTAGTCCAATGGACTTACTCGAATTTGCACGCAGTAAGGTAAAGGTGGGGGAGGGTAGAGGTTTTCCCATCGTGGTCGAATATATCGATGAATCGGGCAAATCGCAGAGGCTGGATGTATTCGGTCAAGGCGGGAAAGTATGAGAAGGACTACCCAGAACTATATTATAAACATGGTATTTGGTGTGCTGATGCTGTGCCAGGGCATTACCGGGTTAATTCTCTGGCTCCTGGTACCGGGTGGGTACAGGTACCGTGGAGGGGTGGGTGGTGATGGAGATGGGGCATTTTTATTAACTCGCTCAGAGTGGAGGGATGTTCATACCTGGCTGGCAGTGGCTCTGGCAGTCACATTCATAATACATATTGCCATACACTGGCAGTGGCTTGTGAGCATGACAAAATCGTATTTCCGGCAGCGATAGGGTTGGCGAGATGTCTCAATCTATCCCGGGCGCCGGGAAGCGCTGGCACAGAGAGAGCACCTGTCCCTTGACTTCCTCCTGTATTCTCTTGTTCTTGTGGTCTGAAAGCACCTTGATGATGAGAGCGGCTACCTGTTTCATTTCCTCTGTGCCGAAGCCGCGAGAGGTAACAGCGGGAGTGCCCAGCCTGATGCCACTGGCGACCTGTGGTGGTCTGGTGTCGAAGGGGATGGCATTGCGGTTGACCAGTATGCCGGCAGCTTCTAAAGCATCCTGGGCTTCTTTCCCGGTGATGCCAGTGGGGAGAAGGTCAACAAGTACAAGGTGGTTATCGGTGCCGCCGCTGACAAGTCTGAGTCCGTGCCGCTGGAGTTCGGATGCCAGCACCCTGGCATTTTCCAGGACGGCTTTCTGGTAGGTAACGAATTCGGGCTGCATGGCTTCGAAGAAGGCTATCGCTTTAGCAGCGATGGCATGCATCTGGGGACCGCCCTGGGTCATGGGGAAGACAGCAGCATCGATTTTTGATGCTAGTTCCTTTCTGCAGAGGATAAAGCCGCTGCGGGGACCACGCAGAGTCTTGTGTGTGGAAGAAGTTACCACCAGGGAATGGGGGACCGGGGAGGGATGCAAACCGGCGGCGACGAGACCGGCGATATGCGCCATGTCGACCAGAAGATGGGCACCGGCGGCATCGGCGATGCTTTGAAAGCGCTGAAAATCGATAAGGCGAGGGTAAGCGCTGGCACCGGCTATGATAAGCTTCGGTCGGTGCTGCCGGGCAAGTTTTTCGATGCTATCGTAGTCCAGCCTTTCGGTATCCCTGTCAACGCCGTAGGAGACGAATTTGTACCATTTTCCCGAGAAGTTGGCTGGAGAGCCGTGAGTGAGGTGTCCACCATGGCTCAAGTTCATCCCCATCACGGTGTCTCCAGGTTCAAGGAGGGCAAGATAGGCTGCCATGTTAGCCTGAGTGCCGCTGTGAGGCTGTACATTGGCGTGCTCAGCTCCGAACAGTTTTTTGGCGCGCTCTATAGCTATTGTTTCAATGGCATCGATGTTGGTGCAGCCGGCATAGTACCGCTGTCCGGGATAGCCTTCGGCATACTTATTGGTCAATACAGAGCCCTGAGCCTGGAGAACGGCGGAGCTGGCGTAATTTTCAGCAGCAATCAGGTTTATGGTCTCTTTTTGCCGTTTGATTTCAAGCTCTAAAAGCCGGGCTATCTCTGAGTCTTTAGCGCAGGACAAGAGCGTGCCTCCGTAAGCTTGTAGAGAATAATAGCACTCAAGAGGGTGAGTAGGCAAGTATGTACTATTGTTAGGCTCGTCCAGATAGGTGGGTGACACACGGGCATAGCAGAGCGTTGAGGGGATTGGGTGTTTTATCTCACCCTCACCTTAATCCTCTCCCTTCAAGGGAGAGGAAAGGGGAGTGGAATCGCTCTCCCGTCAAAGGAGAGGAAAGTTCCCTCTCCCCCTGCGGGAGGGGATAGGTGAGGGGGAAAACGATTAAGAATATGTGCTACTGGTCCACCGGACGAGTACTTGGTCGATTATTTCAGCAGAGTTGTGATATACTGAACTAGATGTACTAATTCAGTACGTACATATTTCAACATAAGGAGAGGTCAATGAGGATAAACAAGGGTTGGGTGTTTCTTTTGGTGGTTGTACTAGCCTTGCTAGCAGTGTTGAGCGGTGCCTGTGGACCAAAGACGGAGATGCCACCACCACCGCCGCCAACCACACCCACGGGCAATCAGCCGCCGGTGATATCGCGGCTGGCGGCAGCACAGCCGCAGGTCTATCCTTCGGGGACAGTCCAGATACAGTGTGATGCCGCAGACCCGGATGGCGACCAGGTGAGCTTCGAGTGGGCTTGCACAGGTGGTAAGTTCAGCGGCGCCGGTCCGATAGTAGTGTGGCAGGCACCGCCAAATTACGGTGTTTATACCATAACAGTTACAGTGAAGGACGGCAAAGGTGCTTCTACACAGGCTAACCTTAACCTCTCGGTGACAGCTAACCAGGCACCGGTAATCCAGAGCCTTGAGGCTAACCCATCAGGAGTAATTTATGGTGGCAGCGCTATAATCACTTGCGTTGCTTCTGACCCTGATGGCGATGTGGTGCGGTATAGCTGGTCAGCCAGCGAGGGGACTATTACCGGGACGGGCAATAAGGTCACCTGGGTGGCACCCAACAGGGGTGGCAACTACAACATAACCGTCATCGTGAGCGATGGCAAAGGTGGCGAGACTAAAGGTAATGTCATGGTCACGGTGTCGGCGGCAGTGAAAACTGTCACCATAACACTGGTGGCTGAGGAGACGGGCACGGTGGACTCCGAAGGCGACAAGGACAATTCCAGAATGCTGGCCGGCGATGACGCTCAGAATGTGGGCTACTGCGCTTACTTCAGCTTTGATGTCTGGGCACTGCATGGGAAGAATATACAGAATGCCAGTCTGAAGTTCACCACCAAGGCAGTGGTGGGCGACCCGTTTTCCAGCACTACAGGACTTAACGGCTTGCAATTGTGGAAGGTTACTTATGGTGATAAGTTGCCCAAGTTCCACTATACCGGAAGCAGATTGACCGGTGCCAGCGCTATCCTTACTACCCCACCGAGCGTTGTAGATGTGACCTATGAGATCAAATCGGTCACCGCAGCGGCAGTCACCCGTTTCCAGGTGGAGGCGCTGTTCCAGAAGGTGACCAACGGCAATAGCGTCGCCGAGTTCATAGAGTGGTCTAACGCTGTCCTCGAGGTCACATATTCAGACTGATACAGGACAAGCGTAGAAAAATAGCACGGGGCGGTCTTTTTGACCGCCCCGTGTGCTTGCAAGATACCCAAAAAACTTTGACATCTTCCCTTAATTATGGTAGAGTATGGGTAATGTTAGCAGTCTAACGTGGAGAGTGCTAAAAATGGCAAGAAGTGTCGCGACCAGGAGAGAGGCTGTTTTGGGGATAATAGTGAATGAATATGTAGCCACGGCGATGCCGGTGGCTTCGGAGACTATTTACCGCAATTACGATTTGGGGGTCAGTCCGGCGACCATTCGCAATGACATGGCTTATTTGGAGAGGGAAGGGTATATAATACGCCCTCACACTTCAGCCGGAGGCATACCTACGGATAAAGGGTATCGGCACTATGTGGAGTCTTTAGCCAAGGAATACGAACTTCCTGTCGAGGAGCAATACCGGATTCGGGAGCTTTTCCGTGGGGTAAGTGAGGGGATAGACAGGTGGTTACAGCTAGCGGCGGTGGTAATGTCACATCTGGTGAAGAGTGCGGCGGTGGTCACTTTTCCCAAGCCTAACCGCTGCCGGTTCCGGCATCTGGAGCTGGTGGCACTGCACGAATTTCTGGCACTCATGGTGCTGGTGCTCAGTGAGGCGATACTCAAAAGGCGGCTTCTGTCGTTCAGTGAGCCGGTAACTCAAGCTGATTTAACCGGAGTTAGTGATAGACTGAATGCCCTTTGCTTCGGGTTGACCAGCTCTGAAATCAAGAAGAGGCGGGTGGAGCTGCTGCCTGTGGAGAAGCAGGTGCTTGGAATAGTGATAGACGTAATGAATGCTGAGGATGAAGCGGAGTATGAGGAACCTTATTTTGAGGGTATACGCTTGATGCTCGACCAGCCTGAGTTTGCCCGGCGTGACCGGGTGCTTAGTGTGATGGAGTTATTTGAGACCAAGGAATGGATTAGCTCCACGTTCTCGCGATGGTCGAGTGGTTCCGGGGTCCAGGTGGTGATCGGGGGAGAGCACGAGGATGAGACATTTCATGATTTGAGCCTTGTGTTCAGCAAGTATGGCGTACCGGGCAAAGCCAGTGGTGCACTGGGGGTTATCGGTCCCACGCGCATGGACTACCCCCGGGCGATTTCCACGGTCGGCTACATGGCGCAGGTCCTGAGCGACCTTGTGTCCCGGGTCTGTGTCAGTGATTAAAGGCGTTGGAGGTCTGAAAATTGCTTGAAGAAGATAGAGTGGTATCTGAGGATGAAGTCCCTGAAATAAGCGAAGAAGTAGGGGACGACATTGAGTCCCTGCGTCAGGCATTAGCCAAAGCGAGAGAGCAGGCTGAGAGGTATCTGGCTAACTGGCAGAGAGCGGAAGCGGACTTCAGGAATTACAGGCGGCGTGAGGAGGAGGGGAAAAGTGAATTTGTGAAGATGGCTAATTCAGCGCTGGTATGTGACATACTACCGGTACTCGATGCTTTTGACCGGGCGTTTAAAGGAGTCCCGGCGAATGATGAAAGGTGGAGCTGGATCGAAGGCTTCAAACACGTGGAGCGCATGTTGATTGATGTACTCAACAAACACGGGCTGTCCGAGGTGAAATGTGTGGGGGAAGCTTTCGACCCCCGCATTCATGAGGCGGTAGCCCGGGGGGAGGGCAGAGAAGGGCTGGTGATCGAAGAGGTACGTAAGGGGTACTGGCTTAAAGACAAATTACTTCGGGCACCGCAGGTGGTGGTGGGGAAAGGCGATGAAAGCGGTGAGCCAGAAGAGGGATCAAGAGAAGAGTTATAATTGAAGGAGGTCAATTATGGGAAGAGCAGTTGGTATTGATCTTGGCACTACTTTCAGTGTAGTTGCAGTTATTGAGGGTGGAGAACCTAAAGTCATTCCCAATGTGGAAGGCGAGAGACTTACGCCATCCGTGGTGGCTATTGACAAGAAAGGTGAGCGGTTGGTGGGGCTGCTGGCGAAAAGGCAGGCGATAACCAACCCGGAAAACACCATCTTCAGCATCAAACGCCTGATGGGTCGGAAGTTCCGTGACTCCGAAGTCCAGTTCGATATGAAGCGGTTACCTTATAAGATAGTTGAGGCACGGAATGGCGACGCCTGGGTGGTGATGGGCGGAAAGGAATATAGCCCGCCGGAGATATCTGCCATGATTTTGCAGAAGCTGAAGGCAGATGCCGAAGCTTACCTTGGCGAGAAAGTTACCGACGCTGTAATTACAGTCCCAGCCTATTTCAACGACAGCCAGCGTCAGGCGACCAAGGATGCCGGGACTATCGCCGGGTTGAATGTGTTGCGTATCATCAACGAGCCTACAGCTTCGGCGTTAGCTTATGGTCTGGACAAGAAGGGCGAGGAGACAATCGCAGTCTATGACCTCGGCGGTGGCACATTCGATATTTCCATACTTGAGCTTGGTGAAGGCACATTCCAGGTAAAATCTACCGCCGGCGATACACACCTTGGTGGCGATGATATCGACCAGAGGATTATCGACTGGCTGTGTGAGGAGTTTAAGAAAGAGACGGGCATAGACCTTAAGCAGGACAGGATGGCATTGCAGAGACTTAAGGACGCTGCCGAGAAAGCCAAGCGCGAATTGTCTACGGTGGCGCAGACCGAGGTAAACCTGCCTTTTATCACCGCTGATGCCTCAGGACCGAAGCACCTGAACATCACTCTGACACGGGCTAAGCTGGAGCAATTATCTCTGGACTTACTGGAGAAGACCATCGGACCCTGCCGACAGGCAGTGACCGATGCCGGGCTCACTGTTGCTCAGATAAGCGATGTCATTTTAGTTGGCGGTCAGACCAGGATGCCGAAGGTACAGGAGCTGGTGCGGCAGTTCTTCGGTAAGGAGCCGATAAAGGGCATTAACCCCGATGAGGCGGTGGCGCTGGGAGCAGCTATCCAGGCGGGGGTGCTTAAAGGTGATGTCAGAGAGGTCTTACTACTGGATGTGACGCCGCTAACGCTGGGTATCGAGACACTGGGCGGTGTGATGACGCCTTTAATCCCGCGCAATACCACTATCCCGACCGCAAAGAGCCAGATATTCACCACCGCGGCGGACAATCAGAGCAGCGTGGAGATTCATGTACTTCAGGGTGAGCGTCCTATGGCGGCAGATAACAGGACGCTGGGGCGTTTTATACTGGACGGTATTTTGCCGGCACCCAGAGGTGTACCGCAGATCGAAGTCACCTTTGATATAGATGCCAATGGCATCTTAAGCGTGCGGGCGCAGGACAAGGGCACCGGTAAAGAACAAAGGATAACCATTACTGCCTCCAGCGGGCTCAGCAAGGACGAGGTGGAGAAAATGCGGCGGGAGGCTGAAATGCACGCCGCTGAGGATGCCAAAAGGAAGGAGGAAGCGGAGACCCGCAACATGGCTGATAGCCTTGTCTACACCGCTGAAAAAACGCTCAGAGAGCACGGAGACAAGATCCCCTCTGATCTCAGGCAGCAAGTGGAGGGGAAGATAGCTGCCGTGCGTTCAGCTCTACAGGGGACGGATATAAACTACATACGGACTACAGTCAATGAGCTATCGCAAGTGATGCAAAGTGTCGGGGCTGCTGTCTATCAGCAGACTGGTGCTCCTCCCGGAGGCTCACCTGGCGGCTCTTCCGGTGGGGATGAGGGGACCGTGGAGGGCGAGTTCAGGGAGGTCTAAAGCCATAACGCAAAGGGAAGAGGGCGGGTGCTGGGCTGTAGAGCACCTGCCCTCTTTAATTGTGCTGGAGGACTGGTCCGGTTGCGGTTATATCCGCTGGGAATTGACAGATTATCGCGAAAGTCGATATTATAACTCATCAATTGTCCGAGGGCATGATGGCGAAGAAGAGCATTACCATAAGTGATGTAGCGCTGGGCATACTGGCTATTGTAGCTGGTATCTTGGTGATATGGAAATTCTATATAGCCCAGTGGATAATTGGCATCTTTCTCATCGTCTGGGGTGCACTGACACTGATAAGGAAATAGCGGGAGAAAGTTGCCAACTTAAGGGCTGATTTAAACGCACCACGAGGTTAAAGGCGATAAGTATAAGGAGGTAATGTTGCCCAAGAAGAGTAAATCTGTATTGAAAACGGCTAGGGCTGCTGAGAGAAAGAGGCTACGGAACAAATCGGTAAGGACTGCTACCAAAACATGGGTTACCAAAGCGGAAAAGGCTATCGCTGCTGGTGACCTCGAGACTGCTGGGGTGCTGGTGGTCCGGGCTATAAGCGCTCTGGACAAGGCTGCTGAGAAAGGGGTTATTCACCCCAATAATGCTGCCCGGCACAAGGCACGGCTGATGAAGAAGTTCAATCAGGCGAAGCCTGCTATCGCCGGTGGGAAGAAAAAATGAAGTTGCTCGTGGCGGGTAGAGCGGGTTGCGTGGGAAAGTTTTACCAATGGGTCTTGATTTGACTTTTGATGTGGTATTGGTGTAAAAGGTAAGTAATGCTTGTTCGGCAATTTCAGGCGGTGGGGCGTGAACTCTGTGCTCGAGGGCTAGTGTCCTCACACAGCGGGAATCTCAGCATCAGACTTGGTGAGCGTCTCTGTATTACCCATCGGGGCAGCATGTTAGGGCAGCTGGAAGAGCACGACCTGGTAGAGACAGGGATATTCAAGAATGACCGCTTCACGCCGTTAGCCTCGACCGAGCTTGCAGTACATCGTGCAATCTACAAGCAGACGTCAGCTTCAGCCATAGTACACGCCCATCCAGCCTATGCCGTGGCTCTTTCTTTCTGCGAAAAGACGATTGTACCTTGTGACATGGAGGGGGCGCTTTTACTCTCGAAGGTGCCGGTGCTCGGCAAAAAGGGTCCGGTCCTCCCCGGGGAGATGGCTGAGGAGATAGCTGAGGCATTAAGTACACATAAGATTGTACTGGTGCGTGGACACGGGAGCTTCGCTGTAGGACAATTGCTCGAGGAGGCTTATTATTATACCACCACACTGGAGGAAAGCTGTCGCCTTCTCTGTTTGCTCAAGATGATGCAGATAAAGGTAAGTTAGTCTCCTGATTCCTGGCTCAGTCTACCCAGCGCCCCATCTCTTGTGAGGTTATCTTTTTTCGGCTACTTTTGCATAAACCGGGGTACACCAGTGGAGGTATTTGGGGTTGTTACCTTTTATGACATCGAAGTAGAGGCGTTGTAGCTGTTTGGTCACTTTACCCACTTTGCCGCTACCGATAGGGCGGTGGTCGATTTCAAGGATGGGACTGATATGAGCGGCGGTGCCGGTGAAGAAGGCCTCATCAGCCAGGTAAAGTTCGCTCCTATCGATGGACCTCTCCACAGTCTCCATGCCTAGTTCGTTGCGCGCCAGTTGTATCGCTGTGTCCCGTGTGATCCCCAGCAGGATGTTGTCAGAACTTGGCGGGGTGACCAGTCTATTTCCATTGACAATGAAGATGTTCTCACCGCTTCCCTCGGAGACGTGACCGTCCTGATTGAGCAGGATAGCCTCGTCAAAACCGAGTTCATTAGCCTCTGTCTTAGCCAGAGCACTGTTGACATAGATCCCTGTAATCTTGCCTCTCGGTGGTATCATGGTATCATCCACGCGTCTCCAGGAGGATGTGCAGCAGCGGACTCCATTGTCGGCATCCAGGTAGGCGGGCAGGGTAGTAACGATGATAAGGAAGTCGTCTTCTAAATCATGTAGCCGGACGCCGACAACCTGTGAGCTTTTATAAGCCAGAGGGCGAATATACACGTCCTCGCGGCAACCGCTTTTCTCCACCAGTTCCACAGTAATGGAGCAGAGTTGGTCTATGGAGTAGTCAAGGTTTATTTTCAGAAGACGGCAGCCTTTTTGCAGGCGCTCGTAATGCTCTTTCATGCGAAACAGGTATAGTTGCTTCTGCTCAGCGTTCCAGTTGCCGCGAATGCCCTCGAAGCAGGCTGTGCCATAGTGGAGTGCGTGGGTGAGAATCCCAATCTTAGCTTCGGCAAGTGGCATAAACTGTTTTTGAAAGAAGGCATAGGGCTCCATGGTCATTTCTCCTTTCCCTGCATTCCATTCATTCCATGCATTTGAAAAGCGATAGACTTAATTATAGACTTGAATTTCAACAAAGGCAAGACAGTGTACTCGTCCAGTACATTAGTGACACATATTCCTGATTGTTTTCAGGATAGAAGACTATTGCTTAGCCCCCTCACCTAACCTCTCCCGCAAGGGGAGAGGGATAAAGAGGTGGTTCTTGCCTGCAAGGGGAGAGGGATAAAAAGGTGGCTCTCTCCCGCAAGGGGGAGAGGACAGTTTCTCTCCTCTCCCTCGACGGGAGAGGATAAAGGTGAGGGTGAAATAAAGCAACCGATGTCTTTCCCATTCTGCTATGTCCGGTATCACCCATGTATCTGAACGAGACCAGACAGGTTATGCAAGCTAGCTTGGTGTCAAACGTTGTAGCTACAACCAAGAGGTTGCTGTTTGTGGTGAGCCGGTAAAGATATCCTTAAGCAACAAAGTCCGACCAGTTTGGATAGAGGCAAAACCGTATTTCCTGCGGATGCGGTCAATTGCTCTATCCAGATACTCGAAACGCCATGGCACAGGCTCGAAGAGGCGGAGTTGTTTACCGTAGCCCGTCAGACCGGAGACCTCAACGCCGACGAGTCTGACAAGCTCTCGCCTTTGAGAGAGGGCTTTGTGGAGGAGCCCTTCAGCCCTGGAAAAGATCACATCGTCGCTGGAAGTGGCTTCTCCTGAGGTCAAACTGCGAGTTATGGTCTCGAAGTCGGCATACCTCAGTTTTATAGTGACTCTTCTTGCCTGTTTGTTCTGGCTGCGTAACTCGGTGCCGACTTGTTCGCAGAGGTAACGCAGCACAGCTTTAAGGAAAGGCAGTTCGAGGGTGTCCCTAGCGAATGTAGTTTCCCGACTGATTGATTTAGCTTCACCCGGTGGTTCTACCCGTCGTGTGTCTACGCCATTGGCGTAGTTGTGCAGGGCGATTCCGCTCGCGCCCAGATGCGATTTGACTGTTGGAAGGGGCAGGGAGGCGAGTTGTCCGATGGTGTTCACCCCCAAGGCTTTGAGCGTTGCCTCTGTCTTTTTGCCCACGCCGGGCAGACTGCCGATAGGTAACGGCGCGAGAAAGTCCTTTTCTGTGCCCGGCATCACCTCCACCAGTCCATCTGGCTTTCCTATGTCGGAAGCGATTTTAGCGACCACCTTGCAACTGGCGATACCTATGGAGGCAGTAAGTTTAAGTCTTGCCTTTATCTGCTCTTTCATATGCTTGGCTAGTTGTTGCGGGGTCCCGTAGGCACCGCAGCCGGTGACATCCAGATATGCTTCGTCTAACCCTGCTGGCTCCAGGTAAGGCGAATAGCCGGACAGTATCGTCATAAAATTCTCCGATGCTTCTGTGTAACGGGAGATGTTCCCTTCGATGAATATAGCCTGAGGGCAGAGTTGATAAGCTCGGGACAGAGGCATGCCCGCTCTGATGCCGAATGCCCTGGCTTCGTAAGAGGCTGATGCCACTACTCCACGGCGGTCCGGTCTACCGCCGACAATAACCGGTCTACCTCGCAGCCCCGGGTCCAGAGCTTGCTCTACGGAGACGAAGAAAGCATCAAGGTCAACATGGAAGATGCAGCGTCCCATATCCAGTGTCATTATAGGCTAGAGATGAGAAAGCCATCAACGGATGGCTTTCAACGAATAACAGCGTGTAGCACTTTAATAAATGTGCTTACGATTTGCAGGTGGACATCAGCTAGACTTGAACTCAGGATAGGGCACTTTTTTGGAATTAAAACCCAGTTCCTTAAGCCCTTTGTTACGGAGCACGTCAAGCAAGGAGCGTAGTTGTTTCTTCTGGTCTTCGGTCAATGCGGAGACTATTTTGTGAATGGAGCTTCGTTTTAAAGCCTGTGCGAAAGCCTTTTCACCTTCTTTGGTCAGGGTGACCCTTATCAAATTCTTACGCTTCAGGTCCTTGGACTTTTTTATCAGTCCGGCTTTAGTCATCCTGTGGAGAATACCGGAAACTGAGTGCGGTCTGCGGAACAACCAGCGCGCTATGTCTGCCGGGGTAGCCTTGTCGCCGATGGCTTTTATGGCGAATAGAACCTCAGCTTGCATTCCCGGAAGTTTATATTCTTTTAATTCCTGCTCTCGGGCATAGAATATTATGTCAGAGACCTGGTGTAGCAGTAACCACAGGTTATAGTTGCGGTCTACATCTGAAAGCTCAGGCATGATATTTTCCTCCATATCGAATCATTATCGACTAAGTCTTGTCTTGAAGGGACTTGCCCCTCTTCGGAGCACACAGGCTTCTCATTATAACACACCCATATTGTTTGTCAAAAACTTGGTATACCCGGCTGTAGTGATGTGGAGGCATCTGTGGTTTTCAGTCAGCCGAAAAGTCTTACTTGTTGTCTTTAGGGAGGGCAGCCCTGACACGGCGTTCGAATGTGCCCCGTTCCATAAGCACATAGCGCTGGCATTTGAGGCATCTGATGCGGATGTCAGCACCTACTCTGACCACCTCCCACTCATTGTTGCCGCAGGGGTGTTTCTTCTTGAGACGGACGATGTCACCCAGTCTGATTTCCATTTTAAATTATGGGACATAAAGAGCCAAAATCAATGTGATTTCAGTTGATGGGACAGCTCGTTTATTCTGTCGCGCAGTTCTCGGGCTACCTTTCTTGCTGCCTCGGCGAACCCTTTACCTGGTGCCGCATAAAGAATCTGTCGGGCGGCGACGATGATAGCTTTCTCACCGCGGGCGTCGGTGCCATACTGCACCGCAGGTGTGAGGTCGCCTCCTTGAGGACCGATGCCAGGGATGAGCAGAGGCATGTCAGGACAGAGCTGGCGGACTCTTTTCAAGTCTTCGGCGTAGGTTGCTCCCATCACCAGCCCGATATTGCCGTGAGTATCCCACTCTTTAGCCTTTTTAGCTACCAGCTCAAATAGTGGGATGCCTTCAGTGTTGAGTTGACTTTGAAAGTCCACTGCGCCGGGGTTGGAAGTGCGACAGAGGATGAAGACCCCTTTTTCTGTGTAGCTGATGAATGGCTCGATGGAGTCAAAGCCGAGGTAAGGATTGACCGTGGCGGCATCGAAGTCAAAGGTGACGAACAAGGCTCTGGCATATGCTCTGGCAGTGTTTCCGATATCGCCTCGCTTGGCATCGGCGATCACTGGAATGTGTTTCGGGATGTGTTCCAGAGTCTTCTGTAGTAGCTTGAGCCCATCTATGCCCATAGCTTCGTAGAAGGCAAGGTTGGGCTTGTAGGCACATACAAGGTCGGAGGTGGCGTCTATGATAGCCCGGTTGAAATCAGTGAGCTTAATGCCTGGTATTAAGTCCGGGTCGGGGTCGAGCCCGACGCACAGCAGGCTGTTATTTTTCCTGCTGGCTGCTGTAAGTTTATCTATGAACTTCATACCTTACAAATTATAGACCACTGATGCCCTGCATCCAAGTTTTAGCTACGGGGCATTATATTCTGGTGGCAGGCTGATGATATAATTGTCCTATGATGGACTTTAGCCAAGCAGCAAAATATGTGCTTAGTTTTACCGACTACGAGAAAATCCCCGGCTTTGCCTATACTGCAGCTAACTATGACCTGAGACGGATGGATGAGTTGTTGCGGTCTCTGTACAACCCTCATCTGGGGAGGAAGACGGTGCACATCGCCGGCACCAAAGGTAAAGGCAGCACGGCGGCAATGGTCTCTCAAGCGCTTATCGCTGCTGGCTATAAGACAGGGCTCTATACCTCGCCACATCTTCACACTATAAGGGAGCGGATAAGAGTCAACGGCATTATGATCTCAGAGTCCCAATTTGCTGCGCTGGTCTCCGGGATGAGACCTTGTGTGGAGGTGGTGAATAGAGAAGCCAGGTATGGTATGCTCACCACCTTTGAGATATTGACGGCAGTGGCTTTTAGCCATTTCAGTCGGGAGCGTGTGGACTTTCAGGTGCTGGAGGTGGGACTTGGGGGCAGGCTTGATGCCACTAATGTAGCTCATGGCGATGTTTGTGTTATCACGTCTATCAGCCTTGACCATATGGACATACTTGGTGATACGGTGGAGAAAATCGCTACTGAGAAAGCTGGCATTATCAAATGGGGGAGCGTCGTGGTCTGCGCTCCTCAGATAAGCGAGGCGGCGGAGGTGGTTGTGAGGGCGTGTACTGAAAGGGGTGCCAGGTTTGTACAAGTAGGGAAGGACATAACATGGCGGAAGACAGGTGGTGACCTCAGTAAACAAAATTTGACCGTTTATACCCCAAATACTAGCTATGAGCTGGTGATACCACTATTAGGTGACCATCAACTTGAAAATGCTGCCACTGCAGTAGGTGCATTGGAGGCGCTGGCATCGTTAGGTGTTCGTATTCCGAAAGAGGCTGTTGTTCGCGGGTTAAAGGAGGTGGAATGGCAGGGGCGATTGCAGGTCTTAAAGCGCAGACCTATGCTGGTAGTCGACGGGGCTCACAATGCTGACTCTATGCGCCGCCTTGTGGTGGCAACCAGGCAGTATTTTGACTATGAGAAATGCATTATTGTATTCGGTACATCCAGCGACAAGGACATTTCTGGAATGGTGAGGGAGTTGCAGCCGTTAGCAGCCCATATCATCGTCACAAGTTCAACTCACCCCAGAGCGGCTTCTATCTCGGCATTGGTTGAGGCGTTTAGTAGAGCGGGTATCGGGGTGGAGCAAAGCAAGAATGTCCCTGAAGCTTTATCACAGGCTTTGGACAGAGCACGGGGGACCGACCTGATACTGGTCACCGGCTCCCTTTTTGTGGTCGCCGAAGCGTTGGACTATGCTGCTAAGCACTTGGTTGCAGAGGCTGACCGGCAGACGCGATCATCGGTGGAGTAATTGCTTCCTCTGGCAACATTTTTGCTAGAAGGTGTTGCAGTGCCATGGTGTGGCTGCACATGTTCCACTGGGAGAAAAAGTGGCAAGTGCAATGCCATTTCTTGTCCTTATAGCTTACGATGTAGTTACTGTGTTCGCCTCTAAATTCAACACTGAACTGTTGAAATTTGATGCGGTCTGGCTCTTCTGCGTAGCGCTTAGCTTTCTCGATCTTCCCAATGAGGCTGGACTGCATCTTATCTACGTCACCTAGTATACTCCAAGCTGGTGGAAATGTCCATTTGGTTTACTTGTCCAGTGAGTGTCTGAGGGTAGTTTCTTATATGGTATAATATGAACACCTATTTCAGGAATGTGAGGATGCGTGATACTATTTCTGAGGCTTTGAAAGGGCATAATGCCGATTATATAGAGGTGCATGTAGAAGAGAGCCAGGTGGCGCGGATTGTGTACCGTGGTGGCAGGTTAGAGGAGGTGGGGAGGACATCAGCAGTTGGTGGCAATGTGAGGGCGCTGGTAAAAGGTGGTTGGGGGTTCGTCAGCTTTAATAACCTTGATAGCCTAAGGGAAAAAGTAGGGCTGGCAGTAAAGCAAGCGAGGATTGTAGGGAACGAGAACAGCAAGCTCCACTTCACCGGACCGATAATTGACACGGTAGTCCCCGAGGTTAAAAAAACACCCCAGCAGGTGCCGCTTGCGGCTAAGAAAGAGCTACTCGATGAATATAAGGAAATAGTCCTGAGCACCCCCAAGATTCGGAGTTGTGACATTGTGTATCAGGACGGCGAAAGGAGATTGATTTTTGCCAACTCCGAAGGTAGCTACATCGAACAGACCAGGCTGGATGTCAATCTGCGTATGCTGGCGATAGCTGCCAGCGATGGAGAGGTGCAGCAGGCTGGCTTAAGCTTGGGTAGCCCCGGGGACTTCACTGTGATAGAAGGGTTGCAGGAGCAGGTCAGGGAGAGAGCTCAGCGAGCAGTGAGGCTGCTTTCAGCCCCATATGCTAAAGGTGGTGAATATACAGTGGTGCTGGACCCGATCCTTGCCGGTGTATTTGTCCACGAAGCCTTCGGGCACCTCTCTGAGGCTGACCATGTCTATGAGAATCGGAAACTTCAGGAGATAATGGTGCTGGGGAGAAAATTTGGTAGCAAGGAGTTGAATATCGTTGACGGTGCTGCTGTGCCCGGTTTAAGAGGCAGTTATAAGTACGATGATGAGGGTGTGCCGGCGACCAAGACCTATCTAATCAGGGAAGGTATACTGGAGAGCCGACTGCATTCTAGGGAAACAGCCGCTAAGATGGGCGAGAAGCCGACAGGCAATGCCAGGGCAATAAGTTATCTCTACCCACCGATAGTGCGGATGACAAATACTTATATTGAACCCAGGGATGTCTCGTTCGAGGATATGATAAGCGAAATAAAAGAAGGTGTTTATGCCAAGGACTGGTATGGTGGTACCACCAGCCTGGAAATGTTCACCTTCTCTGCCGGCGAAGCCTATATGATACGCAATGGTAGAATAGCTGAGCTACTCCGACCGGTGGTACTGAGTGGCAATGTGTTTACCACTTTAATGAACATCGATGCTATAGGTAATGACCTTCAAATGGAGCAGGGCGGGGGCTGTGGCAAAGGTGACCAGTGGCCGTTGCCGGTCTCCAATGGTAGTCCACATATAAGGATATCGCGATGTCTGGTGGGGGGTACCCGTTAGTGATAGTAGACGATGTTTTATCCAGGGCCCGTCAGGTGGCTGACCAAGCGGAAGTATTCCATATTTCTTCTGTGGTCACCCCGGTGCGGTTTGAGGCTAACCGGTTGAAGCGGGTGGAAAGCAAGGAAAGCTCGATTGTGGCTCTTAGAATTATTAAAGGTGTCAAGGCTGGTTTTGCTCAGGCAAGCGGTTTTGTCAGACCAGAGGAATTGGTAGAGATGGCACTACAGGCGTGCTATTTTGACGTACCGGCTGGTTTTACCTTTCCAGGCAAGACAGACTATCGAGGGGTGGACATTTTTGACCCACAACTGGAAAAAGTGTCTATCGAGGACATGGCTGAACTGGGACAGCGGCTTATTGACACTGTGAGGGCACATACGCCAGAACTCCTTTGTGAGGCTTCGGTGACGAAGCGGGTCACGTCGGTTGACATCGTTAACTCAAACGGCGGCGAAGCCAGCTACAAGAAGAGTTTTTTCAGGATAGGGGTTGATGGCATGCTTGTCAGAGGTGAGGATATACTTTTTGTCGGGGATAGCCAGAGTTCTTGTCGTCCAATGCTGGACTTCAAACCGGTGGTTGATGAGGTGGTAAGACAGCTCGAGCTGGCACAAAGGAATGCCAGCGTCAGAGCGGGACTGATGCCGGTGGTTTTCACGCCTTATGGCGTGGCTAGTTGCTTAATAATGCCTCTCATTGCGGCGTTCAATGGTAAAGCTGTGTACGATGGTACCTCACCACTGAAAGACAAGCTAGGCAAACAGGTCTTCGATACCAGGTTCAATTTGTGGGACGATTCCACCTTACCTTTCCAGACGCGTAGCTATCCCTGTGATGATGAGGGTGTACCCGGGCAGCGCACATCGCTGGTGGAGCGGGGGGTGGTGTCGCATTTCCTCTACGATTTGCATACCGCTGCTTTATGCGGTTCCCGAAGTACAGGCAATGGCACCCGGCAGGGCAGTTTGCCAACGCCTTATCCCAGCTCTCTGGTTGTTGGTGAAGGCGATGGTAACTTTTGGGACATGATTAAAGATATAAAAGAAGGTCTGGTGGTAGAATTAACCATGGGTGCTGAGCAAGGTAACATACTCAATGGAGACTTCAGTGGCAATGTCTTGCTTGGCTATAAAGTGGAGGGTGGGGAGATAGTGGGCAGGGTGAAAAATACTATGGTCTCGGGTAATGTGTACCAGGTGCTTACTCAGATTGAAGCTATAGGGCAGGAAAGAAGGTGGATAGAGGGTATCCTGCTGACTCCATCACTTTATTGTCGAAATCTCTCAGTGGCTACAAAGGAAGGTTAACTTAGCTGTTGATTGAGGCATGAGAGGACCGATAAGGTTTCATAAAGAGCTGCGTCCCAAAGTCTGTGATATGCTTGCTGCCTGGCCAGGGATCGGCAATGTGGGTCTTATCGTGGCTAAATACCTGCAGGACAAACTGCAAGCCGAGGAGATTGGTGATGTGGAACCTTTTGAGTTTTTCGACCCCATTGGCATTATGGTCAGGAACAACCTGATAGAAGCGCCCCAGTTCCCGGAGAGCAAATTCTATTACTGGCATAATCCCCGCACCGACCGTGGCTTGTTAATATTTATCAGTGATGAACAGCCGAGTTTCAAAGGTTATGAGCTGGCTGGCTGTGTTCTGGATGCCGGGAGGAAATTGAAGGTGAAGAGGGTCTATACCACTGCTGCGGCAATGGCGAAGATTCACCATACCGAAAAGCCAAGGGTCTGGGGAGCAGCCACAAGCCAGAAGCTCGTCGATATGCTGAAGAAATATGGTGTGGTGTTGCGTGGCGATGTCCAGATTGCCGGGCTAAACGGACTATTCCTGGGTGTGGCTAAGGAGCGTGGTGTTGAGGGGATTTGCCTTCTCGGCGAAGTGCCTTCCTACACCACTCGGATCCCTAACCCTAAGGCTGCACTGGCAGTGCTCGAAGTGCTGACACGGATGCTTGATATTGAAATAGACCTTACAGAACTGACCGAATTAGCCAAGGCATCGGATGAGGAAGTGAAGAAGCTGGCAGCTAAAGCTATGGGAGAATATATCGACCGCTATACCAAGCCAGTGTGGCCGTCGGTGGATGAAGAGGAAGAAGAGGAGGAGGGTGAAGAGGAGGAAGGTGGTGAAGAAGGTGACGAAGAGGAGTTTTGAAGATGACACTGGGAGCCAGGATAGAGCTGATAAGCGGACTGCTCAATTCTGATAAGCCAGTGGCTAGCTCTGAGCTTGCGTGTTTATCAGGGCTTGGGCGTGAGGAGCTGGAGTTCTTTAAACTGAACTGGGGGAAGGTGGGCACGGCGCGAAGATATGAGATTATCTCGCAACTGGTGCATCTCGGCGAGGTAGACATGGGGTTGGATTTCACCGCTATTTTTGTTGCTTGTCTGAATGACATCGATGAAGCGGTGAGACTGCAAGCAGTGCTGGGTCTGGAGGGAGAGGACAACTATCTTATTATCGTGCCACTGGTGAGGTGCTTGAAGCAGGACAGTTCTGTTAGGGTGCGTGCAGCGGCAGCAACAACACTGGGCAGCTTTTCTATGCTTGCTGAGCGTGAGAAGATATCAGCATATTATAGAGACATGGTGTACAAAGCCCTGCTCGATGTCCTGGAGAACGAGGATGAGCCTGTAGAGGTGAGGCGTCGTGCCCTTGAGGCTATTTCGCCATTGAGGCTACCGCGAGTGCAGGAGCTTATTGAGCGAGCGTATCGTGAGGGTGGCGCTGAGTTTAAGGCGAGCGCCATATATGCCATGGGGCACAATTGCGATCCGGTGTGGCTTGATATTTTGCTCGACGAGTTGAATAGCGAAGATGCCGCGGTGAGGTACGAAGCAGCTAATGCCTGTGCAGAGTTGGGAGCAGCGGAGGCAGTACCTCAACTTTTGCGGCTGGTTGAAGATAGCGATAGCCAGGTCCAGGAAGCAGCTATCAGGGCACTCGGCGAGATAGGTGGTAGAGAGGCAAAGCAGGCACTGACCAAGTTGATGCATAGCCAGCAGCCCAGAATCCGGCAGGCAGCGGAAGCGGCACTTGAAGAGTTGCGCTTTAATGAAGAGCCCCTATCGCAATCTTTAGACGACCTTGATTGAGCAATTACCACTGGTTGGCGAAAAAGTCAGGTTGCGTCCTAAAGATATCAGTGACGCATCTAATGATTATGCCTGGCGTAGGGACGCTGAACTGTGTCGTCTTGATGCTGCCTTACCGTTAACATGCTCCTTCAAGGAATTTCTACAAGATTATGCTTGGGAACTACAGCATTGTGTTCAAGGGCGGCGGTTTGCTATAGATACTCTTGAAGGAGAGCATATAGGCAACTGTGGTCTTTTCAATATCGACGAAGTCAAGCAGGAAGCAGAGATAGGGATAATGATCGGGAACCGGGCTTACTGGGACCGTGGCTATGGCACTGATGCTATCCTTACCTTACTGAAATATATCTTCTCGCACACCACATTAAACAGAGTATATCTTAAGACGCTCGATTGGAACCTGCGGGCGCAGAAATGTTTTACAA
>DAOUCT010000004.1:0-11490 GCA_034432055.1 Dehalococcoidia bacterium | reverse complement strand
CATGCCGCCGAGCTGGAAAGGTTGCTGCGCACCGCGTTTGACATCGGTAGAAGAGGTTCCTATATTCAACCTCGACCTGATTTCAGGTACTGGACAGGAGTCAGGTTACAGGGCGCCTATCAATATGCCCGGCAACAGAAGCAAAAGCCGGCAAGCAGGGGGTTCAATTGGAGCACTGCCTGGGCAGTGGCTTTAACCGCTATCATCATCGTAGTGGTAAGCGGTATCGGCACGGCAACTGCAGCCTCAGACGCCATGCCCGACGAAGCGCTCTACCCGGTCAAGCTAGCCACAGAACAGGCAAGACTCGCCCTGACATTCTCCGAGTCCGCCAAGGCTGAGCTCTATGCCAGGCTGGCTGAAAAAAGGGTCATCGAGATCGAGACCATGGTGGCGCAGGGCAAGACAGAACTGGCAGCAACTACCGCAGAAAAACTGGCTGACCAGCTGGAAATAGCCAGCGCTAATATTGCCCAGATAACAGGGACTGCACCGGCTGCAACTGCAATCGCTCCCGCTACTGCAGAGCCAAAAGCAACTCCACAAGTGCCTGCCGCAGAGGAGCCAAAACCGTCTCCTCCCCAGCCCGCAACTCCATCTCAGGAGCCGACTACTTCGCAGGAACCTGCACCAGCACCGCAACAACCACCTCAGCAAGAAGCGACTGCAACCGGTACCTCAGTTACCGAGCCAACAGACGAGCAGAAAAAAGCCGGGGAGACAAGGGCTGAAAAGATGGAGCGCCTGAGAACACTGCTTGAGAAAAGCACCGTCCGCAGTGTTAATGCCCTGCAAAAAGCCATGGAAGAGGCACCTCCAGAGGCAAAGCCGAAATTGCAAAAAACCATCGACAGGTTCTCAAAATTTAAAAAAGAGGACTTTTCCGACCATAAGTTCGATAAGAAGAACCCGGGGGATCAGGAACCGGAAGGCGATGATAGTCAAGACTCTGGTACCCAACAGGAAGAGCCGTCTTCATCGCTGAACAAACCATCACAGACCAGTCAGTCTGCTGACAACGATACCGCGCCGTCCGGACAACATCACTCCGGACCGAAGACCAACCGCCGTTAGCCCCCCACTTAGCATCACCACAAGGGACCTAAACCCGCCACCCAGCGACGTCGTTATAACTGGTGAAAATGATAAACAACGTCTTCGACCAGAGGAGGTATAGATGAAGAACTGGACCATGTTACCCCTGATACTGGCTCTTGCCTTGTTCCTGACACCGCTATTCCCCGAGTCCGCCACCGCACAATCAGAGACAATGCTGGACACCACTCTGGAGTCCGTCATTACGAGCAGTGATAACACCACCGACAATACCACCGATAATGCCACGCAGACCAAGGCATGGTGGTTGAGACTGCGCGGAGTGCCCGGCAAGGGCATTCTCACTGCACCAGGGCTACAGAAACCATTCAACCCTAACTGGCAGGGATTCAAGTCCATCGAGAAAAAACTGAGGCTCAAGAACCAGGAGCAGACCGCGGTCACTGAGCAGACACAGAATAATGGCGAAGACCAGACATTAAAGGTGAGGGAAAGGACAAGGCAGGAGAACGAAATTCAACAGCAGGCTGGGACAACAGAGCAGACACAAAACCACGGCGCTGCTAAAGAGCCTAAAGTAAAGGGTAATAAAAACAAGCCTTGAGACTAGGTGCAAAGTTTTGTAAGGGCGGCTTGATGATAGCCGCCCTCTTATTTTGTTCTTCCCACAGGGATAATATACAGCGGAGTTTCGTCCCTAGCTAGCCCCACAACCTTAGCCACACTCGAATCGTCAAAAGCCCCCACCGTCACCAGCCCCAGCCCCAGGGCTGTAGCCTGCAGGCAAATGTTCTGTGCCGCGTGACCCACCTCCATATGCACATACCGCTCGCCCCGCTCACCGTACTTCACCTTCGTCCTGTCATACACCGCTGCGATGACGATGTCAATAGCCCCCTCCGCCACCCAGGACTGGGCTAGGGCAGCTGTAGCCAGGGCTTGCCGCACGTCACCCGCTTTCACCGGTCTAACATTGTTCTGCACAGGGTCATACTTGTAAACCCCTGGTTCCAGACCTGTCACATTGCCCACCACCACATATAACTCAAGCGGGTACAATGCCCCTGCCGAAGGCGCTGTGCGGTACCGGGGAGGCTTCGTTATCCCCTGCCCTGCCCACAGCAATTTCACCACTTCCTCTTTGGTCAAAGGTTCTTCGCTATATTCCCTCACCGAACGTCGCTGGCGCAATAGTTCCTCAAGAGTGACACTCTTGGCTGTTGCCAGCTCATTTCTGGCTTTCTCAAGCTCAGTTCTCGTTATTTGCAACTCGGCTTTGAGATTCTCCAGCTCAGCCTGGACAGTGCTACAGCCCCGTTCACCAGCCTGCGGCGCACACCCCGGCACCAAAAGCAGCGCAAACGCCAGCAACACAAACAGCATCTCTACTTTGGACATCTGTTTCACCCCCGCTGCCATTATGCCTGTCGGCGATGAAGTAAATCAACCCCGTCGTGCCGATGCAATTGACTCGCACATACCTATTGACACGGGGGGTAGCGAGGCTATATTGGGTATAGGAGTCAAATAGGAGAAAGAGATTGGGTAACGAGCAGGAGACCGACTTTGGTGCCGCTGGTGATTCGTCTAAGAAAAGGACTACAAGAACCAGTCTAGAACAACTCAAGAAGTCGCTGGAACTGCTGAAAGCCGTAAGCAAGGCTATCTCCGAGGCAAGTGACGAGACCACACTACTGAACACCGTCTGCGAACAAATCGCCAAGCTGGCAGGCTATCGTTCAGTCTGGATTGGCTATGCCCAGAGCGACGCTGCCAGAACGGTCCAGCCGGTCGCCAAAGCGGGGGAGAGAAAAGAGCGGATAGAGACCGCCCGGATAACCTATAGTGCTACCGCCGCTGGCAGGGGTCCTATAGGCAGAGCCATACGGTCTAAGAAGGTCGCAATCTCCCGCGATATCCGCTCGGACCCCTTCTTTGCTGATTGGCAAGAAGAGGCAATTAAAGATGGCTACGCTTCCTCCATCGCCGTGCCCCTGGTTCACGATGATAAGCTCTTAGGCACTTTAAACATCTACTCCACAGACCCGGAAGCCTTCTCCACGGAAGAAGTCACTGCGCTTGCTGAGATTGCTCGAGATCTCACACGGGCGGTCTACAGCCTGCGCGAGAGGATCGCTAGCCAGACCCGCCTGGAAACACTGCAACGGGCTCAGGAAGTCCAAGTCAGGTTCAACTCTTTGCTTGCAGAAGCGGCTCTACGGCGGATGCCATCAGACGAGTTTCTGCAAAACGTGCTCGAGCTGGTGCTCTCACTTCCGTGGCTCAACATACAACATAAGGGTAGCATTTTCATTCTGGATGCAGACTCCGGGGTGTTAGAAATGAGAGCTCACAAAGGGCTGGACGAGCAGCTTCAGAAAGCCTGTGCCCAAGTCCCCCTGGGCAAGTGCCTCTGTGGTCGGGCTGCCCTGGAAAACAAAATACAGTTCGCTGGGACGATGACACCTGAACACGAGATAACTTACCCGGGGATGGCACAACATGGCCACTATTGTGTACCGGTAGCCCTGGGAGGCGAAGTGTTGGGCGTGTTCAACGCATACGTTGACGCTGGGCACAAGCGCACCGAGCTGGAGGTGGAGACGCTAGCTAATCTAGCCACGCTGTTAGCCCTGACCATAAAGCATTGGCGGTTACAGCAGGAGCTGGTCGAATATGAGTCAAAAATGAGGAGGACGCTGGAGGACACGGTGGAGGCACTGGCTGCGGTAATCGAAGCACGAGACCCTTACACTGCAGGGCACCAGCGCCGCGTCGCCCAGCTTGCCACTGCCCTGGCAAAAGAGATGGGACTCTCCACGGACATGGTTGAAGCTGTGCACATCGCTGGCATCATCCATGACATCGGCAAAATGCAGGTGCCAGCGGAAATCCTCACCAAGCCGGGTAAACTCACCGACATCGAGTTCAGCCTGATTAAACAGCACTCGGATGCTGGCTACGAAATTCTGAAGAACATAGATTTCCCCTGGCCGGTAGCCGAGATAGTGCGGCAACACCACGAACGCCTGAACGGTTCCGGCTACCCGCAGGGGCTAAAAGGCGATGAGATACTTTTGGAGGCTAGGATTTTGGCGGTAGCCGATGTTATCGAAGCCATGTCCTCACACCGCCCCTACCGACCTGCGTTGGGGACAGGCGTAGCTATCGAGGAAGTTACTCGGAATGCCGGCGAACTCTATGACCCCGAGGTTGCTAATGCCTGCGTGCGGCTGTTCTACGAGAAAGGGTTCAAGCTGCAGTAAGAACCACTCTTTCAGGTTGCCCGCTACTCTCTAGAACCGACCTTGACCTCACCTGGCTGGCGCACTCCAATCTTCTCCAAAAACTCTTTGTACTCCACCAGCTTGGCTAACACCCTGGCAGCATGTGTGCCCGAACGGTAAACATAATGTGAACCGTGTAACCGGGGCTGGTCTTCAGCAAAGAAGGTGGTGGTCAACACCGGCTTTCCATATTCTGCCACCCACTGCTCAGCCACCGCCCGGAAAAAGCGGGCTATCGCCTCTTCTGGTACCAGTCTCTCGCTGCTGGCGGCTTTGGTGCTCGCTGCTGCTTCTGCGGGTCGAAAGGCGTTAAGCAGTAGCAGGGCATCGATCCGCCCCGCTGCCACCGCCGAGGCGACCAGACGGCAAAAGTCCTCGACCTCGTGCTCATAGTATGTGCCTGTTAAAGTAGCCAGTGCTGAGATAACAGGACGCAATGCCTCCTTTATCTGTATCACGTCTCTAGATTCCAGTGCCCTCTTCAAGTCCGGCAACAGCTCCTGTGGTGACTGTCTCATCGGCACTTGCACGGTAAAAGCGCCGCTGTTGTCCCGTCCGAAGGAAGCAAATAAAGAGGCGAAGATGGAGAAACCGCCGAAGCCCATAAAGATCAGCGCATCCACCTCTTCCACCCTGAGCAATTTCATCGGAGCGGTAAGATAGGTGATGAAGTTCCTGTCTCCAGCAGGGTCGACCGGGTTGCCACGGCTCCACCTCGGTGGAAATACTCTGTCGAGTTCCGCGATCACCTCCTGCGGAAGTTTGACCACGTTCAGCCCTTCAGCGGCACAGGCGTCGGCACAGAGCACACCATAACTACCCCCTGGTGTAAGAATAGCCACGTTTCTGCCGCGTGGTAGCGGTTGGGTGAGTAAGCCGACAGCCACATCGAGCAATTCCTCAGGGCTGTCCACCCTGAGCACGCCGATGCTCTTAAACGCAGCCTCGTAAATATCATCAGTGCCTGCCAGCGCGCCGGAATGCGACACTATAGCTTTAGCCGCAGCATCCGTCTTTCCTGGTTTAAGAACGATCACCGGTTTACGAGGTGTTACTTTAGACACCTTCTCCAGAAAGCGCTTGCCATTAGCCAGCCCCTCGATATAAGCCAGTATCACCTTCACACCGGGGTCTTCACCGAAATATTCGATGTAGTCTTCGATCTGAATATCAGCAGCACAGCCGCAGCTCACATAGCGATGAAAGCCCACCCCTCTGTGGTAGCCGGAGATCACCACTGCGCCCCCCACATTGCCCCCCTGGGACACAAAAGCCAGCGGACCATCCATTACCGGAAGCGGGAACATAACAGCCCTCAAATTTGAGGTGGCACTCCAGTAGCCCATGCAATTGGGACCAACGAATCGGATGCCACCCTTTCTGGCAATACGTAGCACCTCGTCTTGAAGCTTTTTCCCCTCAGCCCCTGTCTCGGCGAAGCCGGCGGAGATGATCACCCCTGCCTTTACCCCCTTAGCCACGCAGTCCTCCATCACCGAAGGTACGCTCGGCGCCGGCACCACGATGACCACCAGGTCAACGGGCTCGGGGATATCCGTCACCCTGACATACGCTTTCTTCCCCAGCACTTCAGTCTCGCGATTGTTCACCGGATACACCGGTCCCGGGAAGCCGCTCAATGCGCTGGAAAAGGTGAAAAAGCCCCACTTGTTCCAGTTGTTGGTCGCCCCCACCACCACCACCGATTTAGGGTTGAATAACGGTTCTAGCTCCTGGACTATAGACTTGGTCATGTTTCTCCCTTCTGTAATCTCAAGAATAACAGATTAACACCGCTCCCTTCAATTAGCGCCTATGATGAACTTTTTGTAAATAACCACCGTTTACCTTAAGATGTAACCGTGCGCTAAGCGTGAGGAAAAGGAGGGACCTGAAATGAGTAAAGCGTCAAAAGTCCTGGCAGCGGTGGCACTTCTAATACTGGCAGTGATTGTCCCAGCTTGCAGCAAGCAGACATCTAAGGTGGTCCCCGCACCACCACTACCCCCGGGGGAGAGCGGCAGCTTCGCCACAGTATCAATGGAACAGCAGAGAGCTGACGTGTCTGAGTCCACACCCACCACCGACCGCAAAATCATCAGAAATGGCTACATAACCCTAGAGGTCAATGATATAGCCACCGCTCTGGATGAGGTCGCCAGAATAGCACAGGCATTGGGTGGCTATGTAGTCTCCTCCAGCAAGCAAGGGGAAGAGAATACTGAGAGAGGCACCATCTCTATTCGCGTACCCGCCGAACGCTTTGACGAAGCTTTTGTGAGGTTGCGCCAGCTAGCGGTAAAGGTCCCGTTCGAAAGCACCGAAAGCCGCGATGTCACCGAGGAGTACACTGACCTCAAGGCACAGCTCCGCAACCTGGAAGCCACCGAGTCCCAGTACTTAGAACTTTTGAAGAAAGCCCAAACAGTAGAAGACACTTTAAAGGTCTATAATGCGCTATCAAACGTCCGCGGCGAGATCGAGCGTGTGAAGGGGCGTATTCAATACCTTGAACGAACGTCAGACATGGCTCTTATTCAGGTGAACCTGCAAAAGACCAGACCCATCAGCGGGACTGGGTGGAGCGCTTTACAGACACTGAAATCTGCAGCCCGTGGACTTGTCATAGCAGGGAAAGTATTGGCAGACCTCGTCATCTGGCTCATCGTCTTCTCCCCGATCTGGGGTGCTATTCTGGCTATTGTCCTGTGGCTCAGACGTAGAAAGGTGACCGGGAAAGCAGTGAAAACTTAATACCAGGACCTGCGGTGCCCTTCCCGCAGTATCCCTGCCTGCTACTACCGATGGCTCAGGCTTTCTTCGATTGCCGCTTCAGGAAATCAATGATTGCTTTGCTAGCTTCTTCGGTGGCATCGGTGATAAAGCCATGCCCGGCATTCTTCAGTATTACCAGCTCGGCACTGGGTATCCTTGAAGCCAGTATTTTCGAGTTCTCCGGTGGGATAAGCCTGTCGGCATCACCGGTTATCACCAGCGTGGGCGCCTTTATCTGGGGCAACCTGTCATAGGTATCGTGCCCTGCTATCGCCTGCGCCTGACTCCTGAAACCGTGCACTGGCGTGGGATAACGAGAGGTGATGGTAACATAATCTTCCACCGCCTCAGGATGTTTTTCGATGAACTCCTTCGTCCATAGCCAGTGGACAGTTAGCCTTGCCCGCTCTTCCACAGACAGCTTCGCCATATCGCGACCGAAAAGGAACTGGCGGGCTTCCTCAGAGGCAGGTATGGCATGCTTACCGCCGCAGTTGGTGCAGCCCAGGACAAGGCAGCGCAGCCTGTCAGGATAGTTGAGGGCAAATTCCTGGGCTATCATACCGCCCATGGAGACGCCGAAGACATGCGCCCTGTCAATGCCCAGCACATCGAGTACCCCCTTGGCATCGCCAGCCATCATCGCCAAGGTATAGGGGTAGTCAGGCTTGTCGCTCCGCCCTGTGCCACGGTTATCAAAAGCTACCACCCGAAACTCCCTGGAAAGATGCGGGACAATGACATGCCAGTGGGCAGAGTAGGAACCGAAGCCCGTGATAAGCAGTAACGGTTCCCCTTCTCCGTGGGTCTCGTAATAGACTTCGATATCGCCGACCTTCGCCTTAGGCATGACTAACCTCCTTAAAAAATCGTGACCGCTGAAGTGGCACCATTTTACACCATGCCACCACGACCTGTAGCACAAAAGCGGCTTTTCAGTTAATATGTATTACACAAATCGGTTCGTTATAACCATGGCTGCAATAATATATGAAGATACACCCCGTTATGACGTCTGGTTTAAAGCCATCCTGCTGCTCCCTGTCTTCTTTGTGCTCATAGCAGCCGTCCAGCTAATAGAGGGTGACAAGCAGTCGGCGGTGGGGCTGTTTGCCACCGCCCTCCTAGTGATTGCAGTCTTCTGGGCAATCGTCCCGCGCAAATACTGCATCCTTGAAGACAGGCTGAGCATAATAATGGGCGGACCTTTCCGCTTCGATATACCCTATGAGACCGTAGAAATCGCCAAAAAACCTGAGGGCATAAGCCTGGGCATAAACTTCGCCACTTCCATGCACAACCGCAATGCGGTACAGATAGTGAGGTACAGGAAAATGAACGTGCATATCACACCCTCCAGACCGGAGGAGTTCATCGGGCACCTGAATAAAGCAGTTGACCACTGGCACAGCTACGGGAAGAGGACATCATGAAAGCAGTGCAATGGCTCGGTGACAGGCTGAGGCTGATTGACCAGACACGCCTGCCACACAGGCTGGTATACCTGGACTGCCGCGACTTCCGTCAGGTGGTTTCAGCCATAAAACAGCTAAAGGTGCGCGGTGCCCCTGCCATCGGGGTTGCTGCCGCCTATGGCATCGCACTCGGCGCCCAGCAAATAAAGGCTAAAGACAAGGCTGAATTCGATTCCTACCTTGAGAAAATCTTCAGCGCATTTTCCGCCTCCCGCCCCACCGCGGTAAACTTATTCCACGCCATCGGGCGCATGAGGCAGGTAGCACTGCAAGCAAGCAGCGTCGCCATAGCAAAGGATGCCCTTGTCGCTGAGGCAAAACGCGTCCACGCTGAGGAGGAGACTGCCACACTCGGGCTCAGCAAGCTCGGTGCCGAACTAATCACGGATGGCGCCACCGTGCTCACCCACTGCAATGCCGGCCCTTTAGCCACCGCTGGCTACGGCACAGCGCTGGGGATAATAATGGCGGCGGTAGCGGCGGGTAAAAAGGTCAGGGTAATCACCACCGAGACCCGTCCGCTTTTACAGGGGGCACGCCTTACCGCCTGGGAACTGAAGCAGGAGGACATCCCGGTGACCCTCATCACCGACTCCATGGCGGGGCACTTTATGAAACACGGAAAAATTGACTGCGTCCTAGTCGGCGCCGACAGGATAGCTGCCAACGGCGACACCGCAAACAAGATAGGCACCTACACACTCGCCGTGCTGGCAAGGGAGCACGGCATCCCCTTCTATGTGGCAGCCCCCATTTCCACAATTGACCTCTCGCTTGCCTCCGGCGACGCCATCCCTATCGAAGAGCGCGACCCTGCTGAGGTCACGCACCTGGCTGGCGTCCGGATTGCACCAGAGGGAGTCCCTGCTGCCAACCCCGCCTTCGATATCACCCCCCACCGTTACATAACTGCTATAATTACCGAGAAAGGCATCGCCCGAGAACCTTTCACAGAACGACTGTCCAGAATCTTGCATTGAGTGAACCATCCTTGCAGTTAAGACTTGGGGAACAACCCTGAAACGCAAGGACACTGTAGGCCATTGGATTTGCATAAGCTAACAGAAGTGCCAACCGAGACGTATGAAAAGCTGACGTATATACCCAAGGCACGCCAAATGGAAATTTTGCTACAATTAGGAGTAAGGAGACAAGGCCTATGGCTACAGGTGATCTTGTTAGATCCTCGGATGGTGAATTATCGCTTAAAGTCGGGGTCTGGGCAGAGGAGAAAATTGATTACATTCAACGGTACTGCGAGATTTTCAACACAGGCATGAAATACCACTGGCGAACCCGGGCTTATATAGACCTGTTCGCTGGCCCCGGTAAATGCTATATTGAGGAAATGAACAGAGAAATAGATGGCTCCCCAATAGTCGCCCTTAGGTGCAAAGAGCCATTTACCCACTACTTCTTCAACGACGCAGACCCACAGGTTATATCCTCTCTGAAGAAGCGTGTGGAAAGCTTCAATCGTAGCAATGTGTTCTACTTCACGCAGGATTGCAACACTGTTATAGACCAATTGCGAAACAAGCTCCCATCCGCTTCGCTGGATTTCTGCTTCGTTGATCCGTTCAGCTTCGAGGTGAAATTTGACTCCATAAGGAGACTAACTGAGGGAAGGCGCATGGATTTGGCTATTACCTTTCACGTTGGAAGTATGAAAAGGATAGCTCATAACCCACCGAAAGAATTGCTTGAGTTTTTCCCTGACGCTTCATGGCTAAAGATGTACGAAGAAGAAAGATTTCACAAAAAGGGCCACATCCTGCTAAGCGCGTTCGAAAAAGGGCTAGAAAAGATAGGCTATCAGGATGTTAGGGACTATGTGCTTGTCAGAAACCAAAAAGGTGTACCTCTTTACCATATAATATTTGCGACTAAGAACCCTGGGGGTCGGATTTTTGGGATAAAGTTGCAAGCCGCTCGAGAACAGGGCAACTGAGGATGAAACGATTATGAAACAGCTACAACACTTGGTGACAGAAAGCTCCAGAAAGCCAAAGATAATAACGCAAGATTATACAATGCCAAACGGATGTGTAACCCCGCTAGTCACACGCGTAGGCGACGGTTCTATCATAAAGCGCTTTGACAAAACGCCACCTCCTACGAAGGAAACAGACGTGGTGTGTCCTCACTTTTTAGAGCTAAAATGGGCGCATGGATGCCCATTTGACTGTGCGTGGTGTTATTTGAAAGGAACCCTCCGGTTGCTTCCAGAAAAAACGAAGCCTGTTGTCAAGGACTACAGGAAGATTGAGGAGCACGTGAGGACATTTCTTGACTCTGTGGACACGCCGGAGGAAATTCTAAATACAGGTGAAATAGCCGACTCTCTAATGTGGGAGGGTACGTCCGAGCCCTTTTCCAAATTCATAATTCCTATCTTCCAAGAACAAAGAAGACATAAAGTCTTATTCGTTACTAAGTCGAACAATGTTAAGAATCTCCTCGAAATCAGACCCCCTGACCAAGTCATCGTAAGTTTTAGCGTCAATGCACCCGAGGTGGCAGACAGATGGGAGCATAAGGCGCCTCTGGTAGAAAAAAGAATCGAGGCTGCTCGCAGCTTGAGTAAGGCCGGATATGAAGTAAGAGTTAGGATTGACCCTATGGTACCAGTGCCCGGGTGGGAGAGGGCATACAGAAAGCTGACAGAACACATTTTTGCCGAATTTGTTCCTGCTCGCATTACGCTTGGCTCGCTTAGAGGGTTACGGAGTACAATAAATGGGTGCAAAGACAAGAGCTGGGAACAGTTCCTTAGCGACAGGTCGAACTGGGGCAAAAAAGTAGACTTTGCCGCGCGCCACGAGATGTACCACATGCTGGTCCAAGTCTTAACCCAAGAATTTGACTATAAGGAAGTTGCTCTGTGCAAAGAGACC
>DAOUCT010000003.1:0-197867 GCA_034432055.1 Dehalococcoidia bacterium | reverse complement strand
TGTTGGTCACCGTGCAAGTTATGATGACCGTTTCCCCTTCTTTAGGGGAGGGAGGGTCTATCGTTATATCCTTGACTTCAAAGTCTGCTGCAACCCTAGCGGGTATAATAGTTGTGCTCAAAATAACCGCTATTAGTGCCAGCAGCCAGAATACCTTTTTCATCCTTGCCTCCTGCAGCAAATCTGCTAGACGCTTAATACTCTACGCCAAAATTGGTCATAAATCAATAGCTGCAGAAGTACAACGCATCGTTTGCAATTTTTGTGTAAGAGTGTGATAGCTGGATTATGAAAGTCGGTCGTTGACAGAAGGTAGAACTATAACGAAGGTATTTTCGTTAGCTATCTCGCCCGGCAGCCACATTTTGCCATTGTGGAGTTTTATCAAGTATTTACACAGTGCTAATCCTATGGCTAGTTCGGAACCGGAAGTTGTTTTATCTTCATTACTTTCTAATGAATAGCACGGGTATGGTCGGATGTCTGCCGAATTTGCATCGGCGGCTGGGGGGTCACCCCAGATTTTTATGACTATGGTGTCACCCTGTTCTGCTGATGATGCGTATATGTTGTTGCCTTGAGGGGTATTGTCACTGACGCTGGAAAAAATAGTTAGCAAGACCTGTTCCAATCTTAACGGGTCAGCCATAACTTTGCATGCTTTTGGCGCTAGTCTTAAAGTCAATTGCTGTTGATTTCTATGCAGTTTCGGGAGTACCTGGTCAATAGAATTGTAGATTGCTGTGTTAATATCCATTGGCTGTGGTTGTAGGTAAAGTCCTTCTGTTTCTAGGGTGGCTATGTTGATAACGGATGAGACTTCACTCCAGAGGCTACAGGTAGAGGTCAAAATCGTGTTGACCAACCTGATTTCACGGATGTTACCGCGGAGCGCAAGTTCCCTGTTTAGTGCGCTTGCAGCCAGTATGGTTTTCTGGAGAAGGTCTTTGAATTTCAGCGGTAAAGAGGCGCTCAGTTGCAGGGCTTGCCCCCCTGTGTGGTTGCTGTTTCTTTGCTCCTCTATCAGTGCACCCATCGCAGTTTTATCATTTCGAGCTATCTAACGATAGCGATTTTGGCTTTTAGGTGTCAATGTTTTTCAGGCATTGCTCTATATTTGGTTGCGGGTGTCGGGACTAATTTCTTACCCGTGTTCGGGACTAAAAGACGGTAATGGCTCGGGCTATATGCTCTCAAGTTACGTTTGACAGCGCTCTATACGTGTTCTTGATGGTATCACTTACTGTATTCAACCCAAAGATGGTAACCGTCGCTTGTAAGGCTGATGGTTCCATGTTGTGAGGTCAAGAAAACTCTACCATTGCCTAGCTGGCTGGTCAGTCTTTCCAGTACTTCATGGTGTGGTTGTCCAAACTTGTTATCTGAGCCAACTGAAATGACAGCTATCTTAGGGTTAACTACGCTCAAGAATTCTGGTGAAGTGGCGGTTTTGCTGCCATGATGAGCTACCTTCAGCACTGTGCTGCAAAGGTTTTTCCGCTGGGAGATGAGGTACCATTCAGCTTCTTTGCTGATATCGGCGGTGAATAAGAAACTTACTCTGTTCCAGCTTAGTCGTAGCACGACTCCATTGTCATTGATATTACTAGCTGTGTTTTGCAGCCAAGATAATGGAGGATGTATCACTTCAAGCTTAATATTGTCTCCCAAGTCAATTTCTTGTCCGGCATGTAAGATTTCTCTTTTTATGTTTTTTGCGCGGAGCACTCTGAGCCATTCTTGATAGGCAGCAGTATCAGAACTCGTGTCGGACTCCATAACACGAAGTGTCTCATATCTTTGTATGACCTCAATAAGTCCAGTGAGATGGTCTGACTGAGGTTGAGTAAGTACCACTAAGTTGATAGTCCTCTCCCAGAAAGGCATTCTTTTGCCCAGTTGTAGCTTTATGGCTTCAGGAGTAGGACCTCCATCGATGAGTATGTTTTGTCGGCTCGGTGTCTGAATTAGGATAGCATCACCTTGCCCCACATCTAGTATATTAACGTGAAGTTTATTGTCCGGAATGGATGAGGCTGCTGTCCATACGATAGCATTTCCGATTAAAAGGCAAATGGCAAGCCATTTCGCAATTGCTTTTAAAGGTAACTTAGATGTATGGCTTGCGTGGTCTTTGAGTCTGGCGAATAATTTGCGAGTAATGTCTACTACTTGCATCCTGTATCTTATGGCAGATAGGAATACACCTAAGAGAAGGTAGTAAACAAACACTTGCCATAAATGTACCTGCGATAGCTCGCTGTAAGAAAATGGAAGGGCATTATATGCTTGGACTATGAATATAAAGTAGCTAAGAAAAAGCCAAGCTGTCCAGCCTAATAGTTGACTCAATACCGGTATTATAGGACCAACGATGCTAACCAAGCTTGAGGTGAATATTATGCCGGGCAAGGCTGGCAGTGCGAAGAAAGTAGCCGGGAGACTGACGAGGGGGATAATGCCGAAATGGTAAGCTATGACAGGGCAGGTCGCTAGAATGGCTGCTAAGGTCACTGCCAGGCTATCGATGACAAAATTAATTAACGATGAGACAGCCGGATCCTGGTTTGCTCTGGTGGCTAATCTTTCTCTTGCTGCGGTCTGGAAACGCGGCGCTAATATGACCAGACCGGTCATAGCCAAAAAACTGAGTTGGAAGCTAGCATCCCACAAAATGTGGGGGTTAACACCTGTCATTACTGCAGCAGCGAAGGCAAGTGCGGTTGTTGCACTATGTGGTCTGCCTAGATATTCGGCGAACAGAAACAGACTTCCCATAATTGCACCGCGTACAATAGGCGGGCGCATCGCAGTTACAATGGCATATAGCCAGATGGTTAACAGAGCGAGCCAGATATATATGTAATGACGCCTGCCAAAAAGCCAGACCCCCATGCTAATAGTTATGCCGACGACTATGCTCAAATGGAGCCCTGATATTGCTAAAAGATGAGTTGTCCCTGTGTGGTTGAAGGAGTCTCGAAGAGATTGTGGCATATCAGCTCGCAAACCAAGCAAGATAGCTTGGGCTAGTGATGCCTGTGGCTCGGGTAGTACTTGCGACAGGTTGTGTGATAGGTGATTTCTTAGGGAGTATAACCAGGATAAGAGCTTGAATCCTCTGTCGGTAGCCAGGACTTCTATCCTGGGATAGTATATGACTGAGTGGATATCTTTCCGTGTCAGATATGACTTGTAATCGAAGTTGTCTAATTCAGGTGGTGTCTTTGGTTCTCCTGTTATCCTCAATATATCTCCATAATGGTACTCAGAATATCTGGACGAGAAAATGAGAGCCTTACCTGTAATCCTTCTGGTTTCGCCATTTGCATCGAGTTCTGTGACAGTGAACTGAAATGCACGACTGTTGCCGCTTCTTTCTGGCTCGGTATATACCATCCCTGATATTTCAATTATTCCTTTGTCGTTGTAAAACTGAAGGTGGTGTTCGTCTATTTGGTGCAGGTTTGTTTGGAATCGCAAGTTGCCACCCAGTAGAGCGAGAATGCAAAATCCAGTCAAAAGCAGGTGCTTCTTATATTTTGCAAGTAAAGGTAACAGACAGAAGGGGACAGTCCCGATTGGAAACAAGACTGGTGGCAGATATACTTTAGAGCCCAAATATGTGCCCAACACCCAGGCGATGCTGATATAAATAAGTGTCACTGCTCATTCCTCTAAAGTCACCAGATCCTTTATCTTGGTCAGCGTGCTACTACCGATGCCTCTTACTTTAAGTAAGTCTTCTATTCTATGAAACGGACCGTGCTGGTTACGGTAATCAACAATAGCTTGAGCTGTCTCTACGCCAATACCGGGTAAGGCACTGATTAACCAAGTTTCAGCCAGATTGAGGTTTACTTTTTGTGTCTGTTGTATTTCACCGTTTCTGGGTATATAGATTTTTATGCGGCTCAAATCTGCGTCAGGGCTGAGCCCCGCAGATGATATAAGGCTTTCGATAGTGTCTTCTCTCATAAGGGGATAGAAGCCCGGGTTGGTTACTGCACCGCCGATATAAATCTCTCCGTAGCATTCTGGTTTTGGGCTTTCCGAGAGAACGATTTCAACAGGTTTGTGTTCTTCATGTTTGAGCACCAGGAAAACACTGCCAGTGAGCAAACTCACTACCAGGATAGCAACTATGGTTAACCAGTACTTAGTGTTGGTCATCATGGTGAGCACCTCCGATTTTTTGGTCGGATGTAGCCCTGCAGTTTACGCTGTGTCCTCAGCAGGTAGTCAAGTGGTTGGAGTAGTTCACGCATGTCCTGCATTACTTAGGGCAATAGTGATAGAATTTTATCATACATGGCGGAAATAAAGACGATTACAGTAAATCGAAAAGCTTATCATGATTATCATATTCTTGAGAGCTTGGAGGCGGGCATTGCTTTAACCGGCACTGAGATCAAATCGGTCCGGGCGGGCAGGGTAAATATTCGTGATGCTTATGCCAGACCCGAAGGCAATGAGCTGTGGTTATACAATTCACATATTGCGGCTTATCAAGCCGGTAGTTATCAGAACCACGACCCGAATCGCCCACGCAAACTCTTGTTACACCGTCATCAGATAGATGAACTTGCCGGTCTTGTAAGTAGAAAAGGTTTGACTTTAGTGCCTTTAAGACTGTATATTAAAGGTAGAGTGGCGAAAGTAGAGTTGGGTGTGGCGAAGGGCAAGAGGCTTCATGATAAGCGAGAGGTGATTGCTCGTCGTGAGGCGGAGAGGGAGATAGGGCGGGAGTTGCGGCGGAGACTTTAACAACTGTAGGTAATGTCATGGGGGCGCGAGGCGTCGACAGAAGGAGGCCTACAGAATAGCAGGTCGAGGTGCCATCTACCTCGTTAAACAGGTGGCAAAAGACAACTGCCGAAGCAGTTCCGATTGCAGCCTAATTAAGGTTGCACGTTCAGCCTGACCTTGCCCTGGCGGGTTGGGACTGAGCGCCGAAAAGTCAGGGTGCGCCGCTCTCGACGTCGATAGAGGCGGTTAAGGCTTATCGACTGGCCCGGTTATCAGCGGTCAGCGGATGATAGCCAGGCGAGATCAAGCAGCTGACTAAATCTGTAGTAGATTCTGGCAACCTTCTTCTGGACGGGGAGTTCAACTCTCCCCCGCCTCCACCAGAGAATGTAAGGGGTTTAAGAGGACAGTTTATCTATCTTTTCTTGCTGCCTCGTTGATGGATTGGCGTAATTGCTGTATGAATTGGGCAACTCTTGTGAGTTGCTGGTCTGATTCTATAAGCTGGATTATCTTACTGCCGATGATCACTCCATCAGCCAGTTGAGCTACTAGCTTGGCTTGTTCCGGGGTGGAGATGCCGAAGCCTACGCAAAGCGGTAGGTTAGACATTTTTCTGACTCTACTAATGAATGATTCCAGGTCAGCAGGCAGCTTCTCTCTAGTGCCGGTGACGCCAGTTACCGATACTAAGTAAATGAAGCCACTCGTATGTCGTGCTACTATCCTAATTCGCTCGTCAGTACTTGTGGGCGCTACCAGATAAATAAGGTCCAGCCCATATTTTTTGGCAGCTTTCTCGAGTTCTGAGCCTTCGTCTGGGGGGAGGTCGGGTATTATCAAACCATCGATTCCTGAGGATGCACAATCATCGCAGAATTTTTCTAGACCATAGTTCAGTACCGGGTTAAAGTAAGTCATAAAAACCAACGGTATATTGATTTTCTCTCTTATCTTTTTGACCAGCTCGAGGCAGAGTCCAGGAGTTACTCCATTCTGCAATGCCTGAAAGCTTGCCTTTTGGATAGTTACGCCGTCAGCAAGGGGATCTGAGAATGGGATGCCAAGCTCGATGATATCGCTGCCGCTAGCGGCAAGTAATTCAACTATTTTAGCGGTACTTTCTGGAGAAGGGTAACCCACAGTGACATAAGGGATTAAGGCAACGCGCCCCGTCGGTTTAAAAACTGCTGAAATTCTACCCATATTCTTTACCTAGAAATTCAGCTACGATATTTATATCTTTATCACCGCGCCCTGAGAGATTAATAACGATAATCTGTTCTCGACTCAATGTACTGGCGAGTTCGGTTGCGTAAAAAATGGCATGTGCTGGTTCTAATGCTGGCTGGATGCCTTCTGTGCGTGATAACAATTCGAAGCCTTTTAGCGCCCCTTCGTCTGTAACGGTTACATATGTGGCACGTCTAGTGTCCTTGAGATAACTGTGTTCGGGACCGACGCCCGGGTAATCGAGTCCTGCGGAAATACTATGGGTCTCTCGAATTTGACCGTGTTCATCTTGGAGAACGTAAGACCTAGCGCCGTGGAGTACTCCTACTTTCCCTGTGGCAAGCGTGGCGGCATGGTGTCCTGTGTTCACCCCTTTACCTGCTGCCTCCACGCCGATGAGTTTGACTTGCTTGTCATCAAGGAACGGATGAAAGATTCCAATGGCATTGCTGCCACCTCCAACGCAGGCAACTATGTAGTCTGGCAATCTATTACATTGTGCCCAGATTTGTTGTCGCGTCTCCTTGCCTATTATTGACTGGAAGTCCCTGACCATTGTAGGGTAAGGGTGGGGACCTACCACTGAACCAAGCAGGTAGTGGGTAGTAGCGACGTTGCTCACCCAATCTCTAATTGCCTCATTGATGGCATCTTTCAGTGTTCGGCTACCTGAACTGACCGGGACTACCTTCGCTCCCATCGACTTCATTCGGAAGACGTTTAATGACTGGCGATTCATATCTTCTTCACCCATGTAAATGACGCATTCCAGCCCTAGTTTGGCACAGACTGCTGCAGTAGCTACACCGTGTTGCCCGGCACCGGTTTCAGCGATTATCCTGTATCTTCCCATTTTTTTAGCTAGCAATCCCTGTCCTAAAGCGTTATTTATTTTGTGTGCTCCGGTATGTGCTAAGTCCTCTCTTTTTAGATAGATCTGAGCGCCGTTACAGTACTCGCTCAGCCTTTCTGCAAAATAAAGGGGAGTAGGTCTTCCTGCGTAATCTCTGCAGAGCGATTCAAATTCAGTCCAGAACTCGGCGCTTGACTTTGCCTCCTCATAAGCAACTGCTAGTTCGTCCAATGCAGGGATCAAGGTTTCAGGTACGAAGCGTCCTCCGTATTTTCCAAAGTATCCCCTTTTAAATGCCAACTATTAACCTCCTGTGCAAAGGACTACCTGTCAACAAAACAAATTTCGGCTTCTCTTACTGCTTGGATGAAGCGAATAATTTTGTTTACATCCTTTTTACCGGCGGTTTCTACCCCAGAGGACACATCAACCCCGAATGGTCTGGTTTCTTTCAGTAATGTAACGACATTGTCTGGGGTTAATCCTCCAGCGATAATGACCTTGAACTGTTGACATATTCTCTTTGCAATTTGCCAGTCAAAAGTCTTTCCGGTGCCACCATAGGTATCTCCCACTTTTGTATCAAGCAGACAGATAAATTTCCCGTCTGGCAGAGAAGAAAGCCCTGTGGATATCTTTTGTACGATGCTGTCAAAGCTGTCTGGGGAAGAAACATGGATGGCTTTAATAATTGGGTATTCTACGATTTTGCAATATTCCCATGATTCCTCTCCGCTAAGTTGTACAAAGTCCAGGCTAAGGGTTTTAGCTATGCGATTTAGATCAGAGGCGTCGGAATTAACAAATACGCCGACGATTTTCGGCGGGTGCTTTAGGCTACGGACGCGGTTAATAATTTGCGCTGCCTTTTCTATGGTTATACGGCGTGGGCTGAGAGCAAACACTAGTCCAATGAAATCAGCGCCAGCCTCGCTAGCTGCCAGTGCGTGTTCCGTTTCTGTTATTCCACAGATTTTGATTTTGACCATCATTGCATAAGTTCTTTCATTGTGGCTGCAATGTCGGAAGATGCCATCAGCGCTTCGCCTACAAGAATTGCATTAATGCCCAAGTTTTTCAATTTTTCGACATCAGATCGGTATCGTATTCCGCTTTCCGCTACGATGAGTCGGTTCGGCGGTATTAAGGGGCGCAATCGTTCTGTGGTTGATAGGTCAACATTGAAGGTGTTCAGGTCTCGATTATTGATCCCGATTATTTTGGCACCTCGTTGAAGAGCAATATCAAGCTCAGCCTCATTGTGCACCTCCACAAGGCAGGTCATCCCCAGTTCGCGACTCAAACCAAGCAATTCTGCGAGTTGCTTGGGCTTTAGAATGGCTACGATGAGTAGCAGACTATCGGCACCATAAGCCCGGGATTCATAAATTTGATAAGGGTCGAAGATAAAGTCCTTTCTCAAAAGTGGCAATCTACCACCCAGCAATTTTTTAATTTCATTCAAGTGGCTCAAGCTTCCATGGAAATACTCGCCTTCTGTTAGCACTGAAATAGCTGCAGCGCCGTTATCAGCGTAGATCTGCGCTATCTCTAGGTGATTAAAGTTAGGACGGATTACACCTTTTGACGGCGATGCTCTTTTGATCTCGGCGATAAGTTTAATCTTTTCGCCTTTTATAGCTGATGTTAAATCGAGAGGTGGTGGTTTTTCCAGAGCTATTTGTTTTAGCTGCGCAAGTGGCACCTCTTGCTTACGCTGCTCTAGTTTTGCTGCAATCCTTAACACAATATTCTTAAGAAACATAGTTGGTTATCTTCAGCTAAGATTTTGTGTGAATCTAATCAAGTGCTCCAATTTAGTCAATGCTTCACCGTTGTCAATCGCTTTGCTGGCTAATGCTGCTCCTTCTGAAAAAGTCGATGCTTTACTAGCGGCAACCAAGGTGGCTGCGGCATTAGCAATCACGATATCCCGTTGCGGACCAGTTTTACCGCGGAATATCTCCTGCAGTAGCTCTGCATTTTCTTTTGGAGTTCCGCCTTTAAGCTGTTCTGGATTGGCTCTTGAGAGCCCCAACTCTTCTGGGGTGATGGTATAACTTTGTATTTTGGTTTCCCTAACCTCCCAGACGAAGGTTTTTCCTGTGATAGTTACTTCATCCAGCCCGTCTTCGCCATGGACCACTAGAGCGCAGTGGCTTCCGAGTTTGCAAAGTGCCAGAGCCATTTTTTCGGCAATTGCTTTATCGGCAACTCCTAGGACTTGTGCTTTAGCTTTTGCTGGATTGGTAAGTGGTCCGAGAATGTTAAAAACAGTGCGAATGCCGATTTCGCGCCTGGGCACAGCTGCATATTTCATGGCTGGATGAAAGACGGGAGCAAATATAAAGCCTATACCTATTTCTTCGATACATCTGGCGACTTGCAACGGGGTAAGTTCGAGACGGATGCCCAAAGCTTCTAACACATCAGCACTACCACACTGGCTGCTTATTGCTCTATTACCGTGTTTGGCAACTTTGGCTCCTGCTGCAGCCGCAACGAAGGCTGCTGCAGTAGATATGTTGAAGGTGTGTGAGCTATCGCCACCAGTACCGCAAGTGTCTACTACCGGCATATCAATGATGACAGGGATGGCTTTTTCTCGCATGGTTTTCGTTAGCCCAACAATTTCCTCTACCGTTTCCCCTTTTAGTCGGAGCGCTACAAGAAAGGCACCGAGCTGGGCTGGTGTGGCTTGTCCCTCCATTATTTCGAGCATCACCTGTGCAGCTTGGTCTGTGGTCAGTGATTGTCCTGAAATTAAAATTGAAATAGCTTCTCTAATCATTTCGTCACCTCAATCTCAAGAAATTTTTCAGAATTTCTTTGCCGTATTCGGTCATAAACGACTCGGGGTGAAATTGCACGCCTTCAACGTGATAGTCTCGATGCCTGATGCCCATGATTGTGCCGTCTGATGTCCAGGCTGTTACTTGCAGACAGTCTGGCAGCCTCTCTTTGATGACGAGCGAGTGGTAACGAATAGCTGAAAAAGGGTTTGGTATCCCTGCAAATACTCCTTGACCATCATGATATATTAACGATGATTTGCCGTGCATTATTTGTTTTGCCTGGCAGATGGTAGCACCAAAAGTGTAGCCGATGCACTGATGTCCCAAACATACGCCGAGGATCGGTAGTTTGGGAGCAAAATAACGGACCACATCATTGCAAATGCCGGTATGTAGAGGTGTTGACGGTCCGGGTGAAATGACTATGCTATGCGGTCTTAATTGTTCAATTTCCTCGAGGTTAATCTTATCATTGCGTCGAACCAATACTTCTTCTCCGAGTTCGCTTAGATACTGGAAAAGGTTGTAAGTGAAGCTATCGTAATTATCAATAAGAAGTAACATTGCTTGCTCCTCTCGATCCACTTTGTTCTGCCTGGCTAGTGGCTTCGAGTAAAGCTTTTGCTTTATTCATGGTCTCTACAAATTCGCGCTCGGGTATGCTATCGTAGACGACTCCGCAGCCTGCCTGTACATATGCTGTGCCGTCTTTTACGATCATGCTTCGTATTGTAATTGCCATATCCATGTTGCCTGAGAGAGAGAAATAACCTGCAGCTCCGGCATAAGGGCCTCTTCTATCAGGTTCAAGTTCAGCTATTATTTCCATAGCCCGGATTTTTGGTGCTCCTGATACAGTGCCAGCGGGGAAGCATGCCTCTAGAGCATCGAAGTGTGTTAGTCCTCGCCTTAATTTACCTTGCACATGTGTGACCAAGTGCATTACATGTGAATAGCGTTCAACCTCCATAAGCCTGCTGACCTCTACAGTTCCCGGTTCGCTGATGCGTCCGATATCGTTCCGCCCAAGGTCAACCAGCATAATATGCTCAGCTCTTTCCTTTTCGTCATTGCGGAGTTCCTGTTCGAGCGACACATCTTCGCTGGGATTTTTGCCTCGCGGGCGAGTGCCAGCTAGTGGTCTGGTCATTACTATCCCATCCTCCACTCTGAGCAGTATTTCAGGAGATGCTCCAAGGAGATAGAAGTCTTTGAAGTCTAAGAAGAACATATACGGTGAGGGATTTAAAGTTCTTAGTGCCCGGTAAATCTCAAAGGGGCCAGCGGCGGTGGGTTTTACTAATCGTTGAGATAGTACCACCTGTATAGCTTCGCCAGCAGTTATGTATTCCTTTGCCTTTCTTACGCTAGCCTCGAATTGCTCTCGGGTGAAGTTTGATGAGATGTGCTCATTGCTAGCACTGAAAACTTTGTGTTCTGTGTTTGTCTGGGGCAGCGGTTGTTTTAGCCTAGCTATAAGAGTTTCAATTTTTTCAATGGCCTCCTCGTAGGATTTTTCTACATCGCTGTCTAACCGAACATGGCTTAGTACCTTGATCTTGTGGGTTATGTGGTCGAAAACAAGCAAGGTATCGACGAACATGAACATTGATTCTGGTAATTCGAGAGGATCTTTAGCAGGAGCAGGCAATTTTTCGAAGTGTGTTGCTACTTCGTAGCTAAGATAGCCTACAGCCCCGCCGCAGAACCTCGGTAGGTCATAAACAGGCACCAGTTTATATTTGTTCAACTCTGCAGCAATGAGTGGCAAGGGGTTGACCTTATCTTCTTTTTTGGTGACCAGAGTCCGATAAGGATCGGTGCCTATAAAGCTATATCTAGCAAGACGTTCACCACCTTCAATACTCTCCAGCAGGAAGGAATAGCCACGGTTGATCTTGAGATATGCCGAGACAGGTGTTTCCAGGTCAGCGACAATCTCTCGACAAATCGGGATGATATTGCCTTCACTCTTTTTTATCCTTTTCAGTTCTTCAACTGTCGGGTAATACATTTAGCTCCTTAGAATACGCAAAATTAAAAACCTCTCGCCTATAGGGGCGAGAGGTTTTCCTTCGCGGTGCCACCCTACTTGGTTGCCTTTTAGCAACCATCTCATTTCAGGTACGGCTTCACACTTGAAGCGATACCTTGGGCTTGGATAACGGTGCCCTTTCCGTCAAAGCCTACTTGGAGCAACTCCTTTCGGTTTGCAACTCCCGAGTCCATTCAGTCCCTGCGCCGGCACCGGCTCGCACCTTCCCCGGCTCTCTGAGCCTCGCTGGAGGCTTACTAGTCTCGTTCGCAGCCTTTACAATATTCTTTTTGGTTTAAATAGTATACGTTGCAATGTTTCTGCTGTCAAGCTCCTGTACTCGTCCAGTAGATTGGTGACACATATTTTTGTTTTCAGGGTAGAAAGCGGCTGATTTAGCCCCATTATTTTTTTCTCTTCATGGATGTGCGATATATCGTCTTTCACCTAGCCTCTCCCGCTAGGAAAGAGGTAAAACAGGCAATGCCTCCCCACTCTGCTGTGTCTGTGTGTGTTATCCATCTATCTAAACGAGTCCAGCTTCTTGGACCGTCGTCATAATGTTGTCAATTTGAGTATTGGCTGGTATAATGTTGCGCACTGGGGGCAAGCTTTCCGAGCCTTGTGCTCTAAGGGTTAGCCTACGGGCAAAGGCCGATAGGGTGTCACTGGAAACGGTGGTGCCTCCCGTGTTTGGAAAGGAGAGTTTGCATTGAAAAGGCTTATTGTCTGCCGCGTTCAAATCTCTTTTGTGTCCTCTTTTTTAATCTGCTGATGGGTTATTCACTCCTACCAATATGTTAATCTTGGGTTTGAGCTGTAGCATATTAAAAAGATCGAAAGGAAGTATAAGATGGCGAGACCCTCGATCAGCAAGCAGTTGCTCATGCTTGGTGTGGTTATGAGCCTATTTGTTGTGGGATGTACAACATCTGCAGCAAGGGCACCACTACTTCCACCTGCGGTAAGAATAAGAGTGGCTACCACTACCAGTCTTTATGATACGGGGCTGTGGGGGCATCTGGAGCCGATGTTTGAAAAGAGACATAAAGTAGAGTTGGATATTCTGTATGCCGGAGCCGGGATAGCTTTTGAGTATGGAAAACGGTGTGATGTGGATGCTATTGTTACTCACGATAAAGCCCGAGAAGAGAAATTTGTGGCTGACGGGTATGGGGTAAACCGAATCCCCTTCGCTTATAACCACTTCCTTATCATTGGTCCGCCGGAAGACCCAGCAAATGTTAAGGGTTTGAGTCCTGAGGAGGCTTTCAAAAATTTGGCAGAGACTAAAGCTGGCAGTTTTGTCTCTAGAGGAGATGAATCAGGGACTCATGCCAAGGAAAAGGAAATCTGGGGGGCTGCCGGGTTTGAACATGAAATGGTGAGGAAATCTGGGGCATGGTACATCGAGGCTGGGCGAGGTATGGGTCCGACATTGCTTATGGCTAGTGAAAAGAATGCTTATACTCTTACTGATGCGGGGACCTTTCTTGCATATAAGGGGAAGCTAGACTTAGTACCTCTCGTAGATAAGGGAGCTATACTGCTTAATATCTATTCCGTTATCGCAGTAAATCCGGAAAAGTGTCCCAAGGTTAATATCGAAATGGCAGACAACTTGATAAATTTCCTTACCTCGCCGGAAATACAAAAATTTATCGGTGAATATGGAGTAGCCGAATACGGGACAGGACTATTTACACCGTGTGCCGGAGCAGAACTGGAGATACAGTGAGTGCTTTAAAGGGAGGTAAGACAAAGTCCAGTTGGTCGAATTATGGCATGCTTTTATTAAAGCTCTAGAACTTATCGTATCTCTTGATCCGGAAATAATGGAAATAACAGGGAGGTCTCTGGCGATTTCTGTCACGTCCTGTAGCATTACATCGTTGATTTGTGTGCCGTTGGGCAGTCTGATCCATTTTAATCGTTTCCCTGGGAAAAGCGTACTTATTAACATCATACAAACATTCTACAGTTTCCCTACCGTTGTTGTCGGTCTCTTTGTATTTGTGCTTTTATCCCGAACAGGACCACTGGGTGAACTAGGATTACTGTTTACTCCGGTAGCTATTGTCGTAGGTCAGGTTCTGCTAATAATGCCTATTATGCTTGGCCTCACCATTTCCGCTTTGAGTGGTATCGATGGATCTGTATTTGAAACTGCTGTGTCTCTGGGTGCTAGCAAAACTCAGGCCTCAATTCTTGCCCTCAAGGAAGTGAAGTTTGCAGTGTTGACAGCGGTGATAATGTGTTTCGGACGGGCAATTTCAGAGGTCGGGCTGTCCATAATGGTTGGTGGTAATATCAAAGGCTTTACCCGAACATTGACCACTGCTATATCGCTAGAATCGTCCAAGGGTGATATTGAGCTTTCTCTGGCGTTGGGGGTCGTATTACTGACACTGGCGCTAATGGTGAACTTACTCATAGGCTGGCTGCAGCGTAGATAGAGATGGTCGTGCTTGAAGCTCGCGGACTAGGAAAAGATTACCAAGGCAGGCGGGTATTGCAGTGCATTGACCTGCAGATATGCGAAGGGGACATGTTCTGCTTAATCGGACCTCGTGGTGCTGGCAAGACCACACTTCTTAGATTGCTTGACCTTTTGGAAAAGCCATCTAGCGGTGAACTTTATTTCAATGGAGTCAATGTTACGTTTTCTGAGCGTCTAAGGCTACAAGTAAGACGCAGGATGTCTTTTGTATTACAAAAGCCCATAGTCTTTTCTGGTAGTGTAAGGGATAACATCGCTTATGGGCTCAAGTGGAGAGGCGAAGCATCAAAAGTGGTACGCGAAAAAACTGAATATATTCTGGAACTCGTGGGTATAGCTGATTATGCTGACAGGGAAGCTAAAACGCTCTCTGGCGGTGAGATGCAGTTAGTGGCTTTAGCTCGGGCGTTAGTTACAGGGCCAGAAGTGCTGTTTCTGGACGAACCAACGGCTAATCTGGACCCCGTCGCCGGCGCCAAGATAGAGGCTATATTGGCGCGACTTATCGAGTTACGCAAGACGACTATTGTAATGGCTACACATGATATGGCGCAGGGACAACGGCTTGCAAACCGCATTGGCGTGTTGATGGGTGGGCGATTGCTGCAGATAGGAAGCCCGGTCGAAATTTTTTGTTTGCCAGCGAGCAAGGAGATAGCTGAGTTCGTAGGCGTCGAAAATATTTTAAGTGGTAGTGTGACGGAAAAGAACGGAGGCTTGGCTACTATAAGCGTTGGTGAAGTTGCTTTTGAAGTGGTGATATCGTGCGATGTTGGCGATTTGGTGTGGGCGATTATCAGACCCGAGGATATTACATTTGCTCGAGTGAAGGAACTGTCAAGTGCCAGGAATGTATTCCAGGGTAAAATAACTAGAATGGCTACTGTGGGCGCACTGGTCAGGGTCGAAGTATATTGTGGTTTTACATTGCTTGGAGTATTAACAAAGAAGTCGGCTGATGATATGGGCATCGAGCCGGGCGTAGATGTCTACGCCAGTTTCAAAGCTAGTGCGGTACATATTATAAAGCGGTAATAACCATTTTCATCTTTCTATGGCAGTGATTCGGTTGCCATGAATTATCAATCTTTTAGATTTTAGAGCGATTCTGCATTTGTCCCAGTATCCAGGAACACCAGGTATGGATGCCTTCCCCGGTTTTACATGAGACTTCGAAGATTGTGGTCTTAGGGTTAAGATCGATGATCTTTTTGCGGAAACCGACTAAATCGAATTCCTGAAGAGGTAGTAAATCTATTTTGTTTATCACCACGGCATCGGCTAAGGAAAACATTATTGGGTATTTGATTGGTTTGTCGTCGCCCTCGGCAATACTCGAGATCACGACTCTCTTGTGCTCTCCGAGAGCAAACCCAGCGGGGCAGACAAGGTTACCCACATTTTCGATGAATAGTAAATCAACATTTTTCAAAGGAAGTTTCTTTAGCGCCGATGTGATCATGTGAGCTTCCAAGGAGCAACCACCACCAGTGTTGATTTGAACGACGGGAATTCCCTGCTTATCTATTTTGTCTGCATCTATTTTTGAAGCGATATCACCTTCAATAACCGCAAATCGGAGTTTATTGCGGAGATATTGTATTGTCTGTAAAATCACGCTGGTCTTGCCGGCGCCAGGAGATGACATCAGGTTGATGGCAATGATATGGTGACTATCGAGTAAGTCTTTATTCTGGGCTGCTATGGCATCGTTGGCGCTGGCGATGTTTTTTAGAACTCTTATCCTCATTTATTCGACCTCTATGCTTTCTATAAAGCAACTCTGCCCCCCTGTTATTTCGAGGCTAGTACTGCCGCAGTTCGGGCAGGTCCAGTTAGAGTCTTCAAGCTTGAAGCTGGTTTGGCAGCTGCGACAATGTAGTTCAGCCGGTACGATTTCAAAATCGATGGTCGCATTTTCAGCAATGCTATGCTTCTTCAGGAAATCGAAGTAGAACTGCACGCATTCACCAACGACTCCTGACAGTTCTCCAATTATAAGCCTTATCTTTGTGATACGGCTAGCCTGTGCAGTTTCAGCTTCTGCTATGGCAATGCCGAGTATATTTTGAGTTATCGCTAGTTCGTGCACTACGTTTTCAGTATTGAAAAGGGATCTTTTTGTGAATTATAAGCTTTTTGGCCTTTATCTTTCAAAAGTGAAAATTTTTATAGCGATTCTGCATGTTGTTGGGTATTGTCGGATACCAGTCGGGTAGCTCAAAGCTATTTCTAAGTATCTTTCGCCCTTGACAAAACTAAGCGGAAGGACTAAATTCTGTTACCACTGTTTTATAGGACTACATGGGAATAAGCAATGATAATCGCTGTTGACGCTGAAGGTGGGGATTATGCCCCGCGTGAAATAGTAAGGGGTGCCATTGAGGCAGTGAGAGAATATCCGGTGGAAGTAGTGCTGGTGGGCAGGAAGGCGCTCTTGGAAATGCTCTTGCGGCGGTATTCAAGGCGTTCGGGCATAACTATTGCCGATGCTACGGAGGTTGTGCGGGGGGATGAGGAACCAATACAGGCTGTTCAGAGCAAGCCAAATTCGTCTGTAGCTGTCGGTGTCAGGTTGGTACGAGACGGTGCTGTTGACGGGTTTGTCTCTGCCGGAAGCACAGGTGCTATTGTAGTAGCCTCTTTTCTTAACCTAAAAATGGTGCCCGGTATAGAAAGGATGGCTGTTTGTGCTGTGGCTGACCTTAATCAGCCACAGCCGACTCTTATCATCGATGTGGGTGTCAATGTCAACTGCAAGCCGATATTTTTAGTACAATTTGCACAGCTTGCCAGCATATTGGCAACACACGTTTTGGAAATCGATTCACCCCGGGTAGGACTGTTGAATGTGGGTGAAGAAGAGCTTAAAGGTAGTAATCTGGCGCGAGAAGCTCATCAGATGCTGAAGAGGACTGCTTTGAACTTTATCGGTAACATAGAAGGGTTCGATGTGTTGCGTGGTAGAGCTGACATAGTCGTTACTGATGGTTTTACTGGCAATGTACTGATTAAGACGATCGAGGGGTATTCAGAGGTTGTTCAGGAGTTACTGAAGTTAGGGGAAGCAGCACACATTGACCGTTATCTGACGGGGCCCGCTCTCGCTCAGTATGTCCAGTTATCTTCTGTGGTGAAGAAGCTGGATTATAAGGAATATGGGGGTGCCTGTCTTTTGGGACTAGAGGGCAATATCGTTATAGCTCACGGGCGCAGTCGGGCAAGAGCTATCAGGAATGCTATTTATCTTGCTTATCTATCTGCCAAGCAGGGTATAGTCGAAGCTGTTAAGGCTGGTGTTTATGCCAGTGAATGAACTATCACCGCAACATGACTGTAGTATTTAGATCGCAGGTACTGTGGTCCCGCTTCGCCTGAAGACCATTTTCCCTTCCTTCACATCAATTTCAACGACATCGCCATCTTTAAACTCCCCCTCCAATACTTTCAAAGCCAGTGGGTCAAGTATCAAGCGTTGGATAGCGCGTTTAAGTGGACGGGCTCCGTATGAGGGGTCATAACCTTCGCGTATTAATAACTCTTTGGCAGCTTCACTGAGTCTGATGTCTATGTGGCGGTCAGCAAGTCGCCTCTTGACATTATCTAGCTGCAAGTCGACGATCTTCTTGATATGCTCCTGATTAAGAGGGTGGAAAATTATTATCTCGTCGATGCGGTTAATGAATTCAGGGCGGAATTGTGCCCTAAGTGCTTCCATAGCACGGTGATGTATTTCTGCCTCTTGCCCTGGACCAAGATCAACAATCCACTGGCTCCCTAGGTTGCTGGTCATAATCAATACAGTGTTTTTGAAATCGATAGTGCGACCGTGCCCGTCTGTAAGCCTCCCGTCGTCTAATATTTGTAATAGTATGTTAAAAACATCCGGATGGGCCTTTTCTATTTCGTCAAGCAGGATTACGGTATAAGGACGGCGTCTTACAGCCTCAGTAAGTTGACCACCTTCTTCATATCCTACATATCCCGGCGGGGCACCTATGAGTCGTGACACGGTGTGTTTCTCCATGTACTCTGACATGTCGAGGCGGACCATTGCTCTTTCGTCGTCGAACAGGAATTCAGCCAGCGCCCGAGCCAGTTCAGTTTTACCTACACCAGTGGGACCGAGGAAAATGAAACTACCCAGCGGGCGGTTCGGGTCTTGGATGCCGGCGCGGGCTCGACGAATGACATTAGCTACTGCCTTAATAGCATTGTCCTGTCCTACAACACGCTTATGGAGTCGTTCTTCCATATGGATCAGCTTTTGGATTTCGCCTTCAAGCAAACGACTTACTGGCACGCCTGTCCAGCGGCTGACCACTTCAGCGATGTCTTCTTCATCCACTTCTTCCTTGAGCAAACGTTGTCCACTTCCGCTTGATAATTTTTCCTCCTTTTCTTTTAGTTGTTTTTCCAGCTCGACAAGAGTTCCATATTTAAGTTGGGCGGCTTTTTCAAAATCGGCTAACCGTTCTGCTTTTTCCATCTCGTATCGCACCTGCTCTATTTTCTCTTTAAGATGTTGCAATTCTTGTATCTCGTCTTTTTCCCTTTGCCACTGTGCTCTGAGATGTCTTTCTTCCTCTTTAAGATTTGCCAGTTCTTTTTCCAGGTTTGATAATCTTTCTTTAGAAGCAAGGTCATTTTCCTTGCGCAGAGCTTCTCTTTCTATTTCGAGCTGCATAATACGTCGAGCTACTTCATCTAATTCCGCAGGCAAGCTATCGATCTCCGTCCTAAGTTTAGCTGCCGCTTCGTCAACCAGATCTATGGCTTTGTCAGGTAGAAAGCGGTCTGATATGTATCGATTGGAAAGCACGGCGGCAGCTACTAAAGCTGAGTCTTTTATGCGCACGCCATGGTGTACTTCATAACGCTCTCTCAGTCCGCGCAAAATAGAGATCGTATCTTCTACAGAAGGTTCGCTTATCATGATGGGTTGGAATCTTCGTTCTAACGCAGCATCCTTTTCTATGTATTTGCGGTACTCGTCCAACGTGGTAGCGCCGATACAATGCAATTCGCCGCGAGCCAACATCGGCTTCAGCATATTTGAGGCATCTATAGCACCTTCGGCAGCACCGGCACCAACCACCGTATGGAGTTCGTCAATGAACAAAATGATTTCCCCTTCAGACTGCTGGATTTCCTTAAGTACCGCTTTTAGTCGGTCTTCAAACTCACCGCGGTACTTTGCCCCAGCTATCAGTGCTCCCATATCCAGAGCTACGATACGCTTGTTCTTAATCCCTTCCGGTACATCACCACGTATAATGCGCTGGGCCAGTCCTTCAACGATAGCTGTTTTGCCCACACCTGGCTCCCCTATAAGCACTGGATTGTTCTTTGTTCTTCGTGACAGCACCTGGATTACTCGCCTGATTTCTTCATCACGGCCGATAACCGGATCTAATTTGCCCCGGCGTGCAATTTCTGTGAGATCACGTCCGTATTTTTCCAGAGCCTGGTATTTACCTTCGGGATTTGGGTCTGTGACTCTGTGTCCGCCCCGTATGGTTGCTAAAGCTTGGTAAACCCGGTCCTTTGTTATCCCGTTTGATTTTAAAATGCGTGCTGCATTTCCATTGTCTGTGTCTATAATTGCCAACAATAAATGTTCGGTGCTTACATACTCATCCTTAAACTTGTTAGCCTCTTTTTCTGCTTCGTCAAGCACTTGCTTAAGGCGCGGTGATATATAGAGTTGTACAGCACCGTAAGCCTTAGTTAGACGTGCTAACTCGTTCTCAAGCTGTTTCTTCACTAAATTCGTGTCCACGCCAAGTTTAGATAGGATGTCAGGAACTATGCCGCCTTCTTGTGTCGCAAGTGCATAAAGCAGGTGCTCTGCATCAACCTGAGCGTGGTTGAATCCTTCAGCAAGCTTTTGCGCTGCAAGCAAAGCCTCTTGTGCTTTTTCAGTAAGTTTGTTAATGTTCATCTCTTCCTCCCCTTCTTTTAGTTGATGTTAGTCTGCTACGGTAAGCTTTAGCAGGAGCACATGTTTCCAGTGTGCTGAGTATTTCGTCTACAAGGATCGTAATTTGTTCTTTGAATCCGTGTTCTATGGCAGCCATTGTATCTACCATTTCTTTTAATTCCAGGAGTTTTGCTCTTGTGTTAAGGGCTAAATGTAGACCTGCCAGATTCAAGCCTCCTTCCTCCACCAAGGTTCTTATCATCTTAAGCAAGGCAATATCTTCTTCAGAATACAGCCGTAGCCTGCGATGTCGCATTGGGGCTAGGAAGCCTGCCCTCTCATACTTACGCAGCGTTTGTGGGTGCATCCCGGTAAGCCTGGATGCTACCTGAATCACGTATAATCCTCTGCCTTGTTGACTATTAGTCATCTTTGTAACCTCTTAATAAAAGCTTTGCAACCACATTATATTATATCATTTGATACAGTTTGTGTCAATAAGTCTGATACGGAATGTATACATTTTCCTTACGTCTGCTTTGTTCAAGTAGTTTCTTAGATAGAAGAGCTAGATTCGATTGCTAAAAGATAGCCTTATAGCATTAAGAGAGGTGTAACTGCCGGATGTGGCGGCGACATGACCAGGGAGGTCGTTTTGATTTATATGCTTTTTCCTTGCTATGTAATTCGAGTTGAAGTAAAATTCCTATGTTATGCCCGCAACGAAAAAAATAGAACTTGCTAGGATAAGCGCTCGCGGTGTTGTCCAGGGTGTTGGCTTCAGACCTTTTGTTTACCAGCTAGCGACTAAGCACAGTCTCAAGGGTTGGGTGTGTAATACTTCGGAAGATGTGCGTATAGAGGTACAGGGCGAACGGAGCCAGTTGGAACAATTTGTTTTTGAACTTCAGAGCAATGCACCTCCTATGGCGCGTATAGAGAGTATCGAAGTAACTTACCATTCCTCTGATGGTGATGATTATAGGACATTTGAAATAAGGCAAAGCATTAGTGAAGAAGGTAAGTATCAGCTTGTTTCACCGGATATCGCTACCTGCGGTGCTTGCTTGAGAGAGGTCTTTGACCCCAAAGACAGGCGCCATCGTTACCCATTTACAAATTGCACCAACTGTGGCCCGCGTTTCACCATTATAGAAGATATTCCCTATGACAGACCGAAGACGACCATGCGCGTTTTTGAAATGTGTCCTCAGTGTCGCGCTGAATATGATAATCCGTTGAATCGCCGTTTTCATGCCCAGCCAAATGCCTGTCCTACGTGTGGACCAAAGTTGGAACTGCTGGACAGGCTTGGTCAGCGGGTTGTAGTTGCTGATGTGATTGATAAAGCCTGTGAACTTTTAAAGGAGGGCAGTATTATAGCTGTGAAAGGGTTGGGTGGTTTTCTCTTGGCTTGTGATGCTACTAATGAGAAAGCAGTGAGATCGTTGCGCCTTAGAAAAAGACGCCTTTTTAAACCATTTGCGGTCATGGTTGCTGGTGTAGAGGAGGCAAAAAAGCACTGCTTTGTCTCTAAAGCTGAAGAGGAACTACTTACTTCGCCACAGTCACCCATATTGTTACTGCAACAGCGACCTGATTCGTCTGTATCTTCCAGCGTAGCGCCAAATCTAAAATTTTTAGGCGTAATGCTTCCTTATACTCCTCTGCATCATATTCTGGCAAGGCAAATTGGGCTGCCACTGGTAATGACCAGCGGTAATATAAGCGAGGAGCCGATTGCTAAAGATAATGACGAGGCTATCAGGCGGCTTGCTGGTATTGCTGACTACTTTTTGGTGCATAACCGTGATATATACTCTAGATATGATGATAGTGTAGCTTTTGTTGAGCGCGGCGAAGCTCAACTGATACGACGAGCACGTGGTTATGCTCCCTATCCACTCCATTTGAATTTCCAGGCAAAGCAGGTGCTCGGCTGTGGTGCGGAGGAGAAAAATACTTTCTGTCTGACTAAAGACAATTACGCTTTTGTGAGCCAACATATTGGTGATATGGAAAATCTGGAGACGTTGGAACATTTTGAAGATACTCTGACTCTCTATAAAAGATTGTTCCGTATTCAGCCCGAGATAGTTGCTTACGATCTTCATCCGGAATATCTTTCCACTAAATATGCCATAGAGCTTGGTTCGAGAGAGAAGTGCCTGACTCTTGTCCCGGTACAACACCATCATGCTCACGTTGTGAGCTGCATGGTTGACAACGGTCTTGAAAGACCGGTCATCGGTGTGGCGTTTGATGGCACCGGTTACGGGACTGACGGACGTATTTGGGGTAGTGAGTTCTTAGTGGTGGACTACAATTACAAGAACTGGCATAGGCTGGGACATCTTGAGTATTTGCCATTACCGGGAGGAACGGCGGCAATAAAACGTCCTTATCGTACTGCTATCAGCTATGTTATTAAACTGCTGGGTGAAGAAGCCGCTGACAGACTGCGCCTGCTGGAGCGGGTTGATCCTGTTGAATTTGAGCTTATTAAGCGACAGACTGAGACTGGTCTTAATTCCCCCTTGACCTCCAGCATGGGGCGTCTTTTTGATGCCGTTTCTGCTTTGCTCGGAGTCAGGAACACCATAGATTATGAAGGGCAAGCGGCTGTAGAGTTGGAAATGATAGCCTATGATGGCTATAAAGACGTGGACAGAGAGGGGTACTCCTATTCTGTGGTTGAGCAGGATGGTGCAAGTATTGTCCATCTACAGGAGCTTTTTGCAGGTGTAGTAGCGGACTTGTATAATAAGCCAGACGTGATGGTGATCGCAGCAAAGTTCCATAATTCTATTGCCCAATTGATCTGTGAGATATGTCAGCTTATTTGTAGGAAGACAGGGATCAAACATGTGGTGCTGAGCGGTGGTGTTTTTCAGAACCGTTTACTGCTAAAGAAGGTTATACCCCTCCTTGAGACATCTGGTTTTTCAGTATTGACCCACAGGCAAGTGCCTTGTAATGATGGCGGTATTTCTCTGGGGCAGGCTGTTATAGCCAACTTCAGTGTTAGCTGATATAAGGAGAGGACTATGTGCTTGGCTGTACCGGTGCAGGTTGTAGCTGTATATGGAGAAGAGGCTGAGGTAGATATTGGCGGTGTTAGGCGACGTGTTAGCATTGTCCTTACGCCAGAAGTGAAAGTAGGGGACTATGTTTTGCTTCACACGGGCTATGCCATTAATGTTATCGATGAGGCTGAAGCGCAGGAAACATTAAAGATTCTCGCCGAGATGGCAGCTCTTGGTGAAGGTATGTCTGAAGGCACCATAGTGAGGGAAAACTGACATCAGACATTATAATGTCTCGCCATTTCATTTTTGTCTTCTTTCTAGTTACTATGTTGTGTACTTCTTGTGCTCAACCAGCAATATTTCCTAGGACTACTGATAACGAAGGTCACGTTGTCGATGTTTCTGGCTTTGATAATTGCTGCCAGGATCTGATTCAGCATTTGAAAAGAGCAAAGGACATAACATCTGAATTAAGTAAGTTTGAATGGACTGAATTCGCCGGTGTAGGTGTGGTATTGCCCCCGCCTGGTGTATGTGCCACAGGAGTAACTTATTTAGCTGAAAAAAACTCTGTACCCGATGGTCTGAGGTGGGTGCCTCTTACTCAGCAGCTTTCGTTTGTTCCCACGGCTAAGAATTTTGCTGTCTCTTACAATAACTATTTATCTCTTGCTCAGCGAGTGTGCTCAGCAGGTGCTGGACTTTCATCAGCTGAACGGCATGAGTTGTGTTATCAACTTGAATCAGCTCTGGTCAGTGCTAATTATCTTGTCTCCGGGCATAAAAATGTGGTGGCGCATCAAGTAGTCCCGGAAATAGAAGCACAGTTCAGTCGTTCCGATGAGAGGATCAGAGAGAAATATTTAAGCAGGTTCAAAACAAAATGCGGTGACTATTTTGCTCTGCTTGATAGTCTCCTGTATTACACAGGGCAGGCACAGCAAGTAGCATCGATACTGAGCGGAGGCTAGCAAGTGAGGTTTATCGATGAGTATCGGAATGTAGAACTGGGCAAAGGGCTTATCGCCAGAATACATAGACTGTCTACCAAGCCAGTTAGACTTATGGAATTCTGTGGTGGACATACTGTGGCGATTATACGCAACGGCATACGTCAACTTCTTCCCTCCACTGTCCACTTGCTTTCCGGTCCTGGATGTCCGGTGTGCGTCACTGCCAATGTTGACATAGATACCTCCATCGCTTTAGCCAGTTTACCTGATGTCATAGTTACTACCTTCGGGGACATGATGAAGGTGCCGGGGAGTTATTCCAGCTTACAGAAGGCTAGGGCTGAAGGGGCTGATATAAGAATTGTCTATTCTACACAAGATGCCCTTCAGATTGCCAGAGAAAATTCTTCTAAGAAGGTTATCTTTATTGGTATTGGATTCGAGACTACTGCACCGACAGTGGCAGCTGCAGTTCTGCAAGCTAAAGCAGAAAAGGTGAGGAATTTCTATGTCCTCTGCCTTTTAAAGCTATGTCCGCCGGTTATGAAAGCGTTGCTGGACTTAGGTGAAATTAAACTCAATGGTATAATCTGCCCGGGTCATGTGAGTGCTATAATTGGCTCTAATCCTTATGAGTTCATCCCCAAGGAGTATGGTGTCGCTTGTGTGGTCTCTGGTTTTGAGCCTTTGGACATACTGCTCTCGGTGGCTATGTTAACGGAACAGATAGAAAAGGGAGAACCGCGTGTGGAGATAGCCTACCGCCGTGGAGTTAAGGCAGAGGGCAATGTTACTGCGTTAAGGTTGATTGAGAAGGTGTTTGAAGTTGGTCAAGCTAGTTGGCGTGGTATTGGCTTAATCCCTGATAGTGGCTTGAAGTTTAGGAAAGATTTTGCAGACTTCGATGCCTCTTTACAGTTTCAGGTGGACATCCGACCAGTCAGGGAAGCCAAGGGCTGTCTATGCGGCGCCATTTTACGCGGGCTGAAAACTCCAAAGGAGTGTCAGTTGTTTCGCAAGGTATGTACGCCAGAAACTCCTGTGGGCCCGTGCATGGTCTCCTCGGAAGGTGCGTGTGCGGCTTACTATCAATATGGAGCTGACTATGAATGATAAAGATAAGATTATTCTTCTCGCTCATGGCAGTGGAAGTAAGCTCAGTCACGAGCTTATTGAGAAGAAACTATTGCCGCCTTTAGCTAACCCGATACTCAGCCGGCTCGATGATTCCGCGGTATTTGAGCTTAACAGCGGGCGCCTTGCTTTTACCACTGATAGTTATGTTGTCAACCCTATTTTTTTCCCCGGCGGTGATATCGGGAGGCTGGCTGTTTGCGGTACTGTTAATGACCTAGCTATGAGTGGTGCTATTCCCTTATACCTTAGCCTTTCGTTTATCATTGAGGAAGGGCTAGCTTTCGAGGAACTGGAACGAGTGGTGGAATCTGTGAAAGCGGCTGCTGACGAAGCGGCGGTGACCATAGTCACCGGTGATACCAAAGTGGTAAACAGAGGGAGTGCTGATAAGCTATTCATTAATACTGCAGGCATCGGTGTGGTGGCAAGCGGAGTGGATATTTCCGGTGCCAATGCCCGGGTTGGAGACAAAGTCATCCTGAGTGGGGCTATCGGTGACCATGGCATTGCTGTAATGAGTCAGCGTGAGGGGCTGAGATTTTCTGTGTCTATTCAGAGTGACTGTGCCCCGCTAAACAAGATGGTGGCGGAGATGCTCAGTATATCTTCAAAAATACATTGCCTTCGTGACCCGACTCGCGGTGGGGTGGCGACCACACTAAACGAAATCGCCCGCCAATCTGGTGTTGGAGTGAGGATTGAGGAAGGTAAGATACCGATCCATGATGGCGTGAGGGCAGCTTGCGAACTCCTCGGTTTTGACCCACTTTATGTCGCCAATGAAGGTAAGCTGGTAGCTGTAGTTGCCCCCGAGGACGCCGAGAAGGTTTTAGAGAAGATACGGCACAACCGTTACGGGATCGAGGCGGCTATTATCGGTGAGGTGACTGCTGAGCATAAGGGGAAGGTGGTGATGAGGACCAGGCTCGGCTCTTTGCGTATTGTAGACATGCTCAGTGGGGAATTACTACCTAGAATTTGCTAGTTTTTTGCCTCTGTGCATATCTTGTGCATATCTGTAGTGATATATCCGTTTTTTCGTGCTGTTTATCCAATCTAGTTGCGGGATATCGCAGTTCTAGGTGAGCACAGCCACCTTTTTATGGGTGAGTTTAGACGCAAATACTATTTGTTCACACGAGGACGGTTTGCACTATTGGTTATAAAGGGGTAAAATATCGGCTTGGTCAATTGCCCTGTGCAAGAAAGGAGGCTTTATGGCTAAAGCAAAGGTTCAGGAAATCCCGGTAGTCTGGATACAGACCGGTACGTGCACTGGTTGCTCAGTTTCGGTTCTGAACTCAGTCAGTCCCAACATAAAAAATGTGCTTATTGATGAAATTCTACCTGGCAAACATATAAATCTAAAATTCCAGGCAACGGTAATGGCAGGTGAAGGAGAAGCGGTGATTAAGGTGCTTGAAGACATATCCAAGAAGGGTAAAGATAGCTATCTCCTAGTGGTGGAGGGTGCTATACCGACCAAGGATAATGGTATTTATGGCACTTTGGGTGAGAAGAATGGTAAACCTTTGCCGATGACGATATGGGTCGAGGAACTGGCTAAGAACGCTATGGCAATAGTTGCGCTGGGCACATGTGCTGCTTTTGGTGGCATAGCTGCTGGTGCGCCTAATCCTGGCGGGTATGTAGGCACTGATAGCTTCCTAAAATCCCGGAGGATAACCAAGCCATTGATAAATGTACCGGGTTGTCCGCCTCATCCTGATTGGTTTGTGGGCACAGTAGCCTCCGTATTGCTTCAAGGGTTACCTAAAGCGGAGGAACTTGACGAGTTCAAGCGTCCTAAGGCTTTTTATGGGAAGTTGATCCATGAAAATTGTCCCAGACGGGCTTATTTCGATGAAGGCAAGTTCGCCAGAAAATTTGGTGAACCTGGTTGTCTTAATGAGCTAGGTTGTAAGGGACCTGTGACTTATGCTGATTGCCCGCTAAGGATGTGGAATCACGGTACAAACTGGTGTATCGGTGCTGGGTCACCTTGCATCGGTTGTTGTGAACCCGGGTTCCCTGACTTAATGGCACCCTTTTATCAGAAACTTACTGATGTCGCATTGCCCTCCATAGGCGGAGTGCAGCGAAGGTAAAGTGGCTGAAAAAAAGATGCAGGAGGCTGAGAATTGAGCAAGATAATAGTCGACCCGATTACCCGTATTGAAGGGCATCTCAAAATAGAAGTCGTGGTAGAGAATGGTGTGGTCAAAGACGCTTATAGCTCAGGGATGATGTTCCGTGGTATCGAGTTAATTTTACGGAATAGGGACCCCCGTGATGCTCAGAGGTATACTCAGCGTATTTGTGGTGTTTGCCCTACAAGTCATTCTATAGCAGCTACCTTAAACCTGGATAGTGCCTTCGGACTTGCCGACAAGATACCTGATAATGGACGTATTGTGCGCAATCTCATTCTGGGGGCAGCCCATATTGCCGACCATATTCTGCATTTTTATCACCTGGCTGCTCTCGATTATGTTGATGTGACCAAGGTGGCTAAATATGATGGCAATGACCCGGTGCTTAATTCGGTGAAGCAGTTTATAGAACGAGGAGAACTGGCTCCGTTTGTACCCCGAAACGAGGGTGACTATCGCTTAAGCGACAAGGCGAACATAGACGCCACAGCTCACTATATTAAAGCTCTGGAGATGAGACGCAAAGCTCAGGAGATGTTAGTAATTTTTGGTGGCAAGATGCCACACAATATGGCTGTAGTCCCCGGTGGCGTCACTGAAACAGTTACAGTGGACAAAATAGCCTCTTTTCTGTGGAGACTTAATGAATTGAGGGACTTTATTGACAACGTTTATGTACCCGATGTACTGGCTGTAGCCGAGGCTTATCCTGACTATTTTGACATTGGTGCAGGGTGTGGTAATCTGCTTTCATATGGGTTGTGGGACCTGGAGGGAAACGATGCAGACTATACCAAGCGAAATCGACTGGTCAAGCAGGGTACTGTGTCCACAGATCTCAAGGTTGGCACCTTAGACCCAAACAAGATTATGGAGTATGTGAAACATTCTTGGTATACCAATTCAAGCACTGGAAAACACCCGACCCAAGGTGTAACGGAGCCGCAATATGGGAAGAAGGAGGCTTATTCCTGGGTGAAAGCACCTCGGTATGATGGGAAGGTTTATGAAGTAGGGCCACTGGCTGGCATAGCGGTCACCTATGCTAGAGGAGAGCCAACTGTGAAAAAACTTGTAGACTCTGTGTTGTCGAAGTTTAAGGCTAGTCCTAAAGCGTTGTTTTCAGTGTTGGGACGCCATGCAGCTCGGGCTCTGATAACCAAATATGTTGCTGATGCTATGCCTGAGTGGCTGCTTCAGCTTAAACCTGGTGAACCTGCTTACATAGACTATCAGATTCCAGATGAGGCTTTTGGTATGGGGCTTACTGATGCCGCTAGGGGGGCTTTGGGACACTGGGTAGAGATAAAAGACAAGAAAATTGCCAATTATCAATGTGTGGTGCCCAGCACTTGGAACTTGAGTCCAAGAGACGATCAGGGGCAGCCAGGTCCGGTGGAGCAGGCTTTAATTGGTACCAAGATAAGGGATGAACACAACCCATTCGAGATAGGACGTATTGTCCGTTCCTTTGATCCGTGCTTGGCTTGTGCTATTCATCTGGTTACACCGAGGAGAGGAACCATTGGGACTTACAAGATCGGGTAGAGATTTAGGCTCATTCCAAGGCAGTAAGGTTGCAATTATAGGCATAGGCAACTTGTTGCTTGGAGACGAAGGCGTAGGTGTTCATGTGGCTCAGAGGCTTGCTGAGATGATACATAGCGATGATATTCAGGTGATAGATGCCGGTACAAGTCCCGATATCTTTGGGTTGGTTGATGCACAGAAAGTCGTCATCATTGATGCGGCAAGAGCTGGTGGTGTACCTGGTACTATTTACCGTTTTGAACTGGGTGACCTAAATGTGAATTCTGAGCAGCCTCTTTCTTTGCATGAATTAAGCTTGCTCGACGGTTTGAGGGTGTTGAGCTTTTTGAACCGGCGACCGGAGTCAGTTGTGATCATAGGTATCGAGCCTTCGACGGTAGATTTTAGATTGGAGCTTTCTCCTCAGGTAGAGAGAAAATTACCTGAGGTGATGCGCTTGATTATCAGCGAGATAGGGGGTATTACAGAACAGACTATGGAGGTAATCAGATGATAGTATCTCAACTGAAGCCATTCGAGGAGATTTTGGGTTATCTGGCAGGTGAAAAGAAGGTGTTTATAGTCGGCTGTAAAGGTTGTGCTGAGGTCTGCCACACCGGTGATGAGCTGCAAGTGCTTGATATGAAGCAAAAGCTAGAGCAAGCAGGTAAGACTGTCACTGGATATTGCGTTATCGACTTCTTGTGCGATAAAGCACTGGTGAAAATGAGGCTTCTGCCTCATAGCTCTGAGGTGGGCGAGGCTGACTCTTTGCTGGTAATGACTTGTGGCATAGGGGTTCAAGCTACTGCCGGAGTGGTAGATAAGCTGGTGCATCCGGCAGCTAACACCATAAATATGGGTGGGAGCAGAGGTGAATGGCGTGGTGCGGAGCGTTGCCGTGAGTGTGGTGACTGTGTTCTTGACCTGACCGGTGGTATTTGTCCGCTGACTGCTTGTACCAAAGGATTGTTAAATGGTCCGTGCGGTGGTGCTAAGGATGGCAGATGTGAAGTTGAGCCTGAGGTTAGGGAATGTGGCTGGCATCTAATTTACGAGCGGTTGAAGAAATTGGGACGACTGGACAAGTTAACAAGCGTACCGGTGCTTAAAGACTACAGGAAGATGATGCCACCAAAGGAACTGAGGTCGACTGTAATGTGGGCGCTTGAGCAGCAAGAGACGAAGGTCTAACTATCCGCAAAGGAGGTAAAGATCAATGACGTTAAGGGAAAAACTTAGCAATGGCAAATTTGTGGTCACTGCGGAAGTTGGTCCGGCTAAAGGCGTAGACACCCACGAATTCCTAGAGAATGTGGAGCTACTCAAGAATCGTGTGGATGCAATTAACTGTACTGACCAACAGAGTGCAGTAATGCGCCTCGGTTCACTGGCGGGTTGTCTTCTCATCAAGCAGAAAGGTGGTGAGCCAATTTTCCAGATGACCTGCCGCGATCGCAATCGCATTGCTTTACAGTCAGACCTGCTTAATGCCTATGTTTTTGGCATAGAGAATGTCCTCTGCCTTACTGGCGATTATGTCACTCTGGGTGACCATCCTGATGCTAAGCCTGTTTTTGACCTTGACTCTGTGTCATTGCTTTATGCTGCACGGCAGTTGGAGCAGGGTAAAGACCTGGCAGGTAAGGAACTGAATGGTGCCCCTAAGTTTTTCTTGGGTGCCTGTGTAACACCCGGAGCTGAACCACTTGAGCCACAGCTTCTTAAAATGGAAAAGAAAGTAAAAGCTGGTGCCCAGTTCTTCCAGACGCAGGCTGTATATGAGCCAGCAAAGTTTGAGGCTTTTATGAAGGAAGCAAAGAGGTTTGGAGTACCGGTGCTTGTAGGGATAGTGTTGCTGAGGTCAGCAGCTATGGCGCGCTTTATGAATAAAAACGTCGCTGGAATTCATGTCCCTGATGAATTAATCGCAGAAATGGACAAAGCGGAAAATAAAATGCAGAAGGGTATTGAAATAGCTGCGCGGCTGATTAAAGATATGAAAGAGATGTGCCAAGGTGTGCACATCATGGCAATAGGGTTGGAATCCAAAGTGCCTGCCATACTTGATGCTGCTGGACTTTAGAATTTGTGGGAAATATCAGTACAGTAGGAAAGACATTTGCGCATTGTCCGGTTTCTAGCCTTTGGGAAGACAAGTTACGGTGTTTTCCATGGGGGGAAAATCAGGCGGTTGCGCCGAGACCCGTTTACTCAGTTCACAACTTTCGGCAGAATATCTTTTATAGATAGCGTTTCTTACTCGTTGGATAGTGTTGAGCTATTGCCCCCTTGTTCTCCATCAAAAATCGTTTGCCTTGGACTCAACTATAGAAGCCATGTTAGGGAGATGGAATCAGCTACGCCTTCAACACCCCTTATCTTCTTGAAACCTTCTACCGCTGTAATTGGTCCAAATGACGCGATCATTCTGCCGCCTGGCTGTAAGCGTATTGATTATGAAGGTGAACTCGCTGTGGTCGTGGGGAAGAAGGCAAAGAATGTACCCAAAGGAGAAGCTGCAAAGTATATTTTGGGCTATACTTGTTTTAACGATGTTTCTGATCGAGAGGCACAGGTGACAGACGGGCAGTGGACAAGAGCTAAAGGATATGACACCTTTGCCCCGCTCGGACCTTGGATAGAAACGGACATTTCCCCTGGTGGTCTTAAGCTGGAGACCTATGTTAACGGTGAGTTGCGCCAATCAGCATCTACCAGCGAACTTCTTTTCAGTGTGCCTGAACTTTTGAGCTTTATCTCGCATGTTATGACGCTTCTTCCAGGGGATGTTATTGCTACGGGGACTCCTGAAGGGGTAGGACCGTTGAAGCCAGGGGACATTGTAGAAGTCAAAATCGAAAAAATCGGTACACTTAAAAACCCGGTTGTTGCTAGTGAGGAACTGGGTAAGTAACGCCCCTTGGGTTGTTTAAAAGAAAGGGGCTATCGTCTCTTCTTTCTTCCAAGGATCGGAGAAAAGGGACACTTTTTGACTCACTGTTTGCAAAATGTTACACTTCCCTTGTGAAGCATTTGTTTGGTCAGATTGCATTGTGAGCGGAGTGTGGAGACATGCGCGGGATAAGAGTTTTACTAGTTGGGGGAAAGGAAATTTTTCGTGAAGGGCTAATAAGGTTGCTAAATGAGCAACCTCATATTGATGTGGTATCGCAGTGTAACAATAGTAGACAAGCAGTGAGCAAGGCTAAAGAGACTAATCCCGATGTGCTTATTATAGATACAAGCCCTGTTTTGGCGGATGCGCTGATGACAACAAATAAGATCAGTCGGTTATGCCCGAGGACAAAAATAACTGTGCTTACTGATGGCGGAAACGAAGAAGAACTTTTTTCCGCAATAAAGCAAGGTGCTCGGGGATACATAAATAAAGATATTTCCGTTGATGATTTTATCAAGTGCATTGAGCTTATTGCCCAAGGTGAGATTGTGATCGCTCCTGTGATTTCGACCAAGTCTCTCAAAGACCTGGTCCAGAAGGGGGGAATTAGAAAAGGTAAGGATGCTGAAAACAGGGCGCTTCTTTCTAGTAGGGAGCTGGAGATTGTGGGTTTGGTAGCTAACGGATTTACTAACAAAGAAATAGCCCAGAAGCTTTCCATTACCGATAATACGTCCAAGGTTCATATCAGGAATATTCTCAACAAACTACAGTTAAGAAATCGACAACATTTGGCTGCTTATGCTGTCCAGCACGGTCTAGCTGTGGAGACAAGTCAGATAGAACTGAAGTAACTTTCTCAGGTGTGGGAGCCCCGACATTCGTTGGTATTGGTTTCAGCAGGGTGCTCCGTATTTATTCATAGTTGACTCTTGGGGAGTGTAGGTGCTACAATACCTCCTTGGTTTGCCTGTGTCGAGCAACGTAACAAAAGGGGGTTTTATATGGTTCTAATCGGCGAGAGTATTCATATAATTTCCCGGCGCGTGAGTGACGCAGTCAAGGATAGGAAAGCTAGTGTAATTCAGGAACTGGCTAGAGCGCAGGCTAGGGCGGGGGCAGATTATATAGACTTGAACCTTGGTCCGGCGAAAAAGGATCCGGTAGGAATGACCGAATGGCTGGTGAATGTAGTCCAAGAAGTCACTGACCTTCCCTTATCCATAGACACTTTGAACCCCATAGCTATGGAGGCGGGGCTGAAGCTCTGTAAGGTGAGGCCTTTACTGAATTCAGCTTCAGGGAGGACTGACAGCAAGGCAGAGATGTTGCCTTTAGCTAAAAAGTATAACTGCGATGTCGTTATCTCAGTGCTTACTGACAAAGGTTGTCCTCCTGATGTTGATTCCAGGACCGAGAGTATTATGGAAACAGTTGCTTATGCTAATGAACTAGGTATACCTAACGAAGACATCTGGGTTGACCCAATCATTTTGCCGGTTAGCGCTGACCAGAAGCAGGTGCGGGAGGCATTGGAGTTTATTAAGATACTTCCTGACTTGCTGCCCGGTGTAAAGTCCACAGTAGGATTATCGAATGTATCCAACGGCACCCCCGAGGAGCTTAGGGGCATCCTCAATCGTACTTATATGGTTATGCTTGGTCGGTACGGTCTTTATTCTGCTATCGCTGATACGCTGGACAAGGAACTAGTCAGCTTGAATAGAGGTGAGCTGCCGCATATAGTTGACCTTATATACAAGGCTATGGATGGGGAACCGATAGATATGTCTGCTCTTTCCAAGCAAGAGCAAGACTATGTGAAGACCACAAGGGTATTGATGGGTGAGACACTTTATTCTCACGCTTGGCTTGAAGGGTAAATAGCTAAAAAGGAGTTGAGCCATGGAGTACAAAGCACCGTTGGAAACCTATACTGGCAAGGTGGCTGAGGTGGTAATCGGTAGGGGCGAAAAAGCCCTTAAAATCGGTGGTGAGAATGTCCTTCCCTTTCATTTTTTTGAGGGGGAGATTGCCAATCCACCAAGGTTGGCTTTGGAGGTTCTGGATACTGTTCCAACCAACTGGGCAGAATGGAACCTCGAGCCTTACAAAGATGTGATTTCTGACCCCGTCCATTGGGCAAATAAAGCTTTAGAATTGGGGGCTGACCTTGTTTGCTTGCGCCTGCTAAGCACCGACCCGGCGGGAGACAATGTTTCGGGTGATAGAGCTGCTGAGTTGGTCAAGAAGGTGGCTTCGGCTATAAAATCTCCCCTCATTGTCTATGGGTCTGGTGACGAGACCAAGGATGTGGAGGTGCTGACCAAGGTAGCTGAAGTGTGCGCTGGGGAGGTCCTTCTGCTGGGCCCGGTAGTGAAGGAAAACTACGAAGCTATCAGTAAGGCGGCGCTGGACTACGGGCACTGCATTATTGCTCAAAGCCCACTTGACATAAATCTAGAGAAAGAGCTGAATGTGAAATTGCTGAAGGCTTTTCCCAGGGAAAGAATAGTCATAGACCCGCTAAGTTCGGCACTCGGTTATGGCATGGAGTATAGCTTTACCATAATGGAGAGGACAAAGCATATCGGCATTATGTTTGGTGATAGCACCATGCAGATGCCGATCATCGCTGACCTGGCAAGCGAATGTGCTAAAGCCAAGCAAGCCAAGGAGAGCGAAAAGCAAGGGTTACTTTGGGAACTTGTTACCGCTATAAGTCTCCTGCTTGCCGGTGCTAATATCGTGATCCTAAGATTACCGCAGAGTCTCAAAATACTGAAAGAAGTTATACAGGGCACAACATAAGATTGATAATCATTCCTAATTATGATAAGATTTAATTGGAAAGATTTATCTTCTGAAAGGAGACCTAAGACATGAAGGTAGTTGAAAAGAAGAGGACTCGAAAAGACGAGGTTTATAAAACTATCAGAGCTGAGGATAAATGGGAACCGGTCGGGCATACACCTATGCCCGAACTCCCAGACTTACGTAATTGGGACTTGAGATTGCTCAAGACTTACAAGCCATTCTATGCGCCGTTCTGTGATCTGTGCTGCTTTTGTACTTACGGTAAGTGCGATTTGACCGGTGACAAGAGAGGAGCGTGTGGCATAGATATTTCTGGACAGCAAGCAAGGATTGTGCTCTTGGCTTGCTGTATGGGCATGTCAGCGCATGGAGGTCATGCTGCTCATGTGCTGCATTATCTCATAGAAAGGTTAGGTCCTGATCACCGGATTAATCTTGGCGACCAGATACTTGTAGAAGCACCGCATATCAGGACAGTGTTAGGCATGAAGCCGGAGACCTTGGGCGATCTGGAAAAGGTACTGGAGTATGCCGAGAGCCAGCTTATCCAGTGTATCTCCTCACTTCACACAGGGCAGGAGGGTTCGGCGCTTGATTATGAATCTAAGGCTTTACACATTTCGATGCTTGACCATGTGGTAATGGAAGTAGCCGACATCGCTCAGATAGTCGGTTTTGGTTATCCCACTTCCAAAGCTGATACTCCACTAGTTGGTCTTGGTTGGGGGGCTGTGGATAGGACGAAACCCGTCATTCTCTTGGTAGGTCATAATCCAGTGACTGCTGTTCCTATCGTGGACTATCTAAATGAACATGGACTTCAGGACAAGGTGGAAGTAGCAGGTATTTGTTGTACTGCCTTGGAAGTATCAAGATATAGCGAGCGAGCCAAAGTGGTGGGTCCCCTTTCCCGTCAGCTATTTTTTGTGCGCTGCGGGATTGCTGATGTAATTGTCACCGATGAGCAGTGCATCAGAACAGATATGCCTATAGAAGCAGCTAAGGTCGGGTCAGCTTTGATTGCTACCTCAGAGAAGGTGTGCTATGGACTTGAAGATATGACTAAGAGAGAAGCTGACGAGATAGTGAACGAGATGCTTAACCATGGTAAGCAGGTTCTAATCTTGGACCCAGAAAAGGCAGCCGAGGCCGCAGTTAGGGTTGCCTTAGAGCTAGCACCGAAAAGGAATAAGGTTTTGACGAAGCCAGAGGAAGTGCCAGAACTGGCTAAAGATCACAGACTATGTAACATGTGCAGCCAGGTATGCCCCAATCTATTGCCAGTTGGTGATGCTATTGAAGCAGCAAAGAATGGCAATATCCAGCCGTTAGTTGAAGTTTTTGAAAAGTGTATTGGCTGTGGCAAATGCGAGCAGGAATGTCCGCGGCATGTCCCTATTTTCAAGATTATGCAGGCAGCAGCAAGCTGGGAAGAGTGGAAGATAAGGGCAGGACGAGGACCAATTATGGATACTGAGATCAGGAAAGTGGGTGCCCCTATTGTGCTTGGTACCATCCCGGGAGTTATCGCCATTGTGGGTTGTTCCAATTTTCCTGAGGAAATAGAGGAGATAGCTGAAATAGCTGAGGAGTTTGCCAAGAGGAAGTATATAGTGGTACTCAGCGGTTGTTCAGCTATGGTTGCGGGCATGAAGAAGGACAAAGAGGGCAAGACGCTTTACGAGAAATACCCGCCCGACTTCGATGCTGGTGGCATAGTGAATGTCGGTTCCTGTGTGGCTAATGCACATATTACAGGGGCAGCAATTAAGATCGCCAATATTTTCGCCACCCTGCCATTGAGAGGCAATTATGAGGTAATCGCTGACTATATCTTGAACCGTGTCGGTGCCTGTGGACTTGCTTGGGGGGCTTACTCCCAAAAGGCAGCTTCGATTGCTACCGGGTGCAATCGTCTTGGTATACCGGTAGTAGTGGGACCCCACTCATCTAAGTACCGGAGACTGTATTTGAGTCGAAAAGAAGAGGACGATTGGACAGTTATGGACGGCAGAGAGAAAAAGTTAGTCGATACTCAGGAGCCATCGCCCGAGCATTTAATTACTGTAGTCGAGTCCAAAGAAAGAGCGATGGTAACCCTAGCCAAACTGTGTATAAGAAAGAACGATACTCCGCAGGGAAGACAAATCAAGCTTACCCATTACATTGGGCTGCATAAGCAGTACCTTGGCACGCTGCCGGACGATTTACACCTATACATAAGAAGAGCTTCTGACATCCCCATTTTCTTCAAGAAAGAGGTGATGGCATATCTCGAGAAAGTCGGCTGGAAAGAGAAGCCAGTGCTCAGTTTGCCTACCCTGATAGGGACCTATCCTTCTGAGGTACCCATCGATGCCGTGGTGCATTAATCGCAGAACGAGAGGTTATTGTGCGCATTTTAGTTGCAGTGCAAGGACATTATGGGCAACGGATCGTCGAGAACATTAGGAAGTGCGGTCCAGCAGGTTGGGAGCTACATGTCTATTCTTTTCCGGTTGATCTGCCTGCCATAGTGGATGATGTAGACCAATTTCTGCCCCAAGAATTGCCTGAGGCTGATTTGTTGATATCCTTGGGGGAACACCCTGCTGTTGCCCAGATGATACCGGACATGGTAGCTAGAAGTGGTGCCAAAGCGGTTATCGCTCCGGCAGACAACCGTGTTTGGTTACCACCGGGGCTGGCCAAGCAGATCAAACAAAAACTGGCTTCTTTAGGTGTAGATATGGTCTATCCAGTACCGTTCTGCACACTCACAGAGAAGGACAGTCAGAGTCCTTATATTCGTGAGTTTGCCAGGTATTTTGGCAGACCTGCTATTGATGTTGAAATGGACAGGGATAAGATAAAGCAAGTGAAGGTTATTCGAGGTGCTCCTTGTGGCTGCACACCATATGTAGCGGAAGGACTGGTTGGTGTTTGGGAGAGAGATGCGGTGGAGAAAGCTGGACTTTTACACCATCAATACCCGTGCCTGGCGACGATGACTATGGATCAAGAATTTGGAGATACGTTGATGCATCGTGCTGGCTTGATGACTAAACTGGCGGTTGAAAGCGCTATGAAGAGTGTCAAAATAGCAGAGTAAGGAGGCTTGCGATGACTATGACTTTACCGTACCACCGGGTAAATGTGCTAACCGGTACCAAAGCGGCCAGGATCATTGAGGACCCGAGTGAGTATGCTCACTTAATTAAGCGTGCGCGAAGACCCCTTCTGGTTTTGGGTCCTCGAATATTGAGCATGACCTTGGGTGGCAAGTTGCTGGCTGAATATGCAGTAGACATTGCTAAAGCCGCAGATATACCTATCTGTGCCACAGCGCACACTCAGAAAAAGCTGCTGGAGCTAGGGGTACAACCAGCTAGCAATTACGATTTAATCGAAATAATCAACCACCTTAAAGACCCTGAGTGGCGAGGGGTGAAAAAAGAGGGCAATCATGATTTAGTTATATTCTTGGGTGTCCGAACTGACCTCGGTGAGCAAGGCTTGTCAACCCTGAAGCACTTCGCTCCGCATCTCAAGACGATGACTTTGTGTAAGTATTATTACCCGAATGCTAGTTACTCTCTTCCCAACTACCGCAAGGATGAGCAATGGAAGGAGTTTCTAGACAACATGATAGAAAATCTCAAACAGAAGGAGGCATAGCAATGGCAGGAATATTTCCGGTAGACGTTGGTCCCCAGTACGAAGGCGAGGTAATTAGAAAAGCAGACTTATACGTTGAGTTTGGTGGCCCGAACGTAAGAAATAAGTTTGAACTAGTGACCCTGAAGGGGCTTGATGAAGTAGAGCATGAAAAAATAGAGGTGATCGGGCCCGATATGAAAGATATGAGCGAGGGTGGTAGCTATCCCTTAGGTTTGCTGATCGATGTTGCTGGGGAGAAGCTGGAAAAGGATATGGAACCAGTTTTGGAAAGAAGGATACACCTCTATGCTAACTACATTGAGGGCTTGTATCATATGAATCAGAGGGATGATATCTGGGTAAGGATAAGCAAAGACTCCTACAATAAAGGGCTCAATTCATTGGAAGAGGTTGGCAAGATTTTGATGTTCCTCTTTACCTCCGAATTAGATGTAATTGAGAAGATCTCCATCACCTTTGTGACTGACGAAAAGAAGGTCGAGGAGCTTATAGCCAAAGCTCGTGAAATCTATAAAGCTAGAGATGAGAGAGCGAGAGGACTCAGAGAAGAAGATGTGGAAGAGTTCTATAGCTGTGCCCTATGTCAAAGCTTTGCCCCCACACACATTTGCATAGCTACTCCGGAAAGAGTAGCAAATTGTGGGGCGATAAGCTGGTTTGATGGGCGAGCTGCTTACAAGCTCGACCCTGAGGGACCGGTGCAGGAGGTCAAGAAGGGTGAGTGTCTTGACCCGATAAGAGGTGAGTATAGTGGCTGTAACGAGTTAGCTGGGGTGAAGTCCATGGGGACATATAGTCGCGTATTTTTGCACAGTGCTTTTGAGCATCCTCATACTTCGTGCGGTTGTTTCCAGGCTATCTGGTTCTATATTCCCGAAGTCGATGCTTTTGGCTTAGTACATCGTGATTTTGTTGGACCTACGGTAGTCGGAGTGCCATTCTCCACCATGGCAGCAGATACCAGCGGTGGTAGACAGGTGGAAGGCTTCCTGGGAATGGCGCTGGAATATTTGAGGTCACCCAAGTTCCTTCAAGCTGATGGTGGTATCAGACGGTGTGTGTGGATGCCTAAAGAAATAAAAGAAAAGTACAGGGACGCTATTCCTGAGGATCTGTTTGACAAGATAGCAACCGAGGAAGATGTGAAGAACGTCGATGAGTTGGTAGAATTTCTCGATCGCGTGGGACACCCCTGGGTTAAAGGAGAGGTCGAACTCCCATCATAGCTTGAATTTTACATAATTAACACGGTTGAGGAGGTTTATCATGCCACTCAAGGGGACAGATATCGTTAAGAAGTTGCCCGATGGCGGAAAGAAAAATTGTAAGGAGTGTGGTTTCCCGACCTGTTTTGCTTTTGCTATGAAGCTGGCGGCAGCAGGGACTACACTGGACAAATGTCCTTATCTTCCTGAAGACATTCGGGCGGAGCTAGAAGAGGCTCTGGCACCTCCCATAAAGCTGGTAACTATAGGCAAAGGGGCTAATGCTCTTCAGATAGGGAATGAAGAGGTGATTTACCGCCACGAGAAAACCTTTGTTCATCCACCTGGCATCGGCTTGCTTATCTCGGACAAAGAGCCTGAAGCGAAGATTGACGAGAAATTAAAGAAGATAAAGGAAATGCAGTTCCCTTGGGTGGGGCGTATTTTGAAAGCGGACATTTTGGCTTTGCGGTTCGAGTCTGGCGATAAAGGCAAATTTGAAGCCTTAGTGAGCAGGGTCAACGCCAGTGTTGATTTACCTTTAGTACTAATTTCAGAAGATGTGGATGTGCTGTTGTCCAGTTATAAGCTTTGTGGAGATAAAAGACCACTGCTTTACCCGGTCACAAAGGAAAACATAGACAAAGTTATTGCCGGCGTTAAAGACACACCGACGCCGTTGGGGGTTAGAGGCAACAACATTGAAGACTTGATACCACTGACGATTAGGCTAAAAGAGGCTGGACTTGATGAGATTGTTCTCGATCCGGGGTCGAGGAACATGAGGGATGCTATCAGAGACCAGACGCTGATTCGAAGAGCAGCTTTGAAGCAGAGCTTCAGACCGCTAGGTTATCCGACCATTGGTTTCCCATGCTTTATGAACAAGGACGAAATCAGACAGGTCCTGCTTGCAGCTATGTATGTTATTAAGTATCCGGGTATCATTGTTCTTTCTGACTTTGACCAGTATTCTTTGTTGCCATTGTTGGTACAGAGGCTCAACATATATACCGACCCCCGGATACCGATGTCGGTGGAACAGAAAATTTATGAAATAGGTGAACCCAGTCCCGATTCTCCTGTGCTGATTACCAGTAACTGGGCATTAACCTACTTCATTGTTGCCTCTGAGGTGGAAGGCAGCAAGGTTCCCTCCTGGTTGCTAGTCAAGGACACCGAAGGGCTTGGTGTACTCACTGGCTGGGCTGCGGGGAAATTCTCTGGTGACTCTATAGGTCCGTTTGTTAAGAAGAGCGGGATTGAAGAAAAGGTAAGACATAGAAGGCTTGTAATCCCTGGCAAAGTGGCACGGATCAAGGGGGAGCTGGAAGAGGCGTTGCCCGGTTGGGAGATAATCGTTGGTCCGAGAGAGGCTAGCGAGATACCGGCTTATCTGCCTAGCCTTGTGCAAAAGTGGAAGAACTGAGAGAAGAACTGGGCGATATCCTGAAACCTGATAGGAAAGACAGGCGGTTTCTCATCTCGCTCCTCCAGGAAATCCAGCAGAGGGTGGGCTATTTGTCAAAAGAGACGATGTTAGCCCTGGCTGATTTTCTTGGTATACCCGGGAGCACAGTTTACGGCGTTGCTACTTTCTATAACCAGTTTCGCTTTGCTCCTCGTGGTAAGTACCCGGTGAAAGTATGCATGGGCACTGCTTGCCATCTTGCCGGTGGGCAGCTTGTTCTCGAGGCTATGTCCAGAGAACTAGAGATTGGTGTTGGGGAGTGTACTTCTGATGGGATGTTCAGTCTGGAGCGGGTTGCCTGTGTTGGCTGCTGTGCTTTAGCGCCTGTTGTGGTTATCGATGATGCTGTGTATCCACGAATGGACTCCTCAAAAGTGGAGGAGTTGCTTGTAAATATACGGTCGAGCAATAGGGAGCATAAATCTAATTAACCATACCCTCAATTTAAGATAGACAGCTGGCGCGGTCAATGACTTTTGACGAAATTGTTGACCATGCAAAACAGGAGTGGGCATCGTTTTCTGCAGGCGAAGTTCCGAGTATACTTGTTGGTACTGCGACCTGTGGGCGAGCAGCTGGAGCCCTGGCTGTGGTCAAAGCTTTCAGGGAGGAACTTAAGAGGCGGAATCTCCTTGGTAATGTGGTCGAGGTAGGGTGCATAGGGCTTTGCTCTTTTGAGCCTTTGGTTACTATCATCAAGCCAGATTCCTTTACCGTTTGTTATCACAATGTAACCCCACAACAAGTGCCAGTACTTGTTGAAAATTATATTGCCAATGACGATCCCTGCCTTGACATGGCTTTAGGGACAGTTGAGAGAGATGAGCGAGGGGCTATTTGTATTCCAGAACTCTCACGCTTCGAGCACGAGTTTCGCGTGTTGTTGCGGAATTGCGGATATATCGACCCTGGTAATATAAATCATTACATCGCCAACGGCGGTTATGCTGGACTTAAGAAAACACTGGATATGGAGCCAGAGCTGGTGATCGAACAGATCAAGAGTTCAGGACTTAGAGGGAGAGGTGGTGCTGGCTTTCCCACAGGGAGAAAGTGGGAACAATGTCGAATGGCTTCAGGTCAGCCCAAGTATGTAATCTGCAATGCTGATGAAGGTGACCCCGGTGCTTTCATGGATAGGGTTCTTTTAGAAAGTGATCCGCACCAGGTGATAGAGGGAATGGTAATTGCTGCGTATGCTGTTGGTGCTAGAGACGGGTTTATATATATCCGTGCAGAATATCCTCTGGCTGTTGAGAGATTAAAAATCGCTCTTCGTGAAGCAGAAACACTAGGGCTGCTGGGTAATAATATTCTGGGAAGTGGCTTTGATTTCAAAATAGAGATAGTCGAAGGTGCTGGTGCCTTTGTTTCCGGGGAATCAACGGCTCTGATGTATGCTATTGAAGGTAGGCGGAGTATGCCGCGAGCAAGACCACCTCACTCAGTAGAGGCAGGTTTATGGGGCAAACCCACGGTTCTGAATAATGTCAAGACCTTTGCCTATGTGCCATTGATTATCGGTAGGGGAGCAGAATGGTTTTCCACCATTGGCACCGAGGGTAGTAAAGGCACCGCTGTGTTCGCCTTGGCGGGGAAACTAGTCAACACGGGGCTGGCAGAAGTAGCTATGGGGACAACATTGCGTCAGCTTATTTTTGATGTTGGTGGTGGTATCCGTGGTGGGAAACAATTGAAAGCAGTGCAGATTGGTGGACCTTCAGGCGGATGTCTGCCTGAAAGCTTGCTGGACACTCCTGTTGATTTTGACTCATTGCGCCAAGCTGGTGCTATCATGGGTTCCGGTGGCATTATTGCTATGGATGAAGATAACTGTATGGTGGATACTGCTAAGTTTTTTTTGGATTTTATCCAGAAGGAATCATGTGGTAAATGCTCTACTTGTCGTATTGGCACTAAACATATGTGGGATATACTTGAAGACATTACCGCTGGAAAAGGCAAGATTAAGGATCTGGACTTGCTTCTTGAGCTCGGTGAGGATATAAGAGGAGGTTCTCTGTGTGGTCTGGGTCGCACAGCACCGAACCCAGTCCTGAGTACACTCCGGTATTTCAGGGATGAATATGAAGCCCATATTCTGGAGAAGAGATGTCCAGCACTGGTATGTAAGGAATTAATTGCCTATTACATATTGCCAGAAAAATGTGAGCGTGGCTGTGAGCATTGTGTGCTGGCTTGCCCTGCGAAAGCGATAAGCCCCGGTAGGGGAGGTGTCAAGGTCATTGACCAGACCAAATGTACTAAGTGCGGTAGTTGCCAGCTTGTCTGTCCACCTGAGTACAAGGCAGTGATAAAAGTCTCGCCAGTAAATTCTTTACCTAAGCATTAGATTGGTAGCCTTTGTATGTTGAAGGTAACATAAGTATGACCTAGTGTATAGTTAGGCAAAGTCTCTTTTTGAGGATATAATGGTTGTATCAAATTTCGTCAGATAGGAAGGGGATAGAGAAATGGCAATGACAATTGTAGTAGCAGGCAAAGGGGGTGTTGGCAAAACAGCAGTGGCTGCGTTGCTTATAGACCTGCTATCCAAAAAGGGTGTGGTACTGGCTATCGATGCTGACCCGAGTACCAATTTGAATGTCGCCTTAGGTTTGCCTTTGGGTGATACTGTGGGGCGAGCTCGGGAGGATATCACAGAAGCTATTCAGAAAGGGACTCTTTCACCCACTGTTTCGAAGCAGGATGTCTTGGATATGAAAATAAGACAGGCACTGGTCGAGTCTGACAGGGTCGATCTTTTAGCGATGGGACGTCCGGAAGGTCCTGGGTGCTACTGTGCTGCCAATCATATGTTACGACTCACTATCGACAGGCTGGCTAAGAATTACGAGTATACGGTTATTGACTCGGAAGCTGGTATGGAACATATCAGTCGCCAAACAACGCGCGATGTTGATATACTGCTTATAGTTTCTGATGTCACTATGAGAGGCATAATGGCTGCTGCCAGAATGAAAGATTTAATTAAAGAAATGAGGACTAAAGTAGGCAGGATAGGTCTTGTTGTAAACAGGTCGAAAAATAGTCTACCGCCAGAAATACAGAAGGCTATCGAGGAATATAAACTGGAATTGGTCGCCGTTATCCCTGAAGACCCTTATATAGGAGATCTTGATGTCAGGGGGAAGCCTTTAATTGAACTGCCGGAAGATGCGCCCCTGAGGAAGGGAGTAAGGGAAATAGCTTCCAGATTAGGTTTGTAATCGGCTACTTCAAAAAATTTGGTGTGGTGAGCACTGTGAGCAGGAAATTGGTCAGCTTGCGAGAAATAGAGGGAGTAGTAAGTCCTCATCAGCGTCAGGTTGAGTCAGCATTGGAGGCTAGGAAAGCAGCTTTTGAATGTGTTACTGATGTGTCTGGACTGGCTAAATATATTGGGGGTAAAGAAGAACTGCTTGGTGTCGGTGAGGACTGGGCTCTGAGCAAAGAGATATTCCCAGGGGTAAGGATATTTTTTATTTTTCATCGCTCTGATGAGGAGTTTCCCAGTAGGTTGAAGGTACTTTTTTCGGGCAGGAAAATAGAAATGATGAAAGGCGAAGACCTTGCTGGGTTTGTTGTATTGTTTGTCAATCATATGCTGAGATACATTAGGGAAACCCTACCCGCCGATAAAGTGCCAGAAATGTGCCACAGGGTGTAGTATCGAGCTATCAGTATAAGGAATAGTCAGGCATTATTTGCTGGTACTATCGTAACCTACCGAACTCCCTTTCAAGCTGGCGCGAACTAAGGTGGAGCATGGTTGGTCTGCCATGAGGGCAAGTTTGGGGTTGTATAGTCTGCTCTAATTGCGCTATTAATTCCCTCATTTCCTCCATGGAGAGGGGTTCTCCAGCTTTGACGGCACTGTGACAGGCTACAGAAATCGCTATCCTGTCCTTCAATTGTTTCAGTTCTGTTTCGCCACTCAGCGAGTCCAGCAGGTTGTATACTGCTTCAGCTAGATTTGTCTCTTTCATTAGTGCGGGTACTGCTCTCAACAAATAACACCTTGTACCAAAGGGTTCAAGCTTAATACCAAATTGTTCCAGTGTTTGGCTATGAATCTTCAGAATTTCATCACGTTTCGGGTCCAGTTCAATATATACTGGCTCCAGAAGTCCTTGAACTTCTATTTTTTGCTGTGCATTTTGTTCCAGTATTTTCTCGAATAAGACACGTTCATGAGCAGCATGCTGGTCTATCAATATGAGTCCATCAGTTCCCTCAGCCATTATATACGTGCTGGACAGTTGTCCTATAACTCTAAAGACGGCGGTGTTTGATATTCCGCTCTGTGAAGCGGGCAGGAGGGTTGATGGTGGGTTGAACTGTATATCAGCAGGCTTGATTTTTGGCGCTGATATTATTGCTTCCAAACCTTTGTGGACAGATTTTCGGATGGCAGTGAAGACTAGCTGATTATTGCGGAACTGGATTTCTGTTTTTGCTGGATGTACGTTAACGTCGATTTCTTGTGCTGGCAGGTTGAGATTCAAGATAGCGATAGGGTATTTCCCCGGTAGAAGCCAGCTGTGGTAAGCCTCTTCGACTGCGCGGGCAAGGATATTGCTGCGTATCCAGCGTCGATTAACAAAAAAGTCAAGATAACTTCGACTGGAGCGGGCAATTGATGGAGGACTTATCATACCAAAGACGAGTAGGGGCTCGTCTGATTCTCTTATTTCTATCATTTGCCTAGCAAGGTAGAGACCATAAATAGCAGCCACTGCATCCCGCAAATCGCCGTTGCCACTTGTTGACAAAACCTGGCGTCCTTCAAGGACGAAATGAAATTTTACCTCTGGGAAAGCCATTGCATAGTGGGATACGACATCGGCTATATGCCCGTTTTCTGTGGTGGTGGACTTGAGAAACTTTAACCGTGCCGGGAAGTCGCGAAAAAGATAGCGCACAGTGACAGATGTACCTCGAGGACGACTCTGTTTTTCCTTCCTGGACGTGTGGCCATTTTCTACAAGGATCAGGGTACCTGTATCATCGTGTTCAGCTTTAGTTAGCATTTCTACTTGTGCTACAGTGGCTATGCTGGGGAGAGCTTCGCCACGAAAGCCCAGTGTGCTTATTTTGCCCAGATCATCTAGCTTGCTTACTTTGCTGGTGGCATACCGTTGGAAAGCAATTTCCACATCTGCTGCTGGTATACCACTGCCATTGTCGGCGACTTTGATGAATTTTAAGCCACCGCCTTGTGCTTCTATCCATATTTGAGTAGCACCGGCGTCAAGAGAGTTCTCTATCAACTCTTTAACTACTGAAGCCGGTCTTTCTATGACTTCACCAGCGGCGATTTTAGATATTACTTCTCGGGGCAAGACTTTAATAGGCATCTCAGCTCATTTTACGAGGCGGGTTGTAGAAAGTAAAGCAGTGCTCTAAAGCTTCTCGATCGGAGCCAGGCTGAGAAGTAACCTTTTAATACCTGCTGTGGTGAATGCTACTGTGATCTCCTGGTCATCAGAAGACGTATAGCAGCTTATGACTACACCGTCTCCAAATAGTTTGTGGCGAACCCGGTCGCCAATCTCCAGCTTCATGGCTTCAGCCGATTTTGCCGCTAGCCTTGAATATATACTGGTTATTGGCGTGAACTTGTCCTCCTGCTCTTCCCAACTGTTCCTGTGGGTTATTAACTCTTCAGGTATATCTTTAAGGAATCTGGAAGGTGTAGTTCGAGAGCTATTACCAAAGAAGGTGCGGTGCTGGGTATAGAGCAGGTAGACTCGTTCCTTAGCGCGGGTGATACCTACGTAACACAAACGGCGTTCCTCTTCAATTTCGTCAATGTCAACGGATTTGCGATGAGGTAGGAGCCCCTCTTCAATTCCTGTAATGAAGACCACCGGAAATTCTAGCCCTTTTGCTTGATGCAGGGTAATCAGGGTAACAGCATTTGAGCGCTCATCTAATTCGTCTACATCGGATACCAAACTTATCTTCTCGAGGAAAGCAGCCAGTGCATCTCGTGGGTCTAAAGAGTCGTATTCTCTAGCTACAGCATGAAGCTCCAAAATATTTTCCCAGCGCTCATCTCCGTTTTCTTGATTAAGAATGTAGTCCTTGTATTCGATCATTTGAAGCAGTTTATCTATAAGTGTTGATAGACTGAGTTCGTAGCTTTTGGAGATTAGCTCTTCGATCAGATTTACAAAGCAGGTGACTGCGTAGTTGGCACGAGGTGTTAGTACCGGTCCACCCTTTTGGGCAGCTATTTTCAGGGCTGAGTAAAGAGAGATGCTCTCCTTCTTCGCCCAAGTTGATATCTCAGCTAGCGTGCGTTGTCCGATTCCTCTCGTGGGTACGTTTATTATGCGGGCAAGGCTTATGTTATCATTTTGATTGTAAACAATTCTTAAGTAGGCGATAATATCTTTAATCTCTTGTCTCTGATAGAATCGAATGCCGCCGACCAGTTTATAAGGCACACCGTAACGGATGAATGCCTCCTCAAGCGCTCTAGATTGAGCGTTAACCCGGTACATGACAGCGCAGCCGCTAAAACTCACGATATTTTCGCTGGTTAGCCTTTCTATTTCTCTAACAACAAATTGTGCCTCATCGTTCTCATCGTAGGTCTCGATCACGGCTACCGGCACTCCAACCGCATTTTCGGTCCACAATCTCTTTGGTTTGCGTTGCGAATTGGCTGAGATTATGCTGGATGCTACATCCAGGATGATTTTGGTGGAGCGGTAATTCTGTTCCAGATAGGTAACAGCCGCATCGGGATAGTCGTGTTCGAAACTTAGAATATTGCGTAAGTCAGCAAATCTCCAAGAATATATGGATTGGTCGGGGTCGCCAACCACGCAGATGTTGTGGTGCTTACCTCCGAGCTGTTTGATAAGCATATACTGAGTTATGTTGGTATCCTGGAACTCGTCTACTAAAACGTGCTGGTAGCGAGATTGGTACTGTGATAGTACGTCCTCATGGTCATTAAAGAGCTGGACTGTTTTCATCAGCAGGTCATCAAAATCGACCCCTTGGCTTTGAGTGAGGATAATCTGATATCGCTCGTAAATGCGCTGGACTATTTCTTCGAAGTAATTACCGGCTCGTTTAGCATAGTCTAATGGTGTAAGCAAGCGACTTTTCGCATATTTTATCGCTGATTGGATAGACTTAGGGCTGTATTGCTTCGGGTCAAGGTTAAGTTCTTGCAGGCTTTGCTTTATCAGGTTAAGCTGGTCCTCTTCATCATAGATTACAAAATTGCGGTCGAGTCCGATAGCCTTGCCGTCCCGACGGAGGATGCCGGCGCAGATGGCGTGGAAGGTGCCCAGTGTTAGTGACTCAGCAGTTTGACCTAGCAGTCTTTCTAGCCGCTCTGCCATCTCCCTGGCGGCTTTGTTCGTAAAGGTGACCGCCATGATACGGCGGGGGCTGACACCACAGACCTTTATTAAATATGCAACACGGTGTGTAATAACGCGAGTCTTACCACTGCCAGGACCAGCTATAATGAGCAGGGGTCCTTCTCTAATTTCTACAGCCTGTTTCTGTGCTGGGTTAAGTCCGTCCAGTATGTCCATGAGGTTACTTGTTCTGCTCGGTATCTTGCCACTCGATCTTCAACTTTTGCGGATCTACGCCGGTTATTGAGATACCATCAGGCTTTATAGTGATAGCAGCATCCCCGGGTTTTAGTCTTATCACCGTATCTGAGCCAGCTGAACTTATACTTATCTTGCTTAGAGCGACTTTAAGTACGATGTCAGCTTTTTGAGATGGTAGCCCGGAAATTAATTTCCCGTCTAGATACATAGATATGCCTTCTAAGCGTACTTCAGTCCCAATCCCCGCAGCTTCACAGCCAGAGATGAAGAGCAGTGCTAGTGTAGAAAGTAGAAGTATGTAGATTCGTTTAGCCATTTGTTTTTTACCCATCACTTGTTCTCCTGAATCCTAATTTCTGTGCTGTTTAAAAAGGAAACTGGATCTTAACACCAGTATTGATGTTATCTCTAGGGAAATTATAGCACTGTAGCAGAGAAGGGCTCAAAATACAGCTTTACGAAAATCGTAGTTTTTACCTATAATGTGGAAGTACCCGTTTTCTATGTGCTGGCTTATGGCAGACAGTATAAAAAAACTGGTGGCGATAGTTGGTATGGCTGGCTCAGGTAAGTCTGAGGTAGCCCGTATATTCGAACAGGATGGCTTTGAAAAAATCAGATTTGGTGATATTACTGACGAGGAAATTAGGAGGCGGGGGCTGGAGTTAAACGAGGAAAATGAACGCTATGTTAGGCAGCAGTTACGGAAAGAATACGGTATGGCTGCCTATGCTAAGCTGAACCTACATAAAATTGATACTTTACTTAAGTCTTCTAACGTTGTCATAGATGGTCTTTATTCTTGGGAGGAATATTTGTTACTCAAAAGCCACTATGGAGAACGATTTTGTGTTGTAGCTGTGTGGGCTTCACCCAAGACAAGGTACGAAAGACTTATCCGCAGGTCAGTTCGCCCTCTTACAAAAGAGATGGCGGCTGAGCGGGACGTTACCGAGATAGAAAATACTAATAAAGGCGGACCTATTGCTATGGCTGATTTCACCATTATCAATGAGTCAACTTTGCCAGATCTAGCAAAAGATGTCAGTAGAGTTATCCAGGTTTTGAAATGAAAAGACAAACAAGACCCGGTGTTGACGAGTACTTTCTCAAAGTGGCTTCAGTGGTTGCCGAGCGTTCCACTTGCCGCAGACATCATGTTGGGGCTGTAGCAGTGAGAGACAAGCACATACTGGCTACTGGTTATAATGGTGCGCCGGCGGGGCTTAAAGACTGTCTGGAGCTTGGTTGTCTCCGTGATGAGCTGAATATTCCATCGGGAACAAGACACGAGATATGTCGGGGGATCCATGCTGAACAGAATGTGATTATTCAGGCATCGCTCCATGGGGTGAGTCTGGAGGGGGCAACTGTGTATTGCACACATAGCCCATGCGTACTTTGTGCAAAGATGCTGGTCAATGCGAAAATCAGACGTTTTGTCACCTTTGGGACATATGCTGACGATGCGTTTTTGAAATTGTTTAGCGATGCTGGGGTGGAATTCCAACTTATGGGAAAACCATCGTCTACAATAACATATTTAGACTAAAGTCTGCGCTGTACAGTTGGATATCGAAATTTGTTGTGTGTTTACTGGTCTTGTTCAGCTTCAGGTCTTATCACTACCAGTCTTGGTCCGTCTTCAGTATCCCTGGTGTCAATCGTCATACCGTCCACAATGAAAGACAGCTCGGCGCCGACCAGCAACACCTTTGAGCCCTTGTGTTCTACTACTTGGTCGCCTTCTGCCTCTTTATCTAGAACTAGAGCCAGTTGACCGCCAGGACCCAGGGCTAACCTAAGTCCTATCTCAGGGTCATCGGTGTTAGCCTGTAGGGCTTCAAGTAGAAGTTGTCTTGCCTCACTTGTTACTGCTAGCATTTTTACCTCCTTTGTATTTTTTAAAGATTGAGAGTGTGCCTGCTTAAATTAGTCTCAAGGAAATTATAGCTTTGCCTTTCTCAGGTTAATATACCTATTTAGTGTTATTTTAAATTAGGCAAAAGAGTTATTTTTCAAAGCGCGCTTAACGATAACTCTTTGAGTTGTGATTTGTGCTTTAAAAAGCGGCTGGGATTTAGATAAAATTGGCTAAAACGGAGGTTTGAGGTATGGAAATTAAGAAAGTCTGTGTGATTGGTGCTGGTACAATGGGCAACGGTATAGCGCAGGTAGTGGCACAGGCTGGCTATGAGACTACAATGGTCGATGTGAAGCAGGAATTGCTAGACAGAGGTTTAGCCGCTATCAAGAGTAGCTTGGGTAGATTTGTGGAGAGAGGCAGGCTCAGTCGCCAGAGCATGGAAAAAGCTCTGGCTAATATCCACGTGACAATTGATTTAGCAGCTGGTGCAGCAGATGCAGATTATGTTGTTGAGGCAGTCTTTGAACGCGTTGAAGTCAAAGCACCGCTGTTTAAACAGCTTGATGAGATTTGCCCCAAGCATTCGATTCTGGCATCTAACACATCGGGTATTCCAATAGGTTTGCTTGCTTCGACAACTAAGCGTCCGGATAAGGTAATTGGCATGCATTTCTTCAGTCCTGTGCCCATGATGAGGGGGCTGGAGGTTGTCAAGTCACTGTTGACCTCAGAGGAAACACTTCGAGTCAGCCTAGATTTTGCCAAGTCTATCGGTAAGGAAGCCGTAGTGGTCAAGGACTCCCCTGGTTTCGTAACTAACAGGATAATACCCTTGGTGATGAATGAAGCGGCTAAACTCGCGGAGGAAAGTTTAGCTAGTTTAGAGGATATTGATAAAATCGTCAGGCTCTCCTTTAATTGGCCTATGGGACCTTTTGAACTTCTTGATATGGTTGGTGTGGATGTGGTTGTTGACCTTCTGGAGGGTATATACCAGCAAACCGGGTGGGAGCGGTATAAGCCTACCCGATTACTTAAAAGAATGGTGGAGGTAGGTTATCTTGGTAAAAAAGTGGGTAAAGGTTTTTATACTTTGTTTGCTGAAAAACAGAAACTACTTTAGCACAGTTGTAAGAGGGAGAGTTGTTAGTAACCAATTTTTTAGCGATTTTAGTCTTATATGGAATAAGATTTGAAGTTTTTGTTTTTCCGGCGTACGAACTGTTGTTTCGGAGATTTTTTAACTATACGGTTTCTTATAAGGGTGTATCTTCTGTCTCAAGTTCAATAACACTGCTAGGTTGCAGTAATGGTCCAACTTATTAGTAGCCTTTCTTTACAGCCCCGAGCCTAGAAAATCGCCAGCTTACAGGCTCATGTTTTTGGAAACCATGCTTGTGTTCAGAAGTTTATAGACTAACTCATATATGGGGGGAGACAATGAGAGAATGTAATATCAAGAACAACACACTGCAATGTAATTGCACGTACGAACCTTGCCCTAGAAAAGGTGTTTGTTGTGAGTGTTTGAGGTACCACCGTGAAGTGGGGGAGTTGCCAGCTTGCTTCTTCCCACCTGAGGTAGAACTTAGTTACGACCGCTCTATTAAGAGATTCATTGATACTTATAAACAAAGAGGGCAATGGTGAGGTAAGGCGGAATCTTTTGGCTCTTTGTTTAGCAGAGTAATTTAAATCAATTTTGATTGTTTTCTGTACCTGAGACTATAGATGCAGCCACAATAGCTTTGCCGGTAAAGTTCTTGCTGTTTAGCTATCTGTACCGCTTGTTTGAAGCCCTCTTGCTTTTTAAAATCGCGGGCGAGGAATTTGTTGCCTCCGATGTCTATTCCTATACTGTTTATTACAGTTGCTGACTTATGGGGGCTTATAGTTAGAGTTGTAGCGAAGGCGTCTGCCTCACAATCCAGCATGTATTGATATGTTCTTTCCAGCCGTAAGCGGTAACATAGCTCGCACCTTTTGCCTCCTTCTGGCTCGTCTTTGAGAACCCCGGCCTTGTTGAACCACTCGTCTGGGAGGTAAGGTATTACTTCTAAGTGAAAGGTGAAAAGCTTGGCGATGTTTTGTGCAGCCTCTAGCCGCTTATAGAATTCGGTTTCAGGGTAAATGTTGGGATTGTAGAAAAGTCCGACGATTTCGTGCCCCTCATTCAATAAGGCTTTGGCTGAACCGGCGGCACAAACACCGCAACATATATGTAGGACTATCTTCATGTGTTCAGTCCGAAGCGCACTATAACATGGCTTGGAACCAGGGCGCAAATTGTTGTAGGGTCTGCCACTAATGCTTTTGCCCCTTTGAAAATATAGTCTCGGCGGCACCTTCTTCAAGGCATTCGCCTATTTAAAGCCGTCTATCCCCATCTCAATTTGAGGGCTGCTTTAGTTTTCAGACTTGATTAATAAGGGCATAAAAGTTTCTACCAAGGTCGTGACTGGAGTCTCTAGCTCTCTTTTTTGTAGTATAATAGTGGCGTTGAAGTTTTTTGCAGCATGCTTTAGCGTGCAATGAAGTAGCTGTGGGTTTATAGATACTGGGATTGACTGGTTTGCTGTTGGGCTTTCAATAATTTTGTTACCGGGAGGAGATAAGGAATATGGCGACCAATGGTTATGAGATTTCTAGGACGTTGCGATGCAAGAATCTCAATGTGCCAGGTACTCTAAGTAAGTTAGCCACAGCAATTGCCAGAGCTGGCGGGAATATTGGGAATATTACCACAGTGCATCTTGGGCACCATTATACGGTTCGGGATATCGAGGTATTCGTGAGCAACCGTGAGTCGCTTTCTGTTCTGTTAGACGAGGTATCGAGGCTGAAGGAGGTCACCGTATTAGAGGTCAGAGATCACATACTCGATTTTCACGAAGGTGGGAAGATCAAGGTGGTCAATGCTGTGCATATTGATTCATTGGAAGACCTGCGAAAAGTTTATACTCCAGGTGTAGCTGAGGTATGTAATCTCATCAAGGAAAATTTAACATGGAAGGATAAATATACTAGTATTCCGTATTCTATAGCTATTGTCACTGATGGCACTGCTGTACTTGGCTTGGGCAATATCGGTCCACTGGCAGGTATGCCTGTTATGGAGGGCAAAGCTGCACTAATTTATCACTTGACGGGCGTAAGCATGGTGCCCATTTTGCTCGATACAACAGACCCTGACGAGATTGTCGAGACTGTCAAGCATATTGCGATCACGTTTAGTGGGATACAATTAGAGGATATAGCTTCGCCGCGATGTTTTATTATCCAGGAGAAGCTGGAACAGGTGCTGAATATTCCTGTCATGCATGATGACCAGCAAGGGACTGCGGTCGTTGTGCTGGCAGCTTTAATCAATGCCTGTAAGATTACTGGCGTGCCATTGGAAAAGGCAAAAATCGGGCTTATTGGTTTGGGGGCAGCAGGTATGTCCATTGGGAAGTTCCTCTTGCAATATACTGGTAGTCCCCCGTTGGGCACAGCGCGAACTGAGGCGACTATCAAGCGGTATGCAGAGCAAGGAGGAATTGCCTCTAGTTTTAAGGAGATTATGGAGACAGCTGATATTGTTATTGCCACTTCTACAGTTGCCGGACTCATTGAGCCATCGATGGTAAAGAAAGGCCAGATTATTTTTGCCCTCACGAACCCTGTCCCGGAGATCGACCCGCAGCTTGCAGTAGCTGCTGGTGCTGCCCTGGCTGCTGATGGGAAGACGATCAATAATTTACTCGCTTATCCCGGTATCTGGCGGGGGACACTGGATGCCAAGGCAGAAAAAATCAACTTCGAGATGTATAAGGCAGCTGCCACTGCAATTGCTGGTGTTGCCAGTGAAGGTGAATTGGTGCCCAGCCCTTTGGAATCTAAGGTACATCTGGCAGTTACCCATAGTGTGGCTAGAGCTGCTATGGAAACTGGGGTAGCACGGCGGGAGCTAGACAGCGACTATTTTGAGAACATTAATATTAAAGAGCCGCCTTGGGGTTGATCTACCGGACATCAGCTTGATCTTCAATAGGGTCTTTCTGCAGAGTCTCACATTCGATTGAGCGTTTCAGTATGTTGGGGTTTCTGCTCAGACATTAAACATGAAGGTTATAATGTCGCCGTCCTCAACAATATAGTTCTTACCCTCCAATCTAAGCAGTCCTTGTCTCCGTGCTTCGGCGAGGCTACCGAGCCTTTGCAATTCTGTGAAGTTTATAACCTCGGCTTTGATGAATCCTCTTTCTATATCCGAGTGAATTTTGCCAGCAGCTTTTAATGCAGTAGTCCCTTTAGGGATTGTCCAGGCTTTTAGCTCCTCTGAAACTGTGGTAAAGAAAGAGATTAGCCCCAGTAATTCGTAGGAAGTCCTTATAACCCGGTCAAGTACTGGTTCGCTCAATCCTAGGGCATTGCGGAATTCTTTAGCTTCGGCATCTTCAAGCTGGGCTAATTCCATTTCCAACTTGCCGCATATTGCTATAATCTTGGGGTGGGTTCCGGAGTAGTTCTTACGAAGTTCGGTCTCTATGGCTGAAGCTTGCGATATTTGGTCTTCATCGATGTTTATCACTACAAGCATAGGTTTTGCAGTGAGGAACTGGTAATTGGTAAGGCTGCGGACTTCCTCGGCGCTTAGTTTCTGCTCCCGGATAGGTGTTTCGCTTTCCAGTGCCCCCTTGATTTTCTGTAGAAGAGTTTGTTCTTTGAGCACAAGGTCACGCTCGTGTGGCTTAGCGCTCTTTAGAAGTTCCTGAATGCGTTGTATCCTTTTTTCAATTATGGATAGGTCTGAGAAGATAAGCTCCAGATTCATTGTTGCCATGTCTCGTTTCGGGTCGATGCTGCTGTCTATATGCGGAATGCCCTCGTCTCTAAAAGCTCTTACTACATGAAGTAACAAATCAGCTTTGCTTAAATAATTGAGTAGTTGCCCTCCGATGCCTTCGCTTCGTCCGAAGCCTTTTGTCATACCGGCGATATCGATATACCTTATCTCAGCGGCAGTAACCTTTTTGGGGTGAAAGATACTCGTCAAGAATTCAAGTCTTGGTTCGGGGACTTTAGCTGTTCCGATATTATAGGTCAGTGCAGACGGAGCCCGGGCTTCGGCGGCAAAGCTTCTTTTGGTTAGTGCATTGAAAATGGTGGTCTTGCCACTCTTAGGCAATCCGATAATGCTGATTTCCAATGTAGTGTGGTCTCCTGCTGCTTCACTATAGGACAGCCGCATCAAAAATGCAAGGCTTGCCAATCATGATGTGTTGTAGCTATTTTGATTGATGTGCTATAATGTGCCCGATTTTAAGTCTTAGGATATAAGATGCCTTACTATGAACTTGTTGTCATACTGAGCCCTGAGCTGGCTGATGACGGGGTACAAAGTTTTGTAGATAAACTAAAGGGTTTTGTTGATGGCGTTGGTGGTGGTGTAGAGGAAACAGTCGAGTGGGGGAAACGGAAGCTGGCATATCCTATAAAGCGTCGTAACGAGGGTAGCTACCTATTGGCAAAGCTTAGGCTTCAGCCGTCTTCAACCAAGGAGTTGGAAAACAATCTCAAATTGTGGGATGAGGTTTTGCGCCATTTACTGGTAAGGGTTAGCAAGTGATCGGGGGGTTGACATGGTGAGTCTGAACAAAATCATACTGATCGGCAATGTAGGTACAGACCCCGAGATGCGTTTCACTCCAAGTGGTAATCCAGTGACCTCGTTTCGCCTGGCAACAAACCGTGTGTATACCACGCCAGATGGGGAAAGGAAGCAAGAGACTGAGTGGTTCACTATAGTCACCTGGCGGAAACAGGCTGAAAGTTGCAATCAATTCTTGACCAAGGGGCAGAGAGTATATGTGGAGGGCAGTTTGAGGACGCGTGCATGGGAGGGAAGAGACGGTCAACGGCGAGTAACTGCCGAGGTAATAGCCAACAGGGTACTGTTTTTGGACAAGCAGGCGGCAGCTCCTCTTCCTGGGGATGAATTACCAAGTGAAGTTGCTGGTGACGAAGTAGAGCCGGAGGATTTACCCTTTTAAATTGTCGACGGAAGGCAGGACTGAAAAATGACTGATGTTGAAGGCATTAAAGAAGTCAAGGAAAGAGGAAGGCGTTTCGCTTTAAAGCCGAAGGTCTGTCCTTTTTGCAAAGATGGGACCGAAATAGACTACAAGGATATTTCTAGGTTACAGCGGTATATCTCCAACAGGGCAAGAATTGAGGCGCGCCGGCGAACCGGAGCCTGTGCTAAACACCAGCGGCGGCTGGCATTGGCAATAAAGAGGGCTCGCTTTCTGGCATTACTACCTTATACCCCAGACCATCTCCGTCCTGGTGATATTTCAGAGGGCTAGAAAACTAAGGAGAAGTTGATATGCCCAAGAGGACCTATCAACCTAAGAGGATTCCGAGAAAACGTAAGCATGGCTTCCGGGCTAGAGCAGCGACGCGTGGTGGGCGGCGGGTACTAAAAGCGCGGCAGCTTAAAGGAAGATGGAGGCTTACTCCTGTCTAGTGCTATGGGGGTGCACCAGGCTTTAAAGACCAGAGCCCAATATTTGTCAGTTTATAACTCTGACAGAGGTTGGGCAAGTAGCCTTGTGATAATGAAAGCAGTACCTAACGGGCTTAATGTTACCAGGATAGGCTTCTCGGTGGGCAAAAGGATTGGCAAGGCTGTGGTACGCAACCGGGTTCGTCGTTTGCTCAGGGAAGCTGTGCGTACACTGAATATGAAATCCGGGTGGGACATTGTATTTATTGCCCGAAAGAGCGCGGCTGATGCTAATTATCATGAATTCAGGAAAGCGATCGGCGGGCTCCTAAAGCGAGCCTGTTTGCTAGACGAAGATGAAGCAATTGGCGTTAGGGCTGATTAGACTGTACCAACTGACGATATCGCGGGTCACCCCACCTTCTTGCCGCTTTGTGCCCACTTGTTCTCAATATGCTTATGAGGCTGTTGAGAGATATGGCTTAATAAAAGGGACCTGTTTTACAGTGAGGCGTTTGGCACGTTGTCACCCTTGGTCTGAGGGTGGTTACGACCCTGTGCCATAGATTACAAGGTTTGTCCTGGAGCAACGATGCGATTGATCGTTATTCCAAAATTGACCAGAGCATTGCTTTTGCTCACTTTTGCTGTGGCTGTACTGGTTACTGCTAGCTGTGCTAATCCAGAGTGGCAGGGCTGGTCTGGTATTACCTATTACGAGGGCTCTCTTTTTCTAGGTTCTATGGATGGCAAGGTTCTGGCGATTAATCCTGATTCTAGAAAAGACAACCTACCCTTTCCTGGCACTGGTGAATGGGCATTCCCGTTTCCCACTCTTGGTGCAGCGAGACCAGTATGCGGACCTACCTGTGCTTCACCGACGCCAATAGCTAATGTCTATGCTACACCGTTGGTAGCGGGGCAGCTTGTCTATGTTGCTACCTGCTCCGGTGAAAACGGCAGGATACTGGCGATTAACCGGTCTGCCCCGGGTTATGCTGAAGGGACCCCCATGAGGTCGAAAGGGGAGTGGGTTTATCCTGGTGGTTTAGAATCTATAGGTGCTATTGTAGGTAGTCCTGTGTTATATGAGGGTACGCTGTATTTTGGCAGTTCAAACGGGAAAGTTTATGCTTTAGACGCTATGTATGGCGAGAAACGTTGGGTCTTCGACACGGGGGGAAAGATATGGACGTCTCCAGCCATTGGGAATGACGTTCTCTATGTAAGTAATTACAGACACAAACTTTATGCTCTGTCTGTTCGTGATGGCACATTGTTGTGGGAAAAGGAGTTTCCAGCTTCGGTTTCTTCATCACCGGTAATTGCTGGGGATAGATTATTCTTCGGCACTTTTGATTGCTATCTCTACGCTCTTGATGCAGCAGATGGCGATGTGAAGTGGAAATTTAAAGGTGGCAACTGGTTCTGGGCAACACCTGTGGTGAAAGGTGGGGCTGTTTATGCAGCTTGTCTGGATAAGAAAGTGTATGCCTTAAAGGCTGACACGCCTGTAGAACATGGTGAAGCACTGTGGGAGTTCACCTGTGATTCACCTGTTATAGCCACGCCTGTTCTGGTTGGAGACCGGCTGGTAGTAAGCTCGAAATCAGGAAAAGTTTATGTGCTCAGAGTTGAAACCGGTAGCCTTGAGAAGACGGTTGCTATTGGTGCCCAGATTATGGCTCCTCTTTGTACTGTGGACAACATGGTCTATGTTCATGCCCGAGACAAGTGTATCTATGGTATAGATATAGAGAGGGGCGAAGTACTGTGGAAATTTTCATCGGTTGTGAAGTAGGCTAATTATGGCTGAGCTGTGGAATACGATAATACTTGAACCGATACTGAATAGCTTGATTGCGTTGTGTTCTGTCTTGGGTGAGAATTTTGGGTTAGCCATTATCGTTTTTACGGTGGTTGTTCGTATTGCCTTGTTGCCCCTTACTATCCGGCAGACCCGTTCGACGAAGGTGATGCAGGAGTTGCAACCCAAGCTCCAGGAGTTACAGAAGAAATACGCGAAAGACCAGCAGAAGTTGCAGCAGGAGATGGTAAAACTATATCGAGAAGCTGGAGTTAACCCTCTAGGGTGTTTGTGGCCTTTGCTCATTCAGTTGCCCATTTGGATTGCTCTTTACCAGTCCATAATGCAAGCATTGGCGGCTACTCCGGAGAATTTATTGAATCTCTCTCAGCATCTTTACTCATGGGACTTGGTGGTGCGTGCGGTGCCTTTGAATGAGCGTTTTTTGTGGCTCCAGCTATCCAAACCGGACCCTAATCTGATCCTGGCTTTGCTTGTTGGAGCAACAATGTGGGTGCAGCAGAAAATGGTAACACCACCAGCGGCTGACCCCCGGCAACAATCTGTAAATAATATGACGCTGTTGATGATGCCTTTGATGTTCGCCCTTTTTACTCTTTCTTTTCCGAGCGGGCTAGCATTATATTGGGTTGTCTCAAATGTGGTAGGTGTGGTTATTCAGTACTTTGTTGGTGGTGGGTGGGGATATTTAGCCAGACCATCAAGTGGTGCTAAAGTGCCGCCTACTCGTGATCAGCCTCAGGCAAAGCCCGTGTCCAAAATGCTAGGTAAAGAGACTGAACAATCAAAAGTCTTAACCAAGGCGGCTGGAAGCAAGAAGGGAGGTCTTTTTCGGAGATGAAGGAACTGGAAGTGAGCGGCAAAACAGTAGATGAAGCTATCCGCAAAGCATTAGACCAATTAGGAGCAGATGAGGAAGATGTTGAAGTAATTGTTTTGAAGAAGGGGAGGTCTGGCTTATTGGGGGTTGGTGCAGAGGAAGCTAAGGTTAAGGTGAGGCTTTTACAGTCACAGCCTTCAAAAGTAGACATAGCCGCTGTAGCTAAAGAAGTGCTGGCTAACATTCTTAAGTACATGGGGATGAAGGCTGAAGTTTCGGTGCTTTCCTCAACTGGTGGAGAACTCCCGGTAAACCTTGATATCGACGGGGATGACCTGGGGGTATTGATAGGACGACGTGGGCAGACCCTAGCTTGTTTGCAGTATTTGGTTAGACTAATAGTGTCCGAGAAACTTAAAATCTGGGTGCCAATCAATGTCGATATCGCTGGCTATAAAAAACGCCGCTATGACTCGTTGCAAAGTTTAGCCCTGCGCCTGGCAGAGCAGGTGAAACGAGGAAGACGGGTGATAACCCTTGAGCCAATGCCAGCGGACGAGCGACGCATTATCCATCTTGCTCTTGCTAATCATCCTGATGTTACCACTCAAAGCATGGGTGAGGGTGAGGGGCGCAAGGTGGCTATCTTTCCCAAAAAGCGCTAGCTATGTTTCGCCCGGTAAATAGCAAAATAAATTTTCCACAACTGGAAAGTGATATCATTAATTTCTGGAAAGAGCACCAGATTTTTCAGAAGAGCGTAGGTATCAGGACTGGAGCTCCTCAGTTCACACTTTATGAAGGTCCACCCACTGCTAATGGTAAACCAGGTATTCATCATGTGCTGTCTCGTGTATTTAAGGATATTATCCCCAGATATAAGGCGATGAAGGGATACTATACACCCCGGAAAGCCGGGTGGGATACCCATGGGTTGCCTGTGGAGTTGGAAGTAGAGAAGACCCTCGGTATTACAAGCAAATCTCAGATAGAGGAATATGGTGTGGGGGAATTCAACAGGCTTTGCCGTGAGAGCGTTTTTAGCTATATCAAGGACTGGGAAGCTCTGACAGAACGTATTGGCTTTTGGCTCGATCTGAAAAGCGCCTATAAGACTTTAGATAATAACTATATCGAGTCCTGCTGGTGGGCATTAAAACAGCTTTGGGACAAGGGGTTGATTTATCAGGGTTATAGAGTGACGCCACATTGCCCCAGGTGCGGCACCTCATTGAGTTCGCATGAAGTGGCGCTTGGTTACAGAGATGATGCAGACGACCCTTCTGTTTACATAAAGTTTAGACTTATTTATGACTCGATAGCGAAAGGCAGCAAGTTTTCTTCTCTGTTAAGTGAGCTTCATGTGAATAAACCTATTTTTTTCCTTGTCTGGACGACAACCCCGTGGACATTGCCTGGCAACACTGCATTGGCTGTAGCACCCGATGCGAGGTATAGCATTTTGGACAATGAAAATGAGTGTTTGATTGTGGCTGATGCGTTGGCATCGGACATCGGGCTTGGTGGCTACGAGGCAAAAGACAGTGTGCTAGGGTCTGAACTTGTAGGGCTCCGTTACGAGCCTTTGTTCAATCCCCATCAGTTTGCTGTAGAAAGGCGACGCTTTAATGTCCAGAACACTCAGGAAACAGCCTCTTATGAAGTGCTTAGTTTGCAGCCAGAAGAGAAAAACCTTACATACCCGGTTATTGCTGGTAGCTTTGTATCTATGGAAGAGGGCACGGGAATAGTCCATATCGCCCCTGCGTTCGGGGAAGTCGATTTTGAGGCTGGGAAAAAGGAAGGGCTGGACTTTGTACAGCCTGTAGACCTTGATGGACGTATGACAGGGTCTTATCCGTTTACGGGTAAGTTTGTCAAAGACGCTGACCCCTTGGTGCTTAAAGAACTTGAGTCGCGTGGTTTGCTTTACCGTAGCGAGCGGATAGTCCATACTTATCCTTTCTGCTGGAGATGTGAGTCGCCACTATTGTATTGCGCTAAAAGAGCCTGGTATATCAGGACTTCGGCTCACAAGAAGGTGCTTATTGCCAGAAATGAAGAGATCAACTGGTATCCTGAATATATCAAGCACGGGCGTTTTGGAAATTGGCTGGAAAACAATGTTGATTGGGCTTTCTCGCGCGAGCGCTACTGGGGGACGCCGCTAAATGTATGGACATGTGAGCAGTGTGGCAAGTATGAGTGTGTTGGCAGTGTAGCTGACCTAAAAGCTAAGCCACATATCGAGGGTATAATAGAACCCCTGGACTTACATCGTCCTTTCGTGGATGGTATCACGTTTTCCTGCAGCCAGTGTGGTGGCAGGATGAGACGGCTCACCGAGGTGATTGATTGCTGGTTTGACTCGGGAGCTATGCCTTTTGCGCAGTGGCATTATCCCTTTGAGAGTCAAGATGTTTTCGCGCAGGGTTTTCCTGCCGATTATATCTGCGAAGCGGTCGACCAGACTCGGGGCTGGTTTTATAGTTTGCATGCTATTTCTACTTTGCTTTTTGACCGTCCTAGTTTTAGGAATGTCATCTGTCTGGGGCATATTCTCGATGCGCAGGGCGAGAAGATGAGCAAAGCTAAAGGGAATGTGGTCGACCCCTGGACTGTGCTTGATAGTTACGGTGCCGATGCTTTGCGCTGGTACCTGATCACCTCGTCGCCCCCGGGTAATGTGCGACGCTTTTCCAGCGACGCGGTAGCTGAGGTTATGCGCAACTTTCTTCTTACACTGTGGAATACCTATTCTTTCTTTGTTATGTATGCTAATATTGACCGTTTTGACCCAATGTCAGATGTGGAAGTGTCTTTGTCGGACTTGGATAGGTGGATACTTTCCCGCCTTAACCAACTTATTCTTGAGGTTGACGCGGCTTTGGACAGCTATGACCCCACTACTGCAGGTCGGAAGCTGGGGATATTTGTCGACGAACTTTCCAATTGGTATGTCAGACGAAGCAGGCGCCGTTTCTGGAAGAGTCAGAACGATGCCGACAAGCAAGCTGCTTATACTACGCTCTATCGATGTCTGGTCACCCTGTCCAGGCTCCTGGCTCCTTTTATACCATTTGTTGCTGAGGAAATCTACCAGAATTTGGTACGCTCTGTTGATCCAGAAGCCGCAGAAAGTGTGCACTTGACTGATTATCCCAGTGCTCAGCTATCTGAGATTGACAAAGATTTAATTGATGCTACTTCTCTTGCTATGCTGGTCTGCAGCTTGGGGCGTGCTGCCCGGGCGAAAGCCGGCATAAAGGTTAGACAGCCACTGTCTAAAGCAGTAATCGGTGTTAGGTCGGAGATGGAAAGACAATTTATCAGGAAGCTGGACTACCAGATACTTGATGAGTTGAATGTCAAGGAAATAGAGTTTTCTTCAGATGCTGGGGGCTTTGCTGACAAAACTGGTTTTGCCCTGGCTATGGAGGGCGGTTGCTGGGTGGCTGTGGCTACTGAGCTGTCGCCTGATTTGGAAGCTGAGGGGATAAGCCGGGAGATAGTGCGCCGTTTGCAAACGATGCGCCGCGCAGCCGGATTTGAGGTTACCGATACTATAGTCACTTATTATCAGGGTGACGATTTTATTTATAGAGTAGTGAGTGAGTTTGCTGACTATATAAAACAGGAAACTCTTTCAAGAGAGCTGGTGAGAGGTGCGTCACCGGAGCGCAGTTACACTGAAAAACATCGTATCTCTGGGCACGAGATTATTTTGAGCATAGTACGCTGGACGGTGTGACTTTTTATTGATTTACCTTCTGACCGGTGGACTTTGGGTCAGGCGAGCATAAACAGTCTTTGTCTCGCTGCCTCTGACAAAGGTTATCTCGATATCCTCCCCGACTTTTGAGGAGTGTATCGCCTCAATTACGTCCTGGGCTGTATTTACCTCTTTACCTTTGAAACGAATTATGACATCAAGTTGTTTTAGCCCTGCTTTTTCTGCCGGACTCCCGGATGCTACATATGTAATTACAGCCCCCTTGTCAACGGGCAACCGATTTACCATGGCGACATAGCGATCCACAGTGTAGAGGCTGACCCCAAGCCAGGGGCGAACCACATATCCATTTCTTATCAGTTGTTCGATGATTGGCATGGCGGCATTGGTGCTTATAGCATAGCCCATGCCTTCGACTCCAACGCCGGCAATTTTAGCACTGGTAATCCCTATAACCTGTCCTTTCATATTAACTAAAGGTCCGCCACTATTGCCAGGGTTAATGGCTGCAGAAGTCTCGATTAGGTCGTCCAGTGTTTGTCCTTGGTCGACCTCGAGTGAGACCTTGAGTCCACTGACAGTCCCTTCTTTGGCTCTTATCCCCTTACCCAATGGGTTACCAATGGCGACTACCCAATCTCCCACTCGCAGCCTTGTTGAATCGCCCACCGGGGCAGCGGGTAAGTTAGTAGCATTAATTTTAATGACCGCCAGGTCGGTCAGTGGGTCTGTATATATATTACTTGGGTCTACCTCGAAAATCTTGCCGTCGTATAGTTCTACAGTTACCTTTTTAGCTCCCTCCACTACATGGTTGTTAGTTACGATGATGCCATCTTTGTCTATTATCCATCCTGAACCGGCACCAGATTGGCTCCGTGGTGTAAGAAATATGTCCAGTGACACGACCTCTGTGGTTATAGCTACTACTGAAGGGTAAATCTTTTCCACAACATCGGCGATGTTTGGTAGTGTCGGGACTTCATTTCTAATTTGGGGTGGCGACCAGGATGGGTTCAAGCCACCTCCTCCTGTTATTTGGTTATTCTCTGGCTGAGGCGTCTCAGTTTGTGAAGTTATGGGTGGGGAAAAAGGTAGCAAAAGGCAGCCTAACAGATTTGTTAAAAGGCTCAAAACTAGCACATAGATAAGCAGGTTTTTGACCATTTTCCTTACAGTCATTAATGTTCTACCTCACTTCGTTGTTGACTCCGTATCAGGATTTTATCACAAAGAGTGGCTGAACCAAAGTCTTACCATAACTACATTACGGTCCGGTGGGAGCATGCTGGAAGGTGTATTGACTGTGGGTTTTTCTGTTGCCTTGCCCTTCGGGTTGCGGTCTTTGCGTTTACTATACTCGGTTGTATAACCTACTTCTGTTTAAAGACCGGCTTTCTTTTTTCGATGAAAGCCGTGCATCCCTCCTCAAAGTCTTCTGTGGTCAGCAGGAAATCGTTCAGGCTTCTTTCCAGTGCCAGCCCGTCTTCCAGAGAAAGGTCTATGCCCTGGATGATAGCTTGTTTGGCTGCTCTTATTGCCAGCGGTGCTGGACGGCATACCATCTCGGCTAGCTGTCTGGCTGTAGACATAAGTTGTGGCAAGGGCACCACCTTGTTGATTAACCCTATCCTGTAAGCCTCTTGAGCGTTGATAGGGCGTCCGGTAAGCAGTAGTTCTGCCGCCTTAGCTGGTGGGATGGCTCTTGGCAACCTTTGTGTCCCTCCCCAGCCCGGTATCAGTCCCAGTGTTACCTCTGGCATGCCGAAAGTGGCGTTTTCAGAAGCAATGCGCAAGTCGCAGGCAAGGGCTAACTCCAGCCCTCCGCCTAGACAGGCGCCGTTTATGGCAGCAATCATCGGTTTCCATATTGTCAGCCCGTGCATTATAGTGGGCGGCTCCGTCTGTTGTTGTGCTCTCAGTTTTTTCATTTCAGGCAGCATCGTCTGTATATCGGCTCCGATGGAGAAAGCTTTCTCCCCTGCCCCGGTGATTATGCAGACCATGAGCTCCTTGTCGTCTTTAAAGTCCAGGAATACATCACTTAACTCGCGGAGCATTTCGGGATTGATTGCGTTCAGAGCCTCAGGACGGTTCAGAGTGATGATAGCGGTCCTGTCTTCTTTGGTGTAAACGATGTTCATTTCTACCTCCTCCATCAGGACTTCTTCATCACATCTGCCAGTCGGACCAGGCTCTCTAAATTGTTAATATTGCAGGTCTGTACAGACGGGTCTATCCGTTTCACCAGTCCGGTAAGCACTTCCCCCGGACCTACTTCGAAGAATGTAGATGTACCTGCGTGTATCATGTTTTTGACGCAGCTTGACCATTGAACGCAGCTTGTAAGCTGGTCTAAAAGTTCTTGTTTTATCTCCGTAGCATTGGTGAGCATTTTGCCATTAGTATTAGCTACCAGTGGTATCGCAGCGTTGCCGAAAGTGGCTGCCTCGATGGCTTTTTTCAGTTCGTGAGCAGCAGCTGTCATGGAATGTGAATGGAAAGCGCCGCTAACTCTTAGTGGGATAGCCCGGCGGGCGCCCTTTGTTATAGCAAGTTCTCTAGCTCTAGCCAGTTTCTCCTGTGTTCCGCTAATGACGATCTGTTCCGGTGAATTTATGTTGGAGATTTCCACATCGGTAATCTGGCAAATTTCCCTGACATTTTTCTCATCAAGACCAATTATTGCTACCATTCCTCCGGGTTGCTGTTTGCCGGCTTGGTTCATTAGCTCTCCTCTTTTGCGCACCAGGCTTACAGCTTCAGGAAAGCTGATGGCACTGGCAGCGACCAAAGCGGTATATTCACCCAGGCTGTGACCGGCAACAAAATCTGGTTGTGGCAGGGCTGTGCCATACATCTCTCGGGCAACTCTAAGATAAGCGATGCTAACTGTCAGTATTGCTGGTTGAGCATTGTCTGTCTGAGAAAGTTCTTCTTCAGGACCTTCAAAACAAAGGCGAGATAAGGGGAAACCAAGAGTATCGTCTGCTTCATCGAAGGCGTGTCTAGCTGATGGGAAGTTGAGATAGATATCTTTCCCCATGCCGACTCTTTGTGAGCCTTGCCCCGGGAATATGAAAGCTATCTTCTTCAGGTACTCCATCAGTTTTTTACCTTAAGCTTACACAAGTTGTCAATAATTTCTTCGGCTTCAGCCATAATTGACTCGATTATTTCCTTAACTGGCTTTATTTCTCTTATTAGCCCGGCTATTTGTCCTGCCATAAGTGAACCCTGATCAACATCGCCGTCGATGACACCCAATTTCAGTCTTCCTTTGCCGAATTCCTCGAGTTCCTCTTTAGAAACTCCAGCTTTCTCACGAGTCCTGAACTCCCTTGTCAATTTATTTTCTAGGCAACGGACAGGATGTCCCGTGGATTCACCGGTGACCACGGTAGCCCTGTCGTGTGCTTGAAGGATTTGCTGTTTGAACTTAGGATGAGCGATACATTCTTCCGAACAGATAAAGCGGGTTCCCATTTGCACCCCTTGTGCCCCTAGTGCAAGGGCTGCTACCAGCCCATGCCCATCAGCAATGCCACCGGCAGCTATGACCGGAAGTCTTATGCTCTGGGCTACTTGTGGAATTAGTGCCATAGTGCTTGTCTCGCCGATATGTCCTCCGGATTCCATGCCCTCGGCAATTATGGCATCTGCCCCCAGTCTTTCCAAGCGACGAGCTAAAGCCACACTGGAAACAACCGGCAACAACTTAATGTTGGACTCTTTTAGCAGGGGGATGTAAACACCGGGGTTACCACCACCGAAGGTGACGATTTTTACTTGTTCCTCGATAACTATCTTCAAGTTCTCTTTTACGAACGGTGACATTAACATGATATTGACACCAAATGGTCTATCTGTGTGCTCTCTGGTAGCCCTTATCTGTTTTCTCAACCAGTCAGGGGGTGCATCTCCGCTGCCGATTATTCCCAGTCCGCCAGCGTTTGACACTGCTGATACGAGTTCAAAAGTCCCTAGCCATGCCATCCCACCCTGGATGATCGGGTATTCAATGCCCAGTAGTTCGCAAATCGCTAAGTTGGCTAACATAGTGTGCCTCCGTGACCAATACAGCATCGTTTTATTCTTTCACGGTCACTCCGGTAATTGTGATGTCTGTTTCTTGTGTCTGCTCGGGAATTGTTATATTTCATAGTTCGAACTTGCTTATGGCTAAAACTGAGTTGTGCCCCCCAAATCCGAAGGAGTTAGACAAAGCGAGTCGCACTGTCTTCTCTCTGGCTTTATTGGGCACATAGTCCAGATCGCATTCTGCATCAGGGTATTCGAGGTTTATAGTCGGTGGTACGATACCTTCAGCTATTACTTTGCAGCAAATGATAGCCTCCACGGCACCGGCAGCACCCAGCATATGCCCCAACATTGACTTGGTGGAACTGATGGGTATATCGTAAGCCCTGTTGCCAAAGACCTTTTTGATCGCCCTGGTTTCGGTTGCATCGTTTAGGGGTGTTGATGTGCCGTGCGCGTTTATGTAGCCGATATCGTTGTAGTTTAGACCTTCCAGAGATAGTGCTATCGCCTTGGCGGCTGCATCGGCGTCTTCTGCTGGTTGGGTTATGTGGAAAGCATCAGAGGTAGCACCATAGCCGACTATTTCAGCAAGTATGGTGGCGTCTCTTGACAGGGCATGTTCCAGATTTTCCAGCACCATAATTCCGGCGCCTTCACCTATGACGAAGCCATCGCGCTTAGCGTCGAAGGGTCTTGATGCTTTCAAAGGGTCAGGATTTTTGGATAAGGCACCTGCTTGAGCGAAGCCGGCAATACCTATAGGTGTTATCGCAGCATCGGTGCCACCGGCGATTATCACTTTATAATCACCGTGCTTGATTAGTTTGTAAGCTATCCCTAAAGCATCTGCGCCTGTTGAACAAGCTGTAGCAAGGCTGAAATTGGGACCTTTGATGCCCGTGATCATGGATACACGACCGGGGGCGTTATCGGCTATCATCATCGGAACGAGATAAGGGCTGACTCTGCTTGGTCCTCTGGTCTGCAGGATTTCCATCTGGTGCGATAATGTGGTCAGCCCACCGATACCGCTTCCGATGATAATACCGATGTCATACCTGTTGTTATCGTCTATTTTCAGTCTAGCCTTCTCTATAGCTTGCAAAGTAGCTGCTACGGCGAAATGGGTGAACCTGTCTGTGTATTTAGCAGTTGACGGGTCGAGGTATTTAAGAGGGTCGAAATCCTTGACCTCTGCGGCTATTTTGACGCTGAAATTGGTGGCATCAAACAAGGTGATGTAGTTAATTCCTGAGTTGCCACCTATTAAATTCTGCCAGGTGCTCTCGATATCTGCGCCCAGCGGAGTAACTGCCCCGTACCCGGTGATAACTACTCGATTGTCCATGTCGCTGGCAATTATGCCCCCTCGAATTTTCTCAGGACAAGGGTGGCATTTACGCCCCCGAAACCGAACGAGTTGGAGATGACCGTGTTCACCATTGCCTTTCTTGCCTTGTTCGGGACATAGTCCAGGTCACATTCCGGGTCTGGTGTCTCGTAGTTAATGGTAGGCGGGATTATACCGTCTCTGATGGTTAGGAGCGAAAAAATGACTTCTGCGGCACCCGAAGCCCCCCACATGTGCCCTGTCATAGACTTGTTGGAACTTATTGCCAGCTTTTTGGCATGGTCGCCGAAGACCTTCTTGATAGCTTTCGTCTCGGCGATATCGTTGATATGCGTCGAGGTGCCATGGGCATTTATGTAGTCCACTTCCTCCGGTCTTATTTCCGCATCTTTGAGAGCCAGAGACATACATTCCGCCTGTCCTTCGCCATCGGGTGTGGGGGAGGTATAGTGGTAGGCGTCACAATTACTTGCATAACCCACAACTTCACCATATATTCTGGCTCCCCTTCTCAGCGCTGTCTCGAGAGTTTCCAGCACCACAATCCCGCTGCCTTCACTGGTCACGAAACCATCACGGTCGGCGTCGAATGGTCGGCTGGCTTTTTCCGGCTCGTTGTTTCTCTTAGTGGTCAAAGCCCCCAGATTGTCTAGAGAGGCGATGCAAGTTGGTGTGATGCCAGCATCCGAGCCGCCAGCGATGACTATATCTGCTTCCCCATGCTGGATAATCCTGAGACCCAGCCCTATAGCGTTTGCCCCGGCGGCACAGGCTTCCATGGGGCAATGGTTGGGACCTCTGGCTCCGAATCTAATGGCTACGACTGCTGATACCATATTACCTGAATCGTTAAGCAGAAAAAATGGTGGGACTTTTCTCAGGTCTCCTTGTAACACAAGCCTGTGAGCGTTTTCAAAGTAGACATTAGTGCCACATGCTGTTCCGATCACTACACCGATACGACTTCTGTCGTATTGACCTGTTTTCAATCCCGCGTCCTCCACCGCCATCTCAGAAGCTGCCATTGCGTACTGAATGAACGGGTCGAACCGCTTGGCAAATTTTTCGTCCACGAAGTCTCCGGCATGGAAGTCCTTTACTTCACCAGCTATTCGGCACCTCAAAGATGAAGCATCGAAGCGGGTGATGGGACCGATACCAGACTTTCCTTCACAAAGGGCGGACCAGTTCTTGTCTATGCCTGTACCCAGGGGGGTTACCATCCCGACGCCCGTTATGACAACTCGCCGCTTTTTCACTTGAGTCGATTGACCTAACTCTTTTTCTCAACCTTCAATTTCGATTCGATGAGTGCGACCACATCCCCCACGGTTATAATATCACCCATCTCTTCGTCCTGAAGGTAGAGACCAAGTTCGTCTTCCAGGGATAGTGCCAGTTCTACCCGGTCTAAAGAGTCGAGGTCGAGGTCTTCCTTCAGCAAAGCAGCGGGGACTATTTTGCTTTCGTCAAGTCCTGGTTCCACCTTGCAAATAGCTTTTTTAACAAGCTCAAATACGTCCATAATTATCCTGTACCTCCAGTAGTCAGACGATGCATTTCAACGCTGGCTAGAAATGGTGCAATTATTCAGTGTAATTCGTTTTCGTATCACCGACAAGGCACTTTGGGACTTGTACTCAGGACACGCCGCTGGACGAAAGTCGGGGTACTTGCATCCCGCTAAAGAGGGTAATACAATTTATTAACCACAGCGGGGTACGCAAGATTGACGCTAATGGGATTATCGGGGTAGAGATGAGCGCTGCAAAGCCAACTAGGATTTCGGTGTTGTTGGTAGATGACCATCCTTTGTTGCGCCAGGCGCTTCGTGCTGTCTTGGAGAGAGAGGGTGACCTCGAGGTTGTAGCTGAGGCTGGTGACGGTCCTCAGGCGGTGGCGCTGGCTACCGAACTGAAGCCGGATGTGGTGGTCATGGACATAAGTCTACCGGAAATGGATGGGGTGGAAGCTACGAAGCGGGTCAAGGAGGTTTCTCCTAAGACAGCAGTGCTGGCGTTGACGGTCCATGATGATGAGCAGACTATAGCTGAGGTACTATCAGCGGGTGCCTCCGGGTACCTGACAAAGAGCGTTTTTGATAACGAGGTTGTTCAGGCAGTGCGCACACTCGCTGCCGGGGATATGGTATTGTCGCCCTCTGTGGGGCAAGTCCTCTTGCGGCAGGCTGCCCGTCGCCCCTCCCGTTCCTTACCTTTGAATTCAGGAGAGAGGCTGACGGTTCGAGAGCTGGAGGTTCTAAGGCTGGTAGCCCGCGGCATGTCAAACAGTGATATAGCTGCAACTCTGGGGCTCCGTTTACGGACAGTAAAAGGATATGTGACCGATATCTTTGCTAAACTGGGGGTGAGTACGCGTACTGAGGCGGTTGCCGTTAGTTTGCAGGCAGGCATTATATCTGTGGACGATATTCGATGACACACAGAGAACCCCGAACCGGTCTAGCTGTGGACGTTTTGAGTGACAGGATAAAACAGGTCCTGGCGATACCCCATTTCTGGGCTATCGCTTTCATTATGGCGGGGCTTATCTTGCTGTACAACGCTAGTTACTTGGGGATTGAAAGATGGTTCCCGCTGTTCGCCGAGGTCTTCAGAGCCAGAGGTATTTACGCTTTTGTGCTCAGTTTTCTCTTTTTGTTTCCTGTTCTTTACGCAGGTGCAGTGTTCCGTGTTCGCGGTGTCCTCGGTACCTGGGCAGCATTCCTGGTGGCTACCCTGCCCCAGCTTTTGCGACACACGCCTGACCTGGCATTCTGGCTTGGTGTGGGGCTTTTTGACCTAGTCGCTTTACTGCTGGGCTTGCTTGTGGCGCTGGACTATAACTCAACACCGGTGCAGGCAGTACCAAAGCCAGCTAAGGCGGTGAAACATTTATCACTAAACCGCATTGTTAAAGTCCATGAGTACGAGCGCCGGCACCTAGCACGAGAGTTGCACGATAGGGTAATCCAGTCGTTGCTGGTTGTGGCTAACCGTCTCCACGCGCTTCAAGATGGCAACCACGGTAATATTTCTCCGGATGTCAAAAAGCAGATGGAAGAGACCTTGGTCATGCTTTTGCGCACAGTGGACGATGTCCGGAGGTTGAGCTATAGCCTGAGTCCCAGGATTCTGGACAATGCGGGCTTGTTGCCGGCGTTAAGATGGCTGGCTGAGCAGGTCTCTAGCCAGGGCGGTACTAAGGTTGAGATAAAGGTGGACGGCAGGGAACACAGACTACCATCAGAGCTGGAGCCGGTTTTGTTCCGTATTGTCCAGGAGGCGCTGAACAATGCGCTCCGGCATTCAGGGGCATCGTTAATTGTAGTGACCTTGGATTTTCTCTCCAGCGATTTCAGGGTAACAATAGAGGATAATGGCTGTGGTTTCTGCCCGCCCAGGGCACTGGAAAATTATGTGTCCCAGGGTAAATTAGGTCTGGCAAGGATTGAGCAGCAGGTCAGGTTGCTTGGTGGTACCCTCGATATCCATTCTGAGCCGGGAAGGGGGACGAGCCTCAAAGTGGAGGTTAAAGCCTGGTAAGGGGAGTAAATGGTCCCTCGTTGTTAATTGTTTTTGTCATTGTTTTATCTTATAGATAGCTTTTTCCTCCGGCAGACAGATTCTGCGTCCCACCGTCTTGGCTATTTGGGCGAGTTCTTTGACCAGCGTGGCAAGCTGGGCTGTTGATATGGTCTGGTTGGCATCGCTGAGGGAGTCTGAAGGGGCATAGTGGGTCTCAATAATGACCCCATCGGCACCGCAAGCTATAGCTGCCCGACTCATTGCAGGCACCAACCGCGCATCGCCCGTGCCATGGCTCGGGTCAACGATTATGGGCAGGTGTGTCTTCTCTTTGAGATAAGGCACAGCATTCAAGTCCAGGGTGAAGCGGAGTTCAGTTGATAGACCACGTATACCCCTTTCACATAAAATGACCTGTGTGTTGCCCTCCGACATTATGTATTCTGCTGCTAGTAAGAATTCCTGATAGGTGGCGGATAGCCCGCGCTTGAGCAGGACTGGCTTGGCGCATTGTCCCACCTCGCGGAGCAGCGGATAGTTCTGCATGTTGCGTGAGCCGATCTGGAGACAGTCAGCATACCTGGCTACAAGTTCTACATGGCGTGGGTCAAGAACTTCAGTGACGACTTTAAGTCCTGTTTCCTCAGATGCCTCTTTCAGGTACTGGAGCCCCCTTTCTCCCAACCCCTGAAAATCGTAGGGTGAGGTGCGGGGCTTGAAAGCACCACCGCGCAGTAGATTAGCACCGGCGGCTTTCACTTCCCGGGCGATGCGCATTATCTGCTCAGCACTCTCCACAGAGCAGGGACCAGCTATTATGGCTAGCTCCTGGTTGCCCACTTTCATGCCGCCTATTTTAACTATTGTCCTGGCATGCCTATGACCAGACCTGGTGAAGAGGTATTTGCCATCGGTGTGCCTGGCGTCGGCAGTCATTTTGTCTATCTGTTCCAGTGCTGCGTTCTGTTGAGCCTTCATTTTTCTCTCCTCGGGACTAAAAATGAAGAACCCTCCTGCCTAGGAGGGTCCTTTTATGCTTGTACTTGTACTGGTTGTGTTAGGCTAATGCCCTCCCAGACCCGAAGGAAAGCGGGCTAAACCAGAAACCAAACCACACTCGAACCTGGTTGTGCTTATTAGCCATAACGATATTAAATTAGCATATCTTAGAGCGCCTGTCAACCACCCCAGCGATAGGAGAACAGAGGTGTGGCGTTTCTGGTATAATTTTACTTTGAATTTAAGATGAGGAGGTCTAAGTGAAACATTGCTGGCTCCTGTTGTCTCTGGGGCTTACTATATTATTACTGAGCAGTGCGCTGTTTGGCTGTGGCAAGACAGGGTTTGTCGATTACACCAACGAAGAATATGGATATACTATCAAATACCCCTATAGTTGGAAGCTGGAGATAAGCACCGACAACACGACCTGTGTGGCAACAGCACCATCGCGCAAGGGCTCGTTCAGGATCGATGTCGTGGCATCGTCGTCAGCCCAGGCAGTGGCGCAGCGCTGGTTAATGGCGATAGGCACAGCTTACAAGGAAGTGGTAATGCTGGAGAATAAACCAGCCAGCGACAGGTTCTGGGACTGGTACCTGGCTTATGAGTATGAGACGGAATTTTATGGCAGCTTTCACGGAGAGGCGTTTTTCAAACAGGTGGAAGGTCGGGTCTATAAAATAGACACACTGGCTGAAAAAAGTCTTTATGAGAGGTATCCTTTTCCTACTATTGTCTCCTCTTTCAAGCTAAAGAAGAAATAACACCTTCAAGTTCTCAGCCGATATTTTGAGTTCGTTCAAATAGGAGGGTGGCTCACAGGATATAGCACAGTGGGAGTGGGTCACCCTCCCTTAGTCCTCTCCCGTCAAGGGAGAGGGAGGCAGAGTGAGATATCTCTCCTGTCAAGGGAAAGGGGGAGTGAGACACCTCTCCCGTCAAGAGAGAGGAGAGGGGGAATGAGATACCTGTCCCATTAGGGGAGAGGAGGGAGATTGAGGCATATCGGGATTCCTCTTGCGCTGTTGTCTTTCACAGCCAGCGCACTTCCTATCGAGGGAGAGGAAAAGAAGTCCCTCTCCTCTCGCGGGAGAGGTTAGGTGTCCCCCTCTTCCTTCTTGCGGTGTTCCTTTGTCCCTCTCCCCTCGCGGGAGAGGGTTAGGTGAGGGGGCAATCTCCATCTTATAAAGGCAGCGGGAAAGACTCGCGGGACTAATTAGCCGTTTCCTGCCCTGCGAACAATAAGAATATGTGTCACCAATCTACACGGCTGAGTACAATTATTATCTCTGCGTGATACGGTAGTGTATAGTGCCGCTGTAGGTCCCTGAGGGGATGTCAGACTCGCTGAGGGACAGCCAGAAAGTGTTTGTTTTAATTCTTCCCCCTTCTCCAGTCCGGGTGCCCTCGTCCAGGAGCGTGTAGTCTTTCCTGACGGTGATGGCATTGCCGAGGTTACCGGTGGTGCTGACTTTCAGGGCGAACTGGTTTTCACCGCCTGGCGGGTTGCCACCCGTCTCATCCAGGTATGCGGTTGCTGTCCCGCTTGACCAGTCGTCTGATTTGATGTCCACGCCATAGGACCCATTGGCGATATAAGTAGCTGTCAAGACTCGTGGATTGGGTGGTGTGTTCTCGAATCGTGTGCCCGGTGCCACTTCACCCCAGTCCAGCAAAGCAGGGAAGAGAATAATCTCACCATACCAGTTCATAGACTTGTCCCGAATACAGAGTTCATCCCACTCATTAAGCTTTGTTGTTGCCTTAGCGCAGACATCCCAGTTACCGGGCGGGCTTGCTGTAGCCACTTTGCCCGGCTTGAAAGCAAATATCCAGCTACCCGTTTTCTGCCTTAAGTCTGGCTGCTGACATTCGGCTGGCAGGATTTGCCAGCTTGTGGGACTCCCAGCGTTGATATCCCATAGGGGTGGTCTGTCTATATTGCAGACCAGTATGGCGCAGGTCTGGGGATTGCCGACTGGTGGGGGTGGTGGATTTGTACCGGCAATATCGTAAAAGATGGTTACCCTTACCTCTCTGAGGTGCGATAGCTGATTGCCCATACGCATTCTTATATCTACCCTGGCGTAGTAGGTGGTCTGCGGCGTCAGACTTGACGTAGGCTGCGTGCAGCCCGGGTCACTGTAGATTTCAACTGCTGTTATATCAGGTCGGGGTCTACCGAGGGCTGTTTCGTCTGCTTCTGTCGCGGTAGCTTGCTCTTTGGTGACATTATCGCTGTTAGCTGCCAGGTCTGCCTGATAGATGGCGGAGTCCGTGTTTGCCAGCGCCCTATTATTGGAATAACCGGTACTTTGTATTGAAAAAGCTGGCAGCAGGCAGGATATTGCCACTGCCGCCGATAATGCAATGCCGATGTAACTAAGTTGCCTCATCACCTTCTCCGGTGTCTGCCATAATAGGTCTCGCCTCTAACACGCTGCTAATATCGCACAACACTTTTTGACTGTCAAGCATCTCTTTACATAAGCACTGCTTGCCTCCTGTAGGCGTCAGTCTAGGAGTTATTTCCTAGCGGGAGAGGTGCCCCATCGGTCATACCATACATAGCGTAACAGGCATGACTAGTGTGTAGCGTCGGCAAACTGGGGGCGGGTATGACCAAACTGTTGTGCGCAAACATTACCTACTGGTGAAGCTGTACAGCAGGGAGGGGGCTTAGACTGTTATGGTGCAGAGAAATGAAAAGGTCAATTGGTATCGGTTTACTGGTCCTTGTTATCTGTCTGCTGGCGGGCATACCGGTCCTGCTCGCTGGAACTGGAGGGCACTATGTCACAGGCAGGGTGGCTGTCCTTCCCCCGGATGGTGCGGGAGTCGCAGCAGTGGCTGCTTCTGCAGTCTCCAGGGATAGCTATGCCATAATGCAGTGGTCCATTCATAAAGCAATGGTACCACAGGCATGGCAGATAACATCGGGCGATGCTGGCACCATTATCGCAGTCCTGGACACCGGTATAGACAAGAGACATGAGGACTTGGCGGGTAAGGTGGTGAATGAGGTCAACTTTACCACCAGTCCGACCGCTGCCGATGTTTATGGACATGGCACACATGTCGCAGGCATTATCGCTGCTGTGGCGAACAACGGTATAGGTATTGCCGGGCTGGCATATGACTGCCGGCTGCTTAATGTTAAGGTGGCGGATGATGGTGGCTGGGTCACCAGTAGTGCTCTGGCGAAGGGTATCATCTGGGCGGTGGACCACGGTGCTAAAGTGATAAACATGAGCCTTTATCTTTTGGAACCGTCGATAGAGGTAGAGCAAGCTGTGGACTACGCCTGGAGCAAAGGTGCTCTTCTAGTGACGTCTTCGGGTAACTATTTAGGTAATAGAGCAGTTTACCCGGCATATTACGGCAAGTGTTTAGGGGTGGCAGCCACAGATACTCGTGACGAGTTGACTTTATGGTCGGGGAGGGGTGACTGGGTGGAGGTGGCAGCCCCGGGCGTTTCGATTTACTCCACGCTGCCTGGTAATAATTACCAGGCGCTTAGCGGCACCTCGATGGCGGCGGCACATGTTTCCGGGCTTGCCGGACTTCTTTTTACCGTGGCAAGGGACCGAAATGGCAACGTCTTCACCAACGACGAAGTGCGCGCCGCCATCGAGTCCGGTTGTGACCGGGTACCCTCCGGCTGTGTGAAGGGACGCATCAATGCCCTCAAAGCGGTGCAGCAGGTGGCTGGAGAATAGCCTGTGTTACCGCCTGGGAGGGGGCTTGACAAACTTGAAAACTCGTGGTATGGTATTTTACATATAGTGCGTTGGTGAAGACGGAGGTAAGCAGGAGGAACAAGGAAGGGTAGAAGTTAGTCTCTAATTTGACCGGTCTACGTCGGGATGCGATGAAGCACCGGCTGTAATGCGGTCACTTGGCTGGTGTAGAGCGAGTAGTGAGACCGACCCGAAAAGGGTCGGTTTTTATTTTTGCTAGTGACTCTGGAACAAGGAGGTGATGATACAGAACAGGGAAAAGCGACCATCAAACTAGAAACAAAATCTGCTCAGTACTCAAAAACTCAGAAAGGAGGTGTTTAAGTAACACAGATGAAATGGCTTAGCATATTAGTAGCGCTGGTGCTGGTGTTGTGTCTGGTACCGCTGGCTTACGGTGACGAGGTCACCGGGGTCACCGGCAAGTTCACCGTGAAAGCAAAGGCACCCACCGTGAACTCGTTAGAGATTTACACCGATAAGGCGTGCACCGAGGTGGCTACGAGCATGACACCGCAGGTGACATACTATGCCAAGGCGAACATTACTCAGCAAAGCGGTCTGAAGTACCTGAAGACAGTGGAGGTCTATGTTTACTACGATGCTTCCGGGAGCAACCCGGAACCCGGCGAGCCCCATCCGCAGACCTGTGCCCTGCTGAAATGGACCGCTGACCCCGAGGGCTGGTCGATCGATGCCGGTGGCTCTGTCACCTGGAGCATAGTCCCGGGCGACTGCAGCCGACCTGACAACCTCAACAATACCACCGGCGACTGGGTGTTCGCCTTCGTGGTGGGCAAAGTGGCAACTGAGACCGAGGCTTCAGACAATTGGGACGGCAAGGGCATCGCCGCCAACAAGAACGACCGGACAGGAACGAACTATGTCAGGGACAAGGGCATGAACTTCTACGGCGAGGTCACGGTGGCTACTACCGAAGTGGACTGGGGTGAGGTTGACCCGGGCCTACTGTTCGAGCAATCGCCGAACCCGCAGACAGGCATAGAGACGACCTACATCGCCAACGGTGGTCATCTCCGCACCATCAGAGGCAGTGACTGGGCTGGCGCAAGCTACACTGCTTATCTGGATGAAGAGGAAGCAGAGCCGCCGGCTGGCGATAACGAGTTCGCTCTGAAAGCCAACGACACCAATAACCTGGGTGCCGCCAAATGGGTGAAGAAGGCCGATGTGACTGTGAAATCAGGTACCCAGACCGATGAGAACGGCGTCAAGGTCAGCACCAACACACTGTGGCTGTCGTTGAGCAACAATTTTGAAGCCGACGAGTACAGCGGCGACATCTATTACGGTATCAGCAACGACTAGTCCTGCGCTGGCTGTGTGTTGCCCGGTTTTTGGGCGTCAGGGTATTGCATAGCCGCCGCTTATGTGTTAGGATAATTAACATGTGCAAGATAGTGCGGCAGGCGAGGCAGCGGGGGGCAAAATACCTTGCCCCCCTTGCTGCCTTTTTCATCGTGAGCCTTGTTTTGCCGTCTGCTGCGGCGGCGCAGGGCGGGCTGGCACTTTCCGGCAGCTTCTACCGTCAGGAGTTCAAGGTACCCCAGGGGACGAGCATCGAGACACCCGATGTCTATGTGGTGGTGTTCAACAACTCCAGCTCCGATATGAATGTGCGCATGACCACCGAAGCCCCTTCAGGTGTGGAGCTGGTGCTTTCGGACTCCGACTTCCCTCTTCCTGCCGGACAGCAGAAGAAGGTCACTGTGGCAGTTAAGGTCAGCGAGGCTATTGCCCCCGGTGAGTACAAGCTGCGGGTGACTGCTGAGGCTTACCGGGAGGGGGCTGGCATCAAGCTGCTGGGGGCGGCAGGGCAGACAGCCAAGCTCACCGTTACCGGTGAGGCGGGCACGGTGGAGGTGGTCGCCCTGACTCCTGACGGTTCACCGTTGCCAGCGCGGGTGACGCTTTACCGCCAGGCTGCCAACGGCAGGCTCAGCGTCGGCTATTCCGACACCGGCAGCCTGAAGATGAGGGTGGCGCCGGGCGACTACATCGCCGAAGCGTATATGGGGGGGAGCAAGCTGGCGGAGGAAAGTTTCACCATCGCCGCCAATCAGACCAAGAAGATAGTGCTCCAGGCAAAGACGGTCTACTTTGAGGGCTTCACCGTCGCCCCTAACTATTCCGCCGAGACCAAGAAGCTGGTCTTCGCCGAAATCGTGTACACGGTGAACAACCTGTTCCAGCCCTTCCCGCAGGGGAAGGTGGTGCTCAAGGTGACCAAGGGCGGTAGCCCTCTGGAGGAGGTAAACCTCATCACCCTGGCACCACTGGAGAAGGGCAGGGTTGAACTCAGCTACAACTATATCCCCAGGGAGGGGTGGCAGAAGGCTGAGTACAGGTTCAAGCTGGAATTGTGGATTGGGGACAAGCCCTATACCAGTAGCAAAGAGGAAGTCCTTGACCTGACCACAGAAGGTCTCGGTGGCATGAACTGGCTGCTCATCGGCGGTATAGCGGCAGCAGCCCTGCTGGTGATAATCATACTTGTGTTCACGCTGCGGAGACGGTCATATTAAGCAAATCAGGACAGGTTGCCTCGTTTGAATGAGATGTTCCCGGTGGGTACTTCTTGTATTGGCAGTTTTGCCTTGTTTGCTGCCAGGCAGCACATATGCCGCTGGTGAGCTCAAGGGAAAATTCTCCGTTGTCCACAGCAGGGTAATTGACCTCACGGTAGAGAGCACCACATATACCAGTGCTACCCTCATCTGGACCTCTCCCCGCACCAGTGGCAACCGTGGACCGTGGGTGCAATATGACCTGCGCTATGCCCGGACGGCGATAAATACTGAGGCGAGATGGCAGGCGGCGACCCCTGTAGCCGGGCTGCCACCACCACAGCCGCCGGGCACGCCTGAGCGCACCACCGTTATCGGACTTGACCCCTGCACCAATTATTTTTTCGCCATTAAGGCGGTGGATGCGCAGGGGAGGTGGTCAAACCTTTCCAACAGCCCTCTGGGCAGGACGCTGTGCTACACCGAAGGTGGAGGCGGCATCGGAGGACTGCCGGCGGCGTATACTGCTTATCCGCTTACTTTAAGTGTAAACATGCTGGGCAGGGTGGCTTCAGCGAGGGTGAGCAGCGAGGGCGAGCTAGCCAGCACACTGGTGGCGAAAGACCCCTCGGAAAAACATACCTTCGAGCTTGATAAGGGGACGAAGGTGGTGCTGGCTGAGGGCAGGGTGCCAGAGCTGCTGAAGTTCAGTGAAGCTTCTGTGGCGTTGCCGCCGCCTGAAAACACGGTGGTACTGGGCAAGGTGTACCAGTTTGAAGCCTTTGCCACTGCGCTTTCCCCGCCATCTCCGGTAAATATTTCGCCTTCAGCCAGGCTACTGCTCTCTTATGAGCCAGAGCAGGTGCCGGAGAACGCGGTGGAGATATCCATTGCCTATTATGATGCCGAGAAAGGATGGCAGATGCTGGAGCCGGTGCCGGGTGCGGTGGCTGAGGTGGGCAAGGTACATGGTGTGGTGAGTCACTTCACCCCGTTTGCCATAATGGCAAGGCTAGCAGAGCCGGCACCAGCTAGCTTCCAGGTGACCAGGCTCGTAATCGAACCGACCAGAGTCCGGCAAGAGGAAGAGGTGACCGTGAGTGTGGAAGTAGCCAATACCGGTGGCAGGACCGGCGAGTACCGATTGGTGCTTACCGTTGATGGCGAGGTGCGGGAGGTAAGGACTTTGACGCTGGATCCTGGAGCCGTCAAGATGGTTAGTTTTACCCTGAAGGGCTACATGCCCGGCTGGCACACGGTGGAAGTGGCTGGGCTGACGGGACAATTCGAGGTGGTCGAGGAGGCAGTGGGGGTAAGTAGATGGTGGTGGCTGGCTGCGGTTGTTTTATGTGCAGTAATCGTGCTTGTGATATACCGGGTGGCTAGACGAAAGGCTGCAAGATAGGTTGGTAATGGTCGGGGTGGGCGGATTTGAACCGCCGACCACCTGAACCCCATTCAGGTGCGCTACCAGGCTGCGCTACACCCCGTAGTCTTAGCAACGGCAATATGTTATCATAATTAAACGATTCGGGACAATCGGCGTTTTTATGCCGTGCTGAGAAATCTTGCGAGGTGACCCGTTGGCTAAGAAATCCAGACCAGCCCCAATACGAACGCCCACCAGGCGCCAGTTATCGAGATGGCGTCGCGAGAGAAGAGTGCAGCGCATTACACTAATCGCTGGCTGCATCTTCCTCATCTTTATCCTTGCATACACCGGATACGGTTTTTATGCGGAAGAACTGAGACCCCTCAATCAACCGGTGCTGAAGGTGGATGATAGCGTCTTTAAAATGAATTATTATTTGAAGTTGCTGAAGTTTTACAGTCAGGGGCAGGAAGGTGCTATGCTCCCTACAATAGCCGAACTTAGTCTTGGTGTCATGGAGCAGGGGGAGGTGCTGAGGCAGGAAGCCCCCAAACTTGGCTTCCAGGTGACTGATGAAGAGATAAGGCAAGGGTTAAACGATTCAAAGCTGCCCGACGACAGGGCTTTTGTGGACTTAATCGCTGCGCGACTGCTCACAGCCAGACTCCTGAAGGACTATTTCGACCCCATGGTGCCTGAAACCTGTGAGCAGGCTTATGTGCAGGCGATGCTGCTTCAGGACGAGGATACCGCAACAGAAGTCGCCAGGCGAGTTACCGATGGTGAGGACTTTCTTGCTCTGGCTAAAGAATTTACCGTGGAACCGGTGACCAAGAGTAAGGGCGGTGACCTGGGTTGGTTGCCTAGAGGATACTTAGACATACTTCTAGGACTGGACAGCCAGGTATTCGAAGATATGGTATTTTCTGTTGCTCCAGGTAAAGTAAGCGAGCCAGTTTTTGATGCTTCTGCGACCAAAAATATAGGCTACTGGATTATTGAAGTGCTGGAGAAAGACGAGACAAAAGGTAGCCATATCCGTGGCATTCTACTGGGGACGAAAAAAGAAGCCCTGGAGATAAGGGAGAGGCTGGAGAGAGGTGAGGACTTTGCCGCGCTGGCGAAGGAGTTTTCACAGGATGAAACCAGTGGAGAGCAGGGTGGTGATTTAGGCTGGGTGCAGAGGTGGGGTGATACCAGCACCTTATCACGGCTGGCTTTTAGCCTTGAGCCAGGTTCTCTCAGTCAGCCAACTCCTGACGCATCTAAAACAACCAAAGGCGGGTATTGGTTGATAAAAGTAGTCGAGAAGGACCCTGCTCGCAAGCTTGATGGGGAAGTAAGGGAGACTTTAAAGATGGATGCTTTTACCAATTGGCTTAACGAGGTGCGCAAGAATCACACCATCGAGAGACTATTGACTGAGGAACAAGAAATGTGGGCAATAAAGAAGGTGCTCAAGTAGAGGGAGTGATGAGATGGCGAACAAAGAGAGCATAGGGATAGGTCTTATGGGTCTAGGGGTGATAGGTAGCGGTGTAACAAAAGTGCTACTCCAGAAATCTGACCTCCTGGCACAGGAAGCTGGCAGCCGACTGGTGCTGAAGAAAATACTGGAGCGCGACCTGAGCAAGCATGGCGCTTTAGGGCTTGAGCGTTCCCTTTTTACTACCAATTTCGATGACATAGTCAAGGATGCTGAGATCGATATTGTCATCGAGCTTATCGGCGGTGAACACCCTGCTTTCGAGTACATACGGGACTGTTTAAAGCGCGGTAAGCATGTGGTCACAGCTAACAAGGAGGTCATGTCCAAACACTGGACGGAGTTGCAGACAGCGGCTAGGAAACATGAGGCGATGTTGCGTTACGAAGCCAGTGTTGGTGGTGGGATACCACTCATTGCCCCGTTTCAGGAAGACTTGATAGCTAACGAGATTAAAGCGATTCATGCTATTCTCAATGGGACCACCAACTATATTCTAACGCGGATGGCGAAGGAAGGGCTTGACTTCTCCGTAGCCCTGAAAAAGGCACAGGAGCTGGGCTATGCTGAAGCAGACCCCTCTAAAGATATCGAGGGCATTGATGCTGCTTATAAACTGGCTATCCTTTCCACCATCGCATTTGGCACCGAGATAAAACCAGACGATGTATATCACGAGGGTATTTCGCGGCTTAAGGCGCGGGACTTTCGTTATGCCCACGAACTGGGTTATGCCATTAAGCTACTGGCAATTGCCAAACAGACTGGTGAATGCGTAGAGGCAAGGGTACATCCTGTATTTATCCCCGAGGAGTCCTTGCTGGCTAAGGTTGACGGTGTTTACAATGCCATAAATGTTGAGGGTGACCTTGTGGGCAATGTCATATTCTACGGACAGGGTGCGGGACCATCCGCTACCTCAAGCGCGGTCGTTTCGGACGTGATTAGGATAGCCCAGGACATTAACCGTGGGGTTGTCAGTCAGGTAAAGTTACTACAGAAGAACGGTCTTAGAGTGAGACCTATGTCTGAGATAGAGACCAGGTACTATATGCGCATGAGTGTAGCTGATAGGGCTGGGGTCTTAGCCCAGATTTCCAAAGTATTGGGCGACCATAATATCAGCATTTCAGCAGTTATCCAGAAAGAGAGCGACCCAACAACTCAGACCGCGGAGATCGTGATTATGACCCATCCAGCTAAGGAGGAGGCAGTGCAACTTGCCCTCAGGGAGACTGAGAGGTTACCTGTGGTCAAAGAGATAAGCAATTTCGTCAGAGTGGAGGCTTGAGAAAATGGGGCACGGTGTTCTATTCCGCTACCGTGATTTTTTGCCGCTAACGCCGGCAACACCAATGATCACACTTGGGGAGGGGGATACCCCGCTGGTAAGGTCGGTGTTCCTGGAGAAGGAATTAGGTTGCGGCGAGCTTTATTTTAAGCTGGAGGGATGTAATCCCACCGGTTCTTTCAAAGACCGCGGCATGGTGGTGGCTGTAGCCAAGGCTGTTGAAGAGGGGAGCAAAAGCATTATTTGTGCTTCTACAGGCAATACCAGCGCATCGGCAGCGGCATTTGGTGCACGTTTTGGGCTGGGGGTGGTGGTAGTGATACCCAAAGGAAAGATAGCAGTAGGTAAACTTGCCCAAGCTATCGTTCACGGGGCAAAGATCGTTGCCGTACAGGGCAATTTCGACCAGGCTTTGCAAATAGTACGAAGCCTGGTGAAAAAGCACCCATTGACGCTGGTCAACTCGGTTAACCCGTACCGTCTTGAGGGTCAGAAGACTGCCGCTTTTGAAATTATAGACGAACTGGGTGATGCACCTGACTATTTGTTTATCCCTGTGGGCAACGCCGGTAACATCACAGCTTATTGGAAGGGTTTTGTCGAGTATAAAAAAGCAGGTAAAGCAAGCCAGACGCCAAAGATGATGGGCTTCCAGGCTGCAGGGGCGGCGCCAATTGTCCGGGGTAAAATCATTGAGAAACCGCGCACTCTGGCTACGGCAATACGCATTGGCAATCCAGCTAGCTGGCAGGGGGCAGTAAATGCGCGCGACCAGTCAGGTGGTGCTATCGACTGCGTCAGCGATGATGAGATCGTAGCTGCCTATAAACTTCTGGCAAGGAAGGAGGGTATTTTCGGTGAACCTGCCTCTGCAGCCTCGGTGGCAGGGCTGATAAAGATGGCAAAGCAAGGGCTGGACTTGCGAGGAAAGAGGGCAGTCTGTGTCATCACAGGAAGTGGTCTCAAAGACCCCAGCCTTCCTAGGCGGTTCACTGAGGCTTTCCCCGAAGTGCCACCAGATGTTGAGTCCGTGGAGCAGGTATTGGGCTGGCGATAGTCCGTGGTGAAAGGAGTGACATGACGAAAAGGGTAGCAGAGGATATTGGCGAATTTTACCAGCATTACCCCAAGGTAGCTACAATACTCACCGTACGCGCTGGCGAGCGCAAGAACGCTATGGCGGTTGCCTGGCATAGCTCAATTTCGTTCAAGCCACCGCTTTATGGAGTCTCGATCGCTCCCAAGAGGTACACTTATCAACTTCTTTTAGAAAGCAAAGAGTTCGGCGTAAACTTCTTGCCCTTCCAGTGTGCTGAACTGGTGGCTTCGGTTGGTGGCAGCGGTGGTAAGGGGGTGGACAAGTTCCAGAAATTCAGCATCGCAGAAGAGAAGCCATTGAAGACCAATGCGCCCATACTGAAGGATGCCTATGCTGCGTACGAGTGCCGGCTGGTTGACAACAAGACATATGGCGACCATGTCTGGGTAGTGGGCGAAATCGTAGCTGTGCATTTCGCTAAGGAGGCACTAACATCGAAAGGGACTTTAGACCTGGACAGGGTCAGTCCAATCCTTTATCTGGGTGCTGAGCTTTATACCACCATAGACAAAAGCCTGGTAAGACTGCTTGACAGGGAGTTTTATGCCAAACGTTAGTCATATGTTATAGGGAGGAACACTGTGATTGATCAAGCCAAAATCGAGGCTGCTGCACGGTCCATTCTAGAGGCAATAGGTGAAGACTTAACTCGGGAGGGGTTGCAGGGTACACCACAACGGATTGCCGAAATGTATGCGGAACTTTTTTCCGGGCTATATATGGATGCCAAAGCAGAACTATCTGTGGGTTTCGAAGAAGGGCACAGGGAGATGGTGATACTCAGGGACATTCCCTTCTATTCTATGTGTGAGCACCATCTGTTGCCATTTTATGGCGTAGCCCATGTAGGGTATATACCCAACGAGGCAGGCAGGGTAGTCGGTATAAGCAAGCTGGCAAGAGTAGTCGAAATATTTGCCAAACGTCCACAATTGCAGGAAAGAATGACCTCTCAAATAGCAGATGCCATCCTGGAGGCATTGCAACCGGATGGGGTGGCAGTAGTAATCCAGGCAGAACATCTTTGCATGACCATGCGCGGCATCAAGAAGCCGGGAAGTAATGTCGTCACCTCTGCCACCAGGGGAATTTTCCGCAGTCGTGCAGCGACCAGGGCTGAATTTCTCTCCCTGGTGCTGGGCAAATAGCCTGACTATTCGTGCCTGAGCGATTCAATCGGATCAAGGCGCGCGGCACGGTATGCCGGGTAGATCCCGGAGGCAAGCCCCACAAAGACCGCTACAGAAAGAGCAATAATAGCAATATCAGGAGACATAGGCGCTTTGACCGGGTAGGGACCGAGCTGGACACCGGTGATAAGAAAAGCTCCTGTGGCAGCTATCAGCAGTCCTATTATCCCTCCAGACAGGCTAAGCATAGCCGACTCGACCAAGAATTGGCGCAGGATGTCAGACCTTCTGGCACCCACTGCTTTTCTGATGCCTATTTCGCGGGTGCGTTCGGTGACTGAGACCAGCATTATGTTCATGATACCAATGCCGCCGACTATTAGCGAGATCGCCCCCACGCTGCCGAGAAAGACCTGAAAGATGCCCAATACCTGATGCATACTCTTCAGAATTTCTTGCATATCGATAACCACAAAATCATCGTCCTCATCGGGGGCGATATGGTGCCGCTGCCTCAGGATAGCGGTTACCTGTTCTCTGGCAGCGGGTATCTGGTCGGTGCTCACAGCTTTGATAGCTATGGTCTGCACCGGTCGACCGCGGGGACTGGTCTCTCCCAGCAACCTTGCTTGCATCGTAGTTAGTGGTATTATGATGAAGTTGTCGGCTGTGGCAAAAAAGCCCCCTTTCTTTTCCAGCACGCCAATGACTCTATACCTGGTGCCGCTGATGCGGATAGTCTTGCCCAGCGGGTCTTCGCTACCGAACAGGTCTGACGCCGCTTTATCACCAAGCACTGCCACTGTATCTGCGCTCTTGGTGTGCTCGGCGGTGATAAATTCACCCCGAGCTACAGGGTAGCTGATCACCTCGGCAATTTCCGGGGTGGTACCCATCACGTCTATCGTTTTGTCTTTGTTGCCATAGACCACCTTGGTCATTTTTTCTATTATCGGTGCTACCAGAGCTACCGAAGGGGCTCGTGCCGGGTTGGCTATAGCGATAGCATCCTCAAGCGTCAGGCTTGCCCCGCCAGCCATTGCTTGCGTCATGCCTGTAGCACCGGTAATGTAAATAGCGTTAGCGCCCATACTCTCGAATACGGCGGTGACATTGGCTTCATGACCTCTGCCAAACGAGACCAGGAATACAACGGCACTCACACCGATAACGATGCCTAGAATAGTAAGTGCGGAACGCATTTTGTTGCTATACAGCGAACGCCACGAAGTGAATATGCTTTCCCAGAGGTTCATCTTCTTTTCTCTCCCACTATTTTACCATCCCTTAAGTAGATCGTACGCTGTGTATATCTAGCGATGTCTTCTTCGTGGGTGACCAGGACAATGGTGATGCCCTGTTTGTTCAATTGCTGGAGAAGTAGCATAATGCTATGACTTGTCTGAGTATCAAGGTTGCCTGTAGGCTCGTCAGCAAGGATGATAGCTGGATTGTTCACCAGTGCTCTGGCTATGGCTACGCGCTGTTGTTCCCCACCAGACATCTCTGTGGGATGATGATGGGCACGGTTCGCCAGCCCCACTGCTTCCAGTGCCTCCAGAGCACGCTGGCGCCGGTTACGGTTGCCGCCCCTGTCATACACCAGCGGCAGCTCCACATTGGCTAGAGCGGTGGCGCGAGGTAGCAGATTGAATGACTGGAAGACAAAGCCTATCTTCTTATTCCGTATGGCAGCAAGCTGGTCGTCCTTGAGACGACTTACATCTATGCCATCCAGCTCATATTTACCCGAGGTTGGTCTATCGAGACAGCCGATAAGGTTCATTAGAGTAGACTTACCTGAACCTGATGGACCCATTATTGAGACCATCTCGCCCGGCTCGATGGTGCAGGTGATGCCATCGAGTGCTTTGACCTGAACGCTCCCCAGCCTGTAGATTTTGACTATGTTGTCCAGTTTGATCATGGTGTTGAATGATATTGCTACAAGACGGGCTGTTAGCGGAAAGAGAGCGGTGACCTTATCTTTACCGGCTCCATCACAACTTTTTCGCCTTCCTCCACTCCAGAGACTATCTCGGTGAATCGGTCATTCTGGGCACCTATGTGAACCGGACGCTTTTCGGTCAATCCTTTCACTTCATCGATAACGACTTCCACGTAATAATCGCCAGGACTGCCTTTTACCGCCCGATTAGGGAGCAGCAGTACATTGGGGTAAGACCTGACTATGATGTCAGCGCCGGCTGTAAGCCCTCCTTTTAATTCGATTTCGGACGGTTCCAGGGCGATGGTCACGGGGAATTCGACGACACCAGCAATGCTGGTGCCGACAGGCGAGACAAAGGTGACTTTACCCTTCAATTCTACTTCAGGCAGTGCATCCGTAGTCACAATCGCTTCCTGTCCCACTTTCACTTTATAGATGTCCACCTCATCCACGGTAGCCTCCAGCTCTACAGTGGAAGTGTCCACAAGATAGACAGCCGTTTTAGATGAATAGTCGAACGAGGAGAGCTGGTCGTTGACCTTAACGCCGACGTCGACCACGGTCCCATCGAAAGGTGCCAGTATCTCGGTCCTCATTAACTCCTCTTTAGCTCGTTTCAAATCAGCCTCGGCAATCTGTATGTTAAGATTGGCAGCTCTTAAAGTCTTGAGGTTGACACCGCTACGGAAGACAAGTTCGTTATTTTCCAGTATCTTGCGGCTGGTCTCGATATCGTGTTGTGCCATGCGCAGCTTGGTGGCAAATTCCAATTCATCACAGCTCTGTTCCTGACACACCTGTATATTCTGCAATGAATTTTCTACCTGTTCCAACCAGGCAAGTGCAGTGGAAGTATCGGGATAAGGGACAGGCATTCCTCCTGTCGTGCTGTCCGTTCTCATGCCCTGCACTGTAAGCTGCTGGCAACATTCACCAATCCGCTGTGACATGCGGACTCTGCCACTAATGTTTTTCACCTGCTGATACGTTTGATAGACTTGTTGTGTGACTGCCGTGAGTCTAGCTATGTTCAGGTCATCTTTTTCTAGCTCCACCTGTATTTCGGCGAGTTCTCGTAAGCCTTGTTCTACCATCCTGATAGCACGTGACACTTCAGGATAATTCTCTATTTTCTCTCCAGTGAACTCGTCAATACTTTCCAGGGAGACCTCAATAGGAGGGACTTTAAGCAGGTCATTTACAGCCTGGAGGTCATGTATCGCAAGCCTAAGTTGTGAAGCCGCTCTTAAGTGGTCACCTTGGCTGAGGTATTCCTGCGCCTGTTTCAGTTCTTCCACGGCTTGTTCGGCACGCACAGCGGTCACAGGGTCAGGGTACATTCTGGGATACCCCATGACTGCGGGGTGGACTTTTTCTAGCAGATCGTTGAGCGCTAATTCCACCTTGTACTGCGCCGCCTCCACAGCCAGCTTCTGAGTACTGTCATCCAGTTTGGCAAGGAGTGTCCCTGTTTTTACCTTATCGCCCTTCTTTACGCGTACTTCCTTGACTGTTCCCGGGGTGCCGAATTTTAGTTGTACTTCGCGCGGCATTTTCAGGGTTCCATCTGCTGACACTGTGACGACCAGGTCACCCCGTGTCACGGTGGCAATTTCCTTATCAGACAACTTCGATTGCTCACCCTTGCAACCGGGAAATATGAACAATAGCAGAGTAGCAAATACGAACGTCACTATAAACTTGTATCTCATGCTGGATCACCCTTTCTATCTGAATCCAAGTTACTGCTGTGCGGTGGGTCAACAAATGTTTCTCTTGGCTTGTGCCGCGGACATCTTGACGGGCAATCGTTTGAACCCATTTTTTACGTTACTAGAGTCTAATAAGTTTCGGCTGTTTTGTCAAAGTTGACAGTGCTAAGCCTGCTGAATGAATATGCATATAGATAGCGAGAGGCTTGCACTGCTGTAATTTTGCTATACTATGGGCTGGAAGATTGGAATTCAAAGGGCTGATCCCATCGTTCGTTCAAGAAGTTAAAGGCTTCCTTGCTCCGGAGGAGGGCAAGAGACTATTTGAGCTAGCCTTGCAAGGTTGCCTGCTAGGACCGTGTCTGGAGATAGGTAGTTTTTGTGGCAAGTCTACGGTATACCTTGGCTCGGCTTGTAAGCTGCGGAAAAGAACGCTGTTCAGCATTGACCATCACCGTGGTTCAGAAGAGCAACAGCCGGGGCAGTTATATTTCGACCCCGAAGTGTATGATGAGAAACTAGGAAGGATAGACAGCTTTCCCTACTTCCGGACTACTATCGAGCGTGCCGGGCTTGAAGAAGTTGTAGTAGCGATAGTAGCTAAGTCACATGTTGTGGCAAAAGACTGGGCTACGCCATTGGGGCTGGTGTTTATAGATGGCGGACATGCTTATGAGACTGTGTTAACTGATTACCAGTGCTGGAGCGGGCACTTGTTGCCCGGGGGCTTTCTCGTTTTCCACGATATTTTTTTAGACCCGACCAAAGGAGGACAAGCTCCGTACGAGGTCTATAAGCTGGCACTGGCTTCAGGGCTGTTTACGGAGTTACCGATGACGAACACGCTCGGGGTATTACAGCGTCAGCGGACGGTGATGGTCAAGGAGTAGGCTGGTCGGCGACATGTGGCGAAACATGTCAGCCGCCAATACCACTGCTGCAGAGGTCCAGGTGGGCTTTTCCTGGGGCCAGACCTCTCCATGTGGCAGGGTGACCCCATACCAGTAGGCACCATCGCTATCTCGCATCTGCTGGAGCCAGCTAAAGACGGTGGCAGCATGTTGATACTCCCCGTGGACTGCTAGAGTCAAGGCTAGCTCACTTGTCTCGGCAACAGTGACCCAGTTTTGCTCCAGACTACAGAGTGAACCGAACCCTTCTACCACAAACCTGTCCCACCCTTTGAAAATCCTCTCCTTAGCATCATCGCCATTTACCACGCAGCACATCGCTGGATAGTACCAATCCATGGCAAATACCGACCTGTTGTCAGACATTGACTCGATGGGACACGGCATCCGTCTTATTGCGCTAGCCAGCTCCGTAAGCGCCTTTTTCCAGGAAGTGTTTTCCTCCTCAAGCACTGAGGCAATGCACAAGGCGCTTTTCAGACTGAGGTAAATAGAGCTGCAACCCGTTACTAACGCTTTAGGATAAATGGTGCCGTTAGCATCCCTCGCCCAGTAGATTTCACCGTTAGGTCCTGCCATATCAAGGGTGAAATCTATAGCGGAGCGGATGGTGTGCCACATTTCTCGGAGAAAGGATTTGTCTTGGGTGCTCAAATAATGGTGCCAGACACCCACAGCGATGTAGGAAATAACATGTGATACCTTGGAAGTATCCTTTGGCTGACCATTCTGGTATGAAGCATACCAGCTACCGTCATCAAGCTGAGTTTCCGCCAGCCACCTATATGCCTTCCCAGCTTCTTCGTGGTAGCCACCGATATCCAGAGCCATGGCGTTTTCAACATGTGTCCAGGGGTCCAAAACCCCATTTTCTGACCAGGGTATGGAGCCATCTCTTGCTTGACTTTCTGCAATGAAGGTTGTAGTAAGCTTGATGAGTTCCCGCGGTATTATAGTCCCGTAATATTGTGTTGCCATCCTATATTACCTTTGAAAGTGGTCTTATTTGTCTATTGAACTCTCTGCTGTCAGTGAACGAGACCGTGGTCAGTTCTTTTAAGCCCTGATAATGTTCAATCGCTTCGGCATAGAGCTCGGCAGTCTGCCTGGCAGTATTGCGCCAGTTGAACATCTGCTGCACACGATGCCTTCCAGCCTCTCCAAGTTGCTTACGCCTGTCCGGGGCATCCAGCAACGCAGTGATAGCTTTAACTAATGCTTCGGTACTGGCGGGTGGTACCAGAATGCCGGCGTCACCCACGATCTCGGGTAGCGCTCCCGCTGTAGTCGAAACTACAGGCGTGCCGCATGCCATGGCTTCGGCTGCTGGCAGCCCAAAACCTTCGTAGACCGATGGGACCACAACCATGGTAGCCAGCGAATATTGGCGTACCAGTTCTTGTGTGTCTATCTTGCCTGTGTAGCCCACGCAATCACCAATACCCAGATTTTCGATAAGCCCCTCCGTGTAGCCATTTTTCATAGGTTTCCCTACTATTATCAATTCAATCGGGCGCTGCTTTCTGATAACGGCTACAGCTTCGAGAAGATATTTCAGCCCTTTAAGTGGTGTATCACCGCTGTTAACTGTGAGAAGACGGTTATCCAATCGTTTGGTGCCTGATGTCTGCGTGAAGATAGAGGTATCGACGCCATCATAAATAACCCGAACGCTGTTTTCCGGAAGTTTAAAAATCTCAATGACCTGACGGTAGGAATCGTACGAACCGGTTATGAAATGAGAAAGGTGCCTGGCGACCTCGAGCTGCATATTTGTGAAAGCATACCATCTCTTGATACCCATCTTTTGCCACAGTGACCTGGCGGCTTGTAAGGCAAGGTCGCGGTCAATGGCTATGGGATGGTGGATAGTTGCAACAACAGGTACACCCAGTGCCTTTATCTTTAAAATACTGTAGGAAAGACTCTGGTTATCGTGGACTACATCATATCTCTTATAGCGCTGTTGCTGGCGCAGAAATTGGTAAGCACGCATACCGAAGGTCGATGGTTCGGTGAAAAAGCCGGCGCAGACACCGAGCCACTCAATAAGGTTGGGTATTGAATTCAACTTTGCGGGATGGATGAAGAAGCGCTTGCTTTGAGGTAGAGCGTAGAGGTCCAGGCTGGGCAATTTGACCAGGTTTACTCCCTCCTCCAGCTCAGGATATGGTGGACCAGAGATTATGTCCACCTCGTGCCCCAGGTCCCGTAGCGAGCGGCTCAGATAACGGACATATATACCCTGACCACCGGAATAAGGATAACTTCTGTAACTAAGTAAACATACGCGCATGGAAAAATGCGCCTTTCTGTCTTAGCCGCCTTGGCAGCAAACCGCACACATTTTACCCTTTATCCGCAGATATGGCAATAGCTTGTACTCGTCCAGTAGATTAGTGACACTTGCCCTCACCTAACCTCTCCCTTGGTGGGAGGGACTCCCCCTCACTCTAACTCTCTCCCACAAGGGGAGAGAGAACCTTTCCCATTTGATGGTGGAGTTTCTTCCTTCTTTCCTCTCCCTTGACGGGAGAGGATTAAGGTGAGGGTGAGATAAAGCAGGCAATGCCCTTCCCGCACTGCTATGCCCGTGTGTCACCCATCTATCTGAACTAGCTCATAGCTACAAGTGAGCTCGAATTTGCCGGTTTGCTATTTAAGGTTCAAGCGTTTGTTGTGCTCTAATTTCTCGGTATAGACATCCACCGTACGGCTGGCTGCGGTGCGCCAGTTGAAATTTTGAATAACCCTCTTATAACCGGCTTCGCCGAGCGACTGGCGTTTTTCTACGTTCGTTAGTAATGCCGATATGGCATCGACAAGAGCTTTGATATCGGCTGGTGGTACCAGTAGTCCGGCATCGCCAACTACTTCCGGTAACGCACCGGCAGAGGTGGATACCACCGGGGCAGCACAAGCCATGGCTTCCGCCGCCGGTAGTCCGAAACCTTCGTACGTCGATGGAATGACTACTATGGTGGCTAGACGGTAATGGTCTGCCAGTTCTTCGGTGGTCACTTCACCGACAAATTTTACATAATCTTCAATCCCCAAACTCGTCACCATTTTCTGGACTGCGGGAGTTTTAGCGCCTTTGCCGATAACGAGCAGTTCCAGTGGGTGTTGTTGTCTCAGTACTGTGAACGCCTCAAGCAAGTAATTCAAGCCTTTTACAGCTATGTTGCCGCTGATAACTGTGACCAGTCTATTTTCCAGGCGTCTTATTTTTGGGGAAGGGCAGAAGGTCTGGGTATCGATCCCATTATAAACGATGCGGAGTTTTTCTCTTGGGAGGTCGAAAGCCTGTGCAATATGTTCTGCTGAATTGCGGGATACGGTGATAATGTGTGAAAGCTGACGGGCTACTTTTTTCTGCATGTTAAGGAAAGAGTACCATCGCCTAAGCCCCAGCTTATCCTTAATGGACTTCGCTGACTTTATTGCCAGTTCACGGTCGAGGAATATAGAGTGATGTATCGTTTCTACAACCGGTAGTCCCAGTTGCTGAATCTTTAAAATACCGTAAGCAAGCGTCTGATTGTCGTGGACTATATCGTAATTGTTATTTCTGCGGAGAAACTCATAGGCGCGCATGCCGAAAGAGAGTGGCTCAGCAAAATAGCCGCTGATGACACCGAGCCATTCTACTATGTCAGGTATGGAATCGAGTCTGCGAGGGTTGATAAACAACCGGGCAACCGACGATATGGAATACAGGTCAAGGCTGGGTAATTTGATTAGCTTTGCTGGCGGGTCGAGGTCGGGATAAGGTGGTCCAGATATGACATCAACTTCGTGTCCCAGCTCGCAGAGAGCACGGCTCAGGTATCGGAGGTAGACCCCTTGTCCTCCGGAATAGCGGTAGCTTCTGTAACTGAGTAAGCAAATGCGCATGACAGATTTTTTGAGTTGGGAATAGGAACGGCAACATTTTACCCTGGCAAGTCATGCTTATCAAGGTAATTGACAGAATAGGGTGACATCGTTGCCTATTCGCCCAGTAGCTGCAGGACAATGTTTCTTGAACGGGGACGGTTATCGAAGTCTACGAGGACGATCTGCTGCCAGGTCCCCAGGGTCAACTTGTTATCGTTGAAGGGGACGGTGAAGGAGGCTCCCTGGAGGGATGCTCTGACATGGGAGTAGCCATTGCCATCCCCCCATTTGAGGTCGTGCTGGTATGTCATATCCCGCGGGACATGCCGCTCCCACATATTCTTGAAATCGCTTATCAGTCCGCTTTCATACTCGATGGTGGTTAATCCGGCGGTTGACCCGGTAACGAAGATGGTCAAGATGCCGTCCTTTAACCCCGAGTTGCTCACCTCCCGGGCTACTTCCGCGGTTATGTCGATCAGGTCGCAGTTGCCGCGCGTACTGAATGTGAGGGTTCTGGTGACTACCTTCATATTCTGACCTCCTCCCATAAGATATCCTCGATGTTAAAAACGGGACCGTCTTTGCAGACCTGTTTCATCCCTTTCCTGGTCATTATGCTGCATCCATAGCAGGCACCGATACCACAGCCCATCCTTATCTCCAGGGAAACCTGGACTGCCCTTTTCTGGTGCCAGCCCTGCCTCTCGATTTCCTGGTACATAGCCAGAGGACCGCAGGCATAAATTCGGTCGGACCACATGACAAGGTCGCCTGTGTGCCTGGCAAGGAATTGGGTTACGGTGCCTTTTTCGCCCCTGCTAGCATCTTCGGTCACGAATATCTTCTCTATACCTGAAGGCAGTTGCTCCTCAGGATAAAGTTGTCTCGCGGTCTGTGCGCCGATAACGAGTTTCACAGTCTTGCCCTGTGCCGGAGCTCGTTGTGCCAGGAAAACGAGGGGGGCGATGCCGGCACCACCGGCGATAAGAAGCAGTTTTTTTGCCGACCTGGGGACTGAGAAACCGTTTCCCAGTGGTCCCAGCACGTCGAGCGTCTCGCCTCTGGTGCGTTGCGAAAGCCAGATAGTGCCTTTGCCGACGATTTTAAAGAAAACGAATACCAGGTCTGTGCCAGCGGTCTTGTGTACACTGAAGGGGCGGCGAAGAAACAGTTCTTCACCACACTTTATGGTGATAAACTGTCCTGGCTGAGCATTAGCGGCAATGTAGGGTGCTTCGATACAGAGCAGACCATGCCCCGGAATAAGCTCTATGTTGGACACGATACGGGCTGAGACCAGTTTCAAGGTATAGTCACACCTCTTGCCTGTTAAGATATTCACTTAACCTGCAGACGGTGAAAATCTGGCTGCTGCTGGTGATGGCTTGTAGGGCGACACGGGCTGTGTCCAACGAGGTGAAACAGGGGATGCGGTGCTCCGCCGCGGCACGGCGGATATGAAAGCCGTCTTGAAGGGGGACACGCCCGCCGGTTATGGTGTTTATAACACCAGTCACTGAGCCATCGTTGATAACGTCAACCACATTGGGATGTCCTTCGCCCAGCTTTTTGGTGACTTTATTCACTTTTATCCCCTGAGACTCGATGAAGTTGGCGGTTCCCTCGGTGGCATAAAGCCCGTACCCCAGTGAATAGAAGCCGTGGATAATAGGCAGTGCTTCCTTCTTGTTCTTGTCAGCAATACTGAACAGGAGGTTACCGTGCCCCGGCAGCATCAGTCCGGCAGCGATGAGTGCTTTAGCCAGGGCTGATTCGAAGGTGTAGTCAATGCCCATTATCTCACCTGTGGACTTCATCTCCGGTCCCAGGTAGGTGTCAACGCCGGTGAGTTTTGACATAGAGAACACTGGCGCTTTGATGCCAACGAGTTTCCGTCTCCGCCACAGCCCGCCAGTATAGCCCTGCTCCTTGAGGCTGGTGCCAAGCATCACTTTAGTGGCGATGCGCACCATGGGCACGCCAGTAATCTTGGAGATAAAAGGTATGGTGCGGCTGGCACGCGGGTTGACCTCGAGTACATATATAGAGCTTTTCCCTCCGTTGCCAGGCATGATTACAAACTGGATGTTCATCAGCCCCTTAACCTCAAGAGCACGCCCTATCCGTGTGGTGTACTCCACTATGGTGTTGACCTCGTCCTGTGTCAGGTTAAGCGCCGGGTAGACGGCTATCGAGTCACCGCTGTGCACACCGGCGCGCTCTATGTGTTCCATTATCCCGGGTATGAGCACATCTTCGCCATCGCTCACCGCGTCCACCTCAACTTCTTTACCTTCGAAATACTTGTCAATCAGGGTGGGGTGTTTGCTGTCCATTTCCAGTGCCAGGGAGATATAGCGGACCAGTTCGTCCTCATTGTGGACTATTTCCATGGCTCTACCTCCGAGGACGTAGCTGGGGCGGACGAGTACTGGATAGCCAAGTCGCCCGGCGGTGCTGACTGCTTCTTTTAGTGTTGTCACCCCGGCGCCTGGTGGTTGGGGTATTCCCAGGCGGCTGAGGAACTCCTCAAAGCGGCGGCGGTCTTCAGCTATGTCTATAGTCTCGGCGCTTGAGCCCAGGATGGGCAAGTTGCTACGGGCAAGTGGCTCAGCAAGGTTGATTGCTGTTTGCCCGCCGAACTGGACAATGACTGGCGGCAATGAGTCGGTAGTGTAGCCCCCTTCGTTCTCGAGTATATTCCTCATGCTCTCCTCATTAAGTGCCTCGAAGTAAAGGCGGTCGCTGGTGTCGAAATCGGTGGAGACAGTCTCCGGGTTAGAATTGACCATAATACTGTGGATACCCGTGTCTCTCAATGCCCAGGCGGCGTGGACGGAGCAATAATCGAACTCTATTCCCTGTCCGATACGGATAGGACCGCTACCGATGACCACGGCTTTCTTGCCTGGCATCGGCTCAGCCTCGTTCTCCTGCTCGTAAGTGCTATAGAAGTAGGGTGTCTCAGCCTCAAATTCAGCAGCGCAGGTATCTACCATTTTGTACACCGGTCTTATTTGCCAGCTATGGCGTAGCTGACGCACCTGCTCCGGCAATCTGTCAGCCAGGACGCCGATTTGCTCATCGGAAAAACCAAGCTGTTTTGCCTCCCGCATCAGGTCTGGGGTCAGTGGCTCTGACAGGAGCCGTTTCTCCATGTTGACGATGTTGAGCATCTTGTAGATAAACCAGGGGTCGATGCCAGTACGCTGTGCTATCTGCTCGCAGTTAATGCCGCGCCTCAAAGCTGCCATAATTGCCCACAACCTCAAATCGTTGGGGTGTAGAGGGAGGGAACCGATGTCTGTGCTTTGTGCCCAGCTTTTATCTTCCCACAGAAGGCTCCTTTTACCGAATTCCAGAGAGTGAACCGCTTTTTGCAGGGCAGCCTCGAAGCAGCGTTCGATTGCCATTACCTCGCCGGTGGCTTTCATCTGGGTGCCGATGGTGCGGTCGCCCAGGGTGAACTTATCGAAGGGCCAGCGGGGAATTTTGACAACGCAGTAGTCAACGACAGGCTCAAAGGCTGCCAGTGTCTTGCCGGTGATGCGGTTTGGGATCTCGTCGAGCCTCTTGCCTATGGCTATTTTTGCTGCCACTCTGGCGATAGGGTAGCCGGTGGCTTTGCTTGCTAGAGCCGAGCTACGGCTGACCCTGGGGTTGACCTCGATAACATAGTACTGGCTCTGGGTCACACGGAGCTGGTCGGGTGCCCACTTTTCAGCTACTATCGGGTGTGGGGTGAGGGCGAATTGTATGTTACAGCCCCCTTCAATACCCAGGGCACGGATGATCCTCAGGCTGGCAGAACGCAGCATCTGGTACTCTTTGTCGGTCATCGTTTGGCTGGGGGCAACCACGATGCTGTCGCCTGTATGGATGCCCATAGGGTCAACATTTTCCATGCAACAAACGGTGATGCAGTTATCAGCAGCATCGCGCATCACCTCATACTCTATCTCTTTCCATCCCAGAACACATTTTTCCACCAGGACCTCGTGGCTGAGGCTCGAGGCGAGTCCGTTAGCTACCACGCTTTCCAGTTCCTCCAGGGTATGAGCTATCCCACCCCCTGTACCTCCTAAAGTGTATGATGGGCGGATAATTAGCGGCAGACCGATTTCGCAGGCAAACCTTTTCGCCTCCTCGACCGAATGAACAGTGACACTGGATGGGACCGGCTCACCTATATCTATTAACAATTGCTTGAATAAAGACCTTTCTTCTGCCTTCCTGATTGTGTTCAGTGGTGTGCCCAATAGCCGGACATTGTATTTTTCCAGCACGCCAGCATCGGCAAGTTCCACTGCCATGTTTAGCCCGGTCTGTCCACCCAGCGTGGGCAAAATGCCATCAGGTCGTTCGCGTTCGATTATCCTGGCTATCACCTCTACTGTGAGCGGCTCGATATAGACGATGTCGGCTATCCCTTCATCGGTCATGATGGTCGCCGGGTTGGAATTGACCAGAATAGTGGTCACGCCTTCTTCACGGAGTGATTTACATGCCTGTGTTCCGGAATAGTCGAATTCCGCTGCCTGTCCGATAATTATCGGACCGGAGCCGATGACCAGGACCTTGGATACTTTAGCCATTTATATATTCTCCCTCACAATTTCCAGAAAGCGCTGGAAGAGATAGGTGTTGTCTTGAGGACCGGGGCTACCTTCAGAGTGGTACTGGATGGAGAGCAGTGGTAATTCTTGATGGCGAAGTCCCTCGACTGTACCATCGTTCAAATTGATATGGCTAATCTCGAGCCCCCCTGTTACAGTGTCGGGGTCTATAGCATAGCCGTGGTTCTGAGTTGTGATGTAGACCCTGTTTGTCGCCAGGTCGCGGACCGGGTGGTTGCCGCCACGATGCCCGAATTTCAGTTTGAAGGTCCGGGCTCCAAATACAGCGCCAATAAGCTGGTGACCAAGGCAGATGCCCATCACCGGTTTGCGAAAGATAAGCTTGTGTACCGTATCTGTAAGGTAATGGATGACATCAGGGTTACCGGGACCCGGTGACAGGATGACCCCGTCCGGTCTCAAAACGTCCAGGATGTGTTCGGCTGGTGTGGTACAGGGGATGACCGTGACCTGACAGCCAAGGTGTGACAATACCCTGGCGATATTATATTTCATGCCTAAATCGATGACCGCTATATGGTAAGATGTCTTCCCGGTTGCTACCGGTTTCCAGTCGTATTGGCGGGCAGTGGTCACCTGCTTTACAAAATCAACGCTATCGTAGGTGGGTGAGCCTTTCAGTTGTTCCAGCGCCTCGGCTACAGTCATCTCTGAAGTCAGGATACCCATGGTCACCCCCTTTGTACGCAAGCGGCGTGTCAGCATTCTGGTATCCACCGATGCAAGCCCAGGGACGCCGTTGTTGAGCAGGTACTCATGCAGCGTCAATTTACTCTGCCAGTGGCTGGGGCTCTCACAGTACTCTCTGACCACGAAGCCTCTCACCTGGATTTTTGCCGATTCAGAGTCTGTGTCGTTTATGCCGTAATTGCCGATAAGCGGGTAGGTGGGGACTACGATCTGTCCGGCAAAGGAAGGGTCGGTAAGCATCTCCTGGTATCCGGTCATGCTGGTGTCAAAGACCACTTCGCCGTAGGCAGTCCTTTCAGCACCAAAGCAATAGCCTTCATAGAAGGTACCGTCATCGAGTACCAGTATTCCTTTTTTACTCATCTGTCATCCTCTCATGTTTCGGGTATAGTTATTCTTTTCAGTAAGCGGGACTCAAGCTTTCCCCGTCTTTAGCTTGAGGGCGGCATCACGATAGACGATTTTGCCCTGTACGATGGTAGCCATTATTTTGCCTTTTAAGGTTTGTCCTTCAAATGGTGTGTTTTTCCCTTTGGAAGCAAAGGTGCGACTGTCCACTACCCATTCCCTGTCAGGGTCAAAGAGCGTGATATCGGCAGGACAGCCCGGTCGCAGGGTGCCCAGCTCGCCAAATTTGTTGCCGATGATTTTCGCCGGCTTGCAGGTCAACAGGGATACCAGTGTTATCAAGTCTATCTCCTTGTTGTGCACCAGCAGCATCAAACAGCCGAAGGCGGTCTCCAGTCCGCTGATGCCGAAGGCGGCGATATTGAACTCGCATAGCTTGTCCACCAGTGTGTGCGGTGCATGGTCGGTGGCGATGGCATCGATGGTGCTATCTTTAATGCCTTTGATAAGGGCGGTGGTGTCGTCCCGGGTGCGCAGTGGTGGGTTGACCTTTGCGCTGGTGTCATAGTGGAAGAGGGTGTTGTTGCCAGGTTCTGAACCCATTACCCGTTCCTCAGTGAGGAGGAGGTGGTGTGGGGTGACCTCAGCGGTGACCGCGATTCCCTTCTCCCTGGCATGGCGGATTATCTCCACGGACCCTCTGGTGCTGACATGGGCAATATGGAGTCTGGCGCCGGTAAGCTCTGCAAGCCTGATATCCCGGGCTACCATTACCTCCTCGGCGGCTGCCGGTATCCCCCTGAGACCGAGCCTGGCAGAGACCCATCCCTCGTTCATCACCCCATCCTGGCTCAGTCCTTTATCTTCACAATGGTCGATGATGGGTACCCCCAGTCTAGTCGCATATTCCATCGCCAGGCGCATGACTCTGGAACTGGAGACTGGCTCACCATCGTCACTGAAGGCAACCACACCAGCTTTCGCCAGTTCGTCCATCTCCACCAGTTCAAGCCCCTTTCTTCCCCTGGTGATGCTGGCAATGGGGAGGACGCGCACATACCCTTCAGTGGAGGCGACTTGTTTTACATAGTCCACAGAAGCAAGGCTATCGAGCGGTGGTTGGGTATTGGGCATACAGCACACCGTGGTGAAGCCGCCTCTGGCGGCAGCCAGAGTGCCGGTGGCAATGGTCTCCGCGTCCTCGAACCCGGGCTGTCTCAAGTGACAGTGGAGGTCGATGAACCCCGGGGTGACGATAAGCCCTGCGGCGTTGAGTACTGTCTCAGCCTCAGGTAATGCGGCATTGTGGGTGCCGAGCCATTCGACCTTGCCGTCTTTGATGGACAGGTCGCCTATCGCATCGAGATTTTGGGATGGGTCGATGATATGCCCGCCGCGGATAAGTATCCTGGTCATTAACTGCTTTTACCCCCGGCAACTAAATATAGCAATGCCATACGCACCGCCACACCGTTGGTGACCTGCTCCTCGATGACCGACTGGGTACTACGGGCTACTTCAGGGCTTATTTCTATACCCTCGTTCATCGGTCCCGGATGCATTACCAATGCTCCTGGTCTGGCTAGAGATAGCCTTGGTCCATTTATTTGATAGAGCTGGACATATTCCCGGAGACTGGGGAGAAGTCCACTCTGCTGTCTTTCCACCTGTAACCTTAGCGGCATGACCACATCGGCATCTTTGATAGCAGCCTCTATCTCGGTCTCCACGCTTACCTGTGATAACCGGCAGTGGACGATGAACTCTTTCAGTCCCGGCGGTAGCAGTGTTGGTGGACCACAGAGCACTACTTTTGCGCCCATCGTGCTCATGCCCCAGATATTGGAACGAGCGACGCGACTGTGTGTGATATCGCCGATTATTACTATCTTGCGGTCGGTCAAGCCCCCCAGGTGTTTATGGATGGTATAGATATCCAGTAGTGCCTGAGAGGGGTGGGCATGCCAGCCGTCGCCGGCGTTGATGATGCTGGCGTTGATGTAGCGGGCGGCGATGTATGGGGCACCGGAATGGTGGTGGCGCATAATGATGATATCGGCTCCCAGTGCCTGTATCGTACGCAGGGTATCCAGCAGCGATTCTCCCTTGGTCACGCTACTTCTGGTGGCATCGAGGTTTACAGTGTCGGCGCTCAGGTTTTTGGCTGCAAGTTCGAACGAGGCGCGTGTGCGGGTGCTGGGCTCGTAAAACATCGTCACCACGGTCCTGCCCCTGAGTGTTGGCACCCGTTTCACCTCACGCTGTAGCACCTCTGCCATAGCATCTGCAATATCGAGGACAAGCTCAATTTCCTCGCGGCTGAAATCGTCCAGGTCGAGCACATGGTGGTGCCTCCAGAGCGCTGTAGACAAAGGAGGTAGAGTGTCCGATGTCTTTGGTTGGATTGTTTGTTCTGCTGGTCTCATGTCGCACCCTCCTTGTCCGGCGTGATGATGGTCACTTTGTCTTCTCCGTCGACCTCGGTAACATAGACCTTTATTTCCTCGCTGCGTGATGTCGGTATGTTTTTGCCCACATAGTCAGCGCGTATCGGTAGTTCACGGTGCCCGCGGTCGACGAGGACGGCTAGCTGTATTGTCCGGGGGCGCCCGAGGTCCATGATTGCGTCCATGGCAGCGCGGATGCTGCGTCCTGTATAGAACACATCGTCCACCAGGACAATATGTTTATCGGTGATGTCGACCGGTATATCTGTGGGGTGGACAAGCGGTTTAAGCGGCAGCCGGGAGAGGTCATCGCGGTAAAGGCTGATATCGAGTGAACCGGTGGGGACGGGGAGGTCCTCAAATTCCTGAATGGAAGCTGCCAGCCTTTTCGCCAGAGGTACTCCCCGCGTCTGCATGCCCACGAGTACGATGTCTCCGGCGCCTTTGTTCCTCTCTATAATCTCGTGGGCGATGCGGACAAGCGCCCGCCTTATGTCTTCAGGGGAGAGGAGAGTCCTCTCAGCCATTAAAAAAACCTCCTGCCGTCGAGTGGCAAGAGGTCTTAACTGGCAAAGAGAGGAGATGGCGACTTGTGGGGGTGCTTACACCGGCAAAATACTCTTTACTCATAATTACCCTTGCCAGCCTCGCTGGACTGACTTAAAGGTTTACTGTTATATAGTATAACAGAGGTCGCTGGAAGACGCAATACCCTGTGCCTTTTTCCTCTCCCTTGACGGGAGAGTCCTTATTTTCCTCCTCTCTTTTGACGGGAGAGGATTAAGGTGAGGGTGAAGGTGAGGACTGCCCCCTCACTCTAGCTCTCTCCCGCGAGGGGAGAGAGTACCTCTTTTTTCCTCTCCCTTGATGGGAGAGGACTAAGGTGAGGGTGAGGTTAAAAGAACTGCACGATGACCTTGCCCAGCACCGGGCTGACCACATACTTCATGAATCCCAGAAAACCGGGACCGTATTTTCTCGAAATAGAACTGGCGAGGTCTTTGAGGTAGTCGGTGAAACTGTGCCGCTGAAAGGCAAGCAGTGCCTGAGCCCTGGCGGTATCGTACCAGTGCAGATAGAAGGGCATGGAAGAGAACTTTTCTCTTGGCGGTAGCGGCAGCCCCATCAAGCCGAGAATGGCGCCCACCATCTCGCCGTAGGACATCCGCTGGTCGGGTCCGCCGCTGATGACCAGAGTGTTGCCTTTCACCCTGTCGAAGTCACGCACTGCATTGACGATAGCTGTGGCGGCGTCTGTGGGATGGCAGAACTCCACCGGCGTCTCCGGCGGGGCGGAGAACATCCGCTTGATGTCGGCAATGGTAAAGTCGAGATACATGGTGGCGGTGAGGCGCAAAATCACAAAATCGATGCCAGACTCCCTTATCAGGTCTTCGGCAGCGAGTTTGGTCTTGCCGTAGGTATCGATGGGCTGTGGAGGCGTTTTCTCGGGACAAAGTGGTTGGTGTGGCTGGGGATGGCAGCCAAAGACGGCTACTGAGGAGGTGAAGACGAACGCCACCGGGTGTGATAGCTCTTTGACCAGTTTGACCAGGTTTCTGGTGCCACCGACATTGACTTTGTATGCTAGCTCTGGTCGTTTATCGGTGAGCGGTGGCAGTACGGCTGCCATATGCACGATGGCATCTACCCCGTTCAGCCCCTGTGCTATCAGATGGGGCTGGGTGATATCGCCCCAGCAGACGTCCACATTCTCTCCGGGGTGAAGCTTTTTCAGATTGCGCCGGTTCTGCGGTGAGTCCAGGTCGAAGACGCGCACCTTATATCCGGCGTCGAGAAAGGTCTGACAAACTATCACGCCGAGACGCCCGGCACCACCGGTAACCAGCACCCTCATCTCAGTCCTCCCCGTTCAGCAAGACCTGTCTTGTCCAGCCAAGCCATGAAGCACGCAACATTTTGCTGGACAGTGGCGCAGTGTGGTTACCACCGCTGGCTAGCAAGGCTTCTTTGGGCATAGGTGCCGTCTGGTACACGAGTGACGATTTGGAATACGGAGTGACCTTATCTCCCAGGCAGAAGACAAACAGTTTGGCGCAGTCATCGAGCTTTTCCAGTGCGGGAGACATTTTTAATTCACGGAGAGCCTGGAAAAATTTTTGCCAGTTGACCTTGACGCTGTAGCTGTGCAGGTACATCCATAGCCGGCAGGCGATGGCAGCAATGCCACTAAGCCACGGGAAAGCACCGTGCCTGGGATATTCCAGGACAGTATCAGGTCCCCATCGCCCGTAGGTACTGGGTTCGTTGTCCGCAGGGAACTCATTGCTGGTCTCTGGCGGACAGGAGAGAAGCACCAGTGCTCTGGGGTGGACTTCACTGGCGGCGAAGATGGCAGACATAGCACCGAGGCTATGACCGATAAAAGCTGTTCTTCTGGTGTCAACCTCTGGCTGGCAGCAGATGAATTCCCAGGCATCGAGGACATCGTCTACCGGGAGACCGTCCACGGCACCGTGGCTATTGCCATGCCCCCGGAGGTCGAAGACGAGACTGGCTATACCCTGCTCTGCCAGAGAGCGACCGCTGGGAATCATCGCCTTCTTGCTGGCACCGAAGCCGTGACAAAGGATAGCTGCTGGCAGTGGACTGTCCACCGTTGAGGGCAAAATCAGCCTGCCGCTGAGCTTTATTCCATGGCTGCCGAAATTGACAGCCGTTTCTTTAATCTGAGTTTTCATCTATTGACCTTTCTATTTGTAACAGCCTTATCAGTCTACCGCATTATCGGCTGGTTGCCATCGAGAGAGTGAATGGTTTATCTCTGGAAAAAGGGACTAACCGGGTTCAGCCATCCGGCGGATAAAAATCATACTTTAGTATGAGCGGCTAGGCGAACCCCAGCCAGGCGAGGATGTTGTTTCCCCAGAGCAGTGTTAACAGCGTCCCCAGCGACAGGAAAGGACCGAAGGGGATTGCGTCCTTGCGCCCTTTGATTTTGAGCAGGAGCAGGATGCCGGCGACAAGCCCGCCGCTGACGATGCTGATAAACAGCGTCAGCAGCACCAGCGGGAATCCGGTCGCCAAGCCGATGAAAGCCGCCAGCTTGACATCTCCCCAGCCCATCCCCCGGGAGATGAGGGCTGGTATGAGCAGAAAGACGAAACCGATAGTCCCAGCGATAGCGGCACTCTTCAGGTCGGGGAGGAGCGGCAAGTGCAGGAACTGCGAAGCCACAGCGACTGCAAAGGCGATGGCTATCGCCGGATAGACGATCTTATTGGGCAGCAGCCCGTGCTCCAGGTCGATGACGGTGAGGAGGATGAAGATGCAGCCGTAGACCAGCATCACCGGCAAGAGATAGCCGAAACCGTATTCCCAGTAGAGGAAGGCGAATAGCACCGCTGTGCCCAGCTCTACCCAGAATATGCGCTGCGGGATGGCTGCCTGGCAATAACGGCAGCGTCCTCTCAGCCAGAGGTAACTGAATATGGGGATGTTGTCATCTGCGGAGAGCCGGCGCTGGCAGTCCTCACAGTGGGAAGGGGGTGAGACGATGGACTTACCTTGTGGCAGCCTGTCGGCGATGACATTGAGGAAACTGCCCATGCAGGCTCCGATGGCAAAGAACAGGAACGACCAGAAATAGTCCACCCGTGTATTATACCCTATTCACCCCCTCACCTATCCTCTCCCCCTCAAGGGGGAGAGGGATTTATTGGTTAGGGGGAGAGGTCAGGTGAGGGTATGACCTGTTAGCCCCCAGCCAGAGGGGGCATGATGTGCAGCACATCGCCATCCTTAAGGGAGGTATCATTCACCTGCTTGATATTCGTCCCGTTGAGGAGCACCAGTGAGAACTCATCTATCCTGCCGCTGAGGTCGATTTTCCGTGCCTGCAATTTCTCACGGATGCGGGAGCCAAATTTCTGTTCTACCTGCTCCAGCAAGTCCTCGAGGTCCTTCGCCTCAAACACAGTGCTGGCAGCCCCGGCATACACCTGCCACAGGCTGTAGAGTCTTACCGTCACCTTTGCCATTTTACCTCCCGATGTTTATGCTGTGCACCTCTGCGGTAAGCAAGTCGAATACCAGCAACCGGTTGCGGACGGGTTCGCCGATGCCGGTGATTATCTTAATTGCCTCCTGTACCTCCAGGGCGGCGATTATCGCCGGTGTGGTAGCAGGGTTGCCCAGCCTGGTCTCGATGCCTGTCTCCGGGGGACTGGTTGCGCTATAAATAGCCTGTAGCCCCGGGTCTTCAGGGTAGACGGTCATCAGTTGACCGCAGAAGCCAGCGATGCTACCGTGGACGAAGGGTATCTTCAACTCCCTGCAGGCTTTCTCCACGGCGAGCCGCGAGGACAGGTTGTCCAGCGCGTCCAGCACCACCTCGGCACCGCGGAGCAAGCGGCTGGCGTTGTCCACAGTCAGCCTTTCGGTGCGGACAGTAACCCTGACTGCAGAATTTATCCGCCTTACTCTAGCGGCGGCGACCTTTGCTTTATACTTGCCGATGTTCCTTTCGGTGCACATTAGCTGACGGTTCAGGTTCTGTTCGGCAAAGCGGTCGTCATCGATGATGATTATATGCCCCACCCCCATCCTTGCCAGAAGCTCGGCGATGGTACCGCCTAGCCCGCCGGCACCGACCACCGCCATATGCGACCGGAGCAGTCTAATCTGCCCCTCAGCTCCGATGGTGCCGATGTTGCGCAGGTAGCGCTGCGGCACGATGCCCTGCTTCAGAGCCATAACCTCCACCTCTGTGGGAGGCTGGTGCTTGGCTCGGGAAAGCTCCCTTACCACTTCAATGCTGATGACCGAAATCTCCCTGTCCATATAACCCACCTCGATTTTTACGGGTACTATAATAGCAGAATACCAGAAACCCGACATCAGACATCGCCGTGCGGGCTTCTGAAATAGCCTGCGGAGGCGGCAAATAGCGGCGCTCGACAAAGGTACTAGGACGAAAGTACTATACTCCAATGTGACCAATTCGTTAGCTTCGGCTGGCTACCACGCCTTGACAAATGGTAATCTGGCAGTTAAGATTAAATTTGATGAGAGTCGCCGCAAAGGCGATTTGAGCTTTTTTAAGGAGGTAAAAGCGAATGAAAAGACTGCTGAGGAGCTTTCGGTACGGTGAAGCGGGCTTCACCCTCATCGAGTTGCTGGTGGTAATCAGCATCCTTGCCGCCCTGGCGGGCGTGGTCACCATCGCGGTGACGAGGTTCATCGGCAGGGGCGAGGAACAGGCGTGCGCCACCGACCTGCACAATGTGACCACGGTGACCTCCGCCTACAGGTGGGAGGAGGGCAGTTGCCCTACCTCTGTGGATGACCTGATCAATGCCGGGTACCTTACAGAGGAGCCGCTGGGCGCCTATACTTTCAGCGAGAATGCCGCTGGCGAGTGCGTGGTCACCCAGGGCGCTTGTCCGCAGTAACGGACAGCAGCCGGTGTTTAGCTTTGTCGTCCTGTAGCGCAGCCGTGTAAGCGGGTTGCGGGTTGCCGGTATAGGTGCGGGAGACCTCGGTGAAAGCGGTCTCCCGTGCTGTTTTTGTTCTGGTGGGGCTACTGGACGAGCGACAGGGTGAACTGCCACTCGTTGTATTTGACCTCTTTCATCTCTTTGATGGTGACCTGGGAGAACCTGCCGCTGTCGCGGAGCTTCCTGGTGTAGTCCAGGATGGTGCTCTGGGAGGCGGCGGTGCCGTTTATTTCCACTTCGATCTGGGGGGCGACATCGGTGCCGGTGGCGGCTTTGTCGGTCAGGGTTATGGTCTTAAGTTTAAGCGTGCCGCTGGTGTTGGCGGTAGTGACCTCGCGGATATCGGCGATGACGCTGGCGCGCTGTGCCCCGGCAACATCGAGCGGCTTTTGAAACACGTTTAATCTGGTCTGCGCGGCATCCAGCTTTGCCTGGAGCTCTTTGAGCACCTTCTCCGTACCCCGGCGTACATTTACCCGCGCCTGCAGCACTTCGACCTGTGAGTTTAGCTCTGCCGTCTGCCTCACCTCGGCTATGGTGAGCGAAGCCAGCCAGAGAAAAGCGATGACAGCGAGGAGGGTGAATAGCCAGAAGGCAATCTGTCCTACGGGGCGTGGCTTCGGCAGGTAAGTCTCGGGTATGGCATTGACCGTCAGGCGCATCGGGGATGTCTTTGGTTGTAGCACCCGGAGAGCCAGCCCGGCACCGGCGGCGAATTTGGTCAGGTCGAGCGGTGGGTAGGTGAAGGGGGCTAGGGGGGGCTTGCAGTGGTACCCGGTGGCTTCAGCCAGCCCAGGGAGTTCACCATTGAGGATGATTGGTATGCGGCTCTGGGGCGTTATCGGTGCCTCTTTATGGCTGGCATTGTAGAAGTTGATTGTCCTCTCCAGCTCTTCCTTGACTCCAGCCGACCTGCTGTACATGTCCTGGTCCGGGAAGGGCACGCTGCGCAGTATCACAGGGGTGCCGCTGAGGACGATGACGATATCGAAACTGGAAGGCTGGGCATCGATGATGATGGCGTGGGGGTCTTCGGACAGCCGTGCCACAGCCAGTGGTCTGGGCTCAAAGACCACAGGGCGCAGACCGGCGGTGCGCAGTGTTCTTATCATGGTGTCCACAATGTCGCGGCGGGTACCGACCATGCAGAGCGCTATCTCCTCCTGGGAGATGTCTACCGCCTGCCATGTGGTGTAAAGCTCCTCCAGCGATACCGGCATGTTCTTTTCCAGCTCGATTGCGGCGGCGTTCTCAAGCAGCTTGGGCGGGACGCGGGGGATGTTGACCATGCGGTAGATGGTGTGCTGACCGCTTACGGTGCTCATCGCCTCTGTTTCAGTGATGTTATTGGAGCTGAGGAACTCACGCAGCCGCTGGCTGATAGCATCGGGCTCAGCAATGGCGCCGTCCTTGACCCAGCCAGGCTCAAGCGACAGGGTGGTGGCAAGCTCCACTTTTTTTCTTCTCACCACCAGTGTCTTTATTTCGCTGTCAGTAAAGTCCAGGACTATCACTTGTTCTCCTCAGCCGGATAGCAGAAAACCAGCAGAGATAGCGTGCAGGTATCCTCCTTGCCCTCCTCGCTGGAGATGGTGAAAGCGGCTTTTTTAATGCGGATGGTGGGGAACTGTTTATCCAGCGCCAGCAGGAAGTTCTGGAAATGCGATACCTGCCCCTTCAGCGTCATCTCTGCAGTCAGTATGTCCTCGATCCTCTCAGCCGGTGCCTTATCCTTTTTAGTGTCTTTAGGCGGTGGCAGCTTGGAGGCGGTGACCTTCGTCTCGGTGACATCGATATCGTTCTGTTCTGCCAGCCCGATAAGGCTGTTTACCAGCTCGGGCACATGGTTGGGGTCGGGGTAGAGGGCTCTGGCAGCGGCAAGCTGCTCCTGTGCCCTTTTCAGGTCAGCTTCCAGCCGCTCTTTCGGTGTCTGCTCAGCCGCCAGCACTTTTTGCAAAGTGGCAAGAGAAGACTCCAGCGCGGCACGGGTCTTGGGCTGCTGGTAATAGATGAGGTAGGTGGGGACGAACATAGCGACCAGCATTGCCAGGATGAGTATTGTCTGGCTGGTACGGCTAAGTCTGGGCAGCCTTTCCAGTATGCCCTTTTTCTTCTTCTCTTTGTCAGCTTTTTCGGCTGGTGCCATCATGACGGCATTTATGTTCGTATCACTATATTGACTTCAGTGTAGCATGCTTGAATACAGAAAACAAGAGGGGGTGAATCCCCCTCACTCTAACTCTCTCCCGCGGAGGGGAGAGAGGACAGGGGAAGGTAGCTCTCTCCTATAGGGACTGCCTCCTCACCCGACCCCTCCCGCGGAGGGGAGAGGGATTTTTTTCCTCTCCCGCGACGGGAGAGGACTAAGGTGAGGGTGACCTCCTCAGTCCAGCCTTTTTGCGAGGGAGATAGGGGTGACCCCTCACTCTAACTCTCTCCCGCGGAGGGGAGAGAGGACTGCCTCCTCACTCCACCTTAAAGTCGATGACGCCGCCGACGGTTATCTCGCTGCGGAAAGAGAGGATGATGTACACCAGGTGCCAGACATCGGTGCTGGTGGGCATCCTGATCTGCGCCTCGGTATCGCCGGGCTTGATGATGTCGCCGCCGCCGGCGATGAAAGTATCGATGTCGATGCCTTCATGGGTAGTCGCCTGTTGCCCCAGCACATTTGATATCCCGTTCCAGACGTTGTTCGAGTAGTAGCCATCACTGAGCGTGTACCCGTTCACCTGGAAGCGGTCTCCGCTGTAGTGGTAGTCGCCCTCACCGACAAATACGGTCATCCTGGCGGCTTGAGGGTCATTGGCGACATCGTCCGGGGCGAGGAAGCCCCTGATGGTGAAAGATATAGTCCCGTATTGGACGCAGGTGCGGAACTCATCGTAGAGATAGAGGTGGTGTCCCAGCGTGGACGGGCTGGAATAGATGATGATTACCGACCAGGCGGCGTGCGACCACTCGTCCTGCTCGCCGTCGTTTTCGTAGCCTGAGTCACGCTGCCGCCCGTCCATGGGGCTGCCCAGGGGGTATCTGGTATAGCCGGCTATAGTCTCGTTCTGGTGGTTATCTTTCCAGTTGTAGAGTGCGTAGCGGTAGGTTGAGGCGTTATAGTTAGGGCTGACATCCCAGTGCCCTACGGTGTAGGTGCCATTACCGTAGAAGGGTACGCCTTGGGCTTTAAAGAAGTCCACCACCTGATTGGTGACGTCGGCGAAGCAGGAGTATGACCAGCCGTGGGGGTCGCCAGAAGTCCCATCGGGCAATACCTGTGATACGCCGGCGGTGACGGTGGTGGAGAACTCGGTTGCCCCCACCTTCACCCTGAAATTCACCTTGTTGACTCCCTTCTGGCTGGGCAACAGGTTGCGCTGTTCCTGACTGTAGCCCCATATGTTCCACGGCTTGCACTTCCAGCCCGACCAGTAGAGGAAGATACGTTCCACAGTGGCATCCTCGGGGACGGACACCGGCTGTCCCGATGCTAGGGTGACCGCTGTCTCGTTATACAGCCTTTCGCGTTTGTCCCTGTCCCACCACCAGCCACCATCGTTATCGTGGTCGCGCATCAGTGTGATGCCACTGGCGGCGTAGTCGCCGTTTAAAGCGGAGCCCAGAGGCTGGAACTCCTTCTTGATGACGTGGCAGGTGACGGTGGTCTGTTTGCTTTCACCACTGGGGGCACGGGAAACGATCTCGATTATCTTCTTGGAGGTGTCCCAGGAGAGCTTGATGGCGTCAGTGCCCGTCCGTGTCCAGGAGAAGGCGTCGAGCATGTCCTCATTGGGGGTGAACCTGAAGGTAACGACTTTCTTTGTCCCTTGGGTGGGCAGGCTGTTATAGTTGATGCCGGTGCCGTAGTCCCAGACCACGGTGGTGCCGCTCTTATGGCTGGAGACCTGGGGCACGCGGTAATAAGACTCCCCCGGGTCTTGTTCCAGGTTGCTGGAGCCTTCCACGTAGTCGAAACCGGCGGGCAGCCAGCAGCCGATTCTCTGGACCAGCAGTGTCCCCAGCGAGCCATCGTACATTATGCTTATGGTATAGATGCCCTGACTGCCATCAGGTGTCTGGTCGGTCTTATTACCGTAGGTGATAAGGCGGTCATCGGGCGTGCGCCCCTGCTGGTAGCTCGGCTCCTCGAGGTCTTGCAGCACCCAGATGGGCTTTATCTCCACAGCCACCTGGCGCCCGTTCACAGCGGTTATATCGCTGGGGTTATCGTTGTCATACATTGTGTAAGAATAGGGCTCGTGGGAATAGGTCTCCTCTGTCCAGTCGCCCATAAGCCAGTCGGGGAGGTAGTCATACCTCACTTTCCACAGCCCGTCTTCGGCACCGGCATCAGCGGCGTAGAAATCGTACACCTTGTCCTCGATGACCTGTGCTGCCTTCATGTTACCGCTGATGAAGTTGAGCAGGGGGACGATGACCAGCCCGCCGACGATGAGCAAGATGAGCGCCATGGGCAGGGCTTGCCCTGACTGGCTGGTAAGGACTCTTTTAAGGGACTGCCTCAGCCTCATTAGCTTCCTCCCACCCAAGCTCGCGGTCTGACTGTATATACTTTTTGTACCCGGGTCTTGCTGCTGCCCAGCGAAGAGATGGTTACTGTAAGCTGTCCGTGCTCGTTATCCCACTGGCAGCTGGTCGCATCGGGGTCGATATATTCAGCGATCACTGAAAGCCCACCCCCATTGAGCTGGCGCTGCAGGGTGTTCTCCTCCAGCAGGTAGTCAACGGTATAGTTGTTGCCGTCCCAGTCGGTCCACCTGAGCGTGAGGAGAACCCCGGGGCTGCCAGTGGTCACGGTCTGTGCCATCAGGGCATCCTGGGAAATCCAGAAGCCGGCGTTCTGCACCTGGCGCAGGTGGACATTCAAATCGGTGCTCCGCGAACTGAGGTTCATCAGGGTGATAACTGCGGCTGTGGCTGGTCCCATTACCATCGCCAGTATCGCCAGTGCCGTCAGGACTTCGATGAGGGTGAAGCCGAGTTCACTCTTGTATTGTCTCAATACCGCTGGAAACATTTATACCCTTCCACCGTCAATACCGGGTCTTTGTGGTAAGTGACGGTAACTATTATCTTCTGCAAGCCGTCATCGTTAATGGTGCTATCGCCCCTGGGGTTGAGCCGTTCGGCGACGATGTCCAGGTCATAGCCCTGTGGCAGTCCTGTCAGCTTTTCGTAGTCACCGTCGACTTTGTAGTCCTGCCGCTTGATGTATTCCATCTGGGACTTAGCCAGGCTTTCGGCGGTTGCCCTTTTGTGGTTGATGAAAGATGTCTGGGCGGCGGTGGTCATGCTGGTGAGAAAAGCGCCGGCGATTATCGACAGTATGGACATAGCGATGAGGGTCTCGATGAGGGTCATGCCTATCTGGTCTCTCATTATGCCTCTAAAGCGAGGGACTCTTTGTCTACTTGAACGTTTCATCTTCAGCTCTATTTCACCAGTTGTAGTGCCCCGTAGATGGGCATAAAGACGGAGAGGGCGAGAAAGCCAACGGCACCACCTATGATGATGGTCATCACCGGCTCTATCATTCCGAGCACGGTCTGTGTGCGCCGGTCTGCCTCGATTTGAAAGTTTTCAGCGACCACAGTTAATGTCTCATCAAGGGCACCAGTCTCCTCGCCCACCTTGGTCATCTCCACCATCAGGGGCAGGAAGACCTTTCTCTGCCGCATCGGGGCTGAAAGCCCCCGTCCTCTCATCATATCGTATTCTACCTGTTTTAATGCCTCGACGATGACTGCATTGCCGGTCGCTTGAGTGGTGAGCTTTATCACCTCGGTCATGGGCAGACCGGAGCGGAACAGCAATGCCAGGTTTCGACAGCAGCGGGCAAGCTCCGTCAGATGTAGAAGGCGTCCCAGCATGGGTATTCTCAACAGGATGCTGTCGCGGATGTAGCGTCCACGGGAAGTCCTGAAGAAAAGAAACAGCAGCGCAAGCAGTCCCACAAGACCGACGATGAGATATAGTCCGTAGTCCATAACTAAGTCCATGCTGGAGATAAGGAGTCGGGTGGTTATGGGAAGTTTGCCGCCGAGTGCAGAGAACATCTTGGTGACAGGTGGCAGAAGTACGAATATCATGACGGCGCCCACCACGACCGTCATGAGAGCGACAAGGGCGGGATACATGAGCGCTTGTTTCAATTTACCCATGGCAGTCAGCTCTCGCTCTATATGGTCAGCAAGGCTGCGCAGGACTGACTCCAGAGCGCCGGTGTGTTCACCGACGCCTATCATGCGGCTATATATCGGCGGAAAAGCATACTGGTGCTGGGCAAGCGCCGCTGAGAACGACCTGCCGGCGCGGAGGTCATCGATGACTTTGGACAGGACGGTCTTGAGCGTTTTGTCCGATGTCTGTGCCTGCAATAGTTCCAGGGCGCTGATGATGCCCACTCCTGCTTCCAGTAAGAGTGCTAGCTGGCGGGAAAAGAGGACGAGCGCTTCTTTCTTCACCGGGGCTTGCAGGAAACGGCTGAGGTCGGGCAAAAGCCGGGTCTCAGGCTTGATACTGACAACGTGGTAGCCGACTGTGGTGAGCATGTCTATGGCTGCCTTCTCATCAATAGCCGCCAGCTTGCCTTTGACCATTTTTTTACCTTCAGTGTAAGCTACATAAGAATAGTTCATGATGACTAACCTGCCGTGTAAGCGTTGCGCAATACTTCATACGGTGTAGTGATGCCTTTCTGGGCTTTTAGCATGCCGTCTTTAGCCAGTGTGACCATTCCCTGCTCTATAGCTTTAGCACGCAGTTCGGCTGGCGTGGTACCGGCGACCAGCATTCGTTTGAGTTCGTCGGTAAGCTCCAGTATCTCGAAGATCCCCGTCCTGCCCAGGTAGCCGGTGTAGGTACAGGCTCTACAGCCGGTGCCGTAGAGGAATTCTGAACGCTCTTCGCCCAGCTCTCTATGGTAGGCTAATTGTTCGACCATTGGTGCTGTGGTCATCCGGGCACAGTGGGGGCAGACACGGCGCACCATCCTCTGCGCAACGATACCGACGATTGACGAGCAGATAAGGAATGGTTCGATGCCGAGGTCGAGCAGACGGAAGAGGACGCCCACCGTGTCGTTGGCGTGCACAGAGGAGAGGACGAGGTGCCCGGTGAGGGCTGACTGGATGGCGATCTCGGCAGTCTCACGGTCACGGATCTCGCCCACAAGTATGACATCGGGATCGAGACGCACAATAGCGCGGAGTCCGCTGGCAAAGGTGATGCCAGCACGGGGGTTGATCTGTATCTGGTTTATGCCTTCAAAGCGGTACTCCACAGGGTCTTCAATGGTGATGATTTTGCGTCCCACCCTGTCCAGGGAGTTGATAGCAGCGTAAAGGGTGGTGGTCTTGCCAGCGCCGGTAGGTCCACTTATAAGCACCATGCCATAGGGCACCATGAGCATCCGCTCCAGCTTTTCCTGACTCTCGGGCAACAGACCAAGCTGGCGCAGCGAGAGCACAGCAATCGATTTGTCCAGCAAGCGGAGCACTGCCATCTCGCCATGGACGGTAGCGATGGTGGCAACACGAAGGTCTATCTCCTTCCCTCGTGTACTGAAGGAGAACTGCCCATCCTGGGGACGGCGCGGGTCGGCGATGTTCATATTCGCCAGGATTTTAACCCGGGAGATAAGCGGTCCGTGAGTCCCCAGCGGCAGGGAGCTTATTTCGTGGAGAATACCATCGATGCGGAATCGGATACGGAGCCTGTCAACCTCGGGTTCGATGTGGACGTCGGAAGCCCTGGACTTCACCGCTTCTTCGAGGATGCGGTTTAATGCCCTGGCTACCGGAGCGTCCTCGGCTATAGCAGCGGTGGCGAGCTTTTCTGGAGTCTCTGTTTCAGCGGGTGCTGCAGCGGTGCCGAAAAGATGAGCGATATCGCCAAAGGCTTTGTAGTTGAAGTCTATCGCCTCCTGGATGTCAGCGAGCTCGGCTGCTACGGGTTCGACCCTCTTTTTGGCACGCGCTGAAATGGCTTCTATCGCCAGGATATTGTCGGGGTCTGTCATTGCCACGCGGAGCGTGTTGTTGCGGACTTCAAGCGGGACGACATTGTACTTGCGGGCAATGCTCTCTGGCACTAGTTGCAGTGCCTCCGGCGTCGGCGCCTGTAGCAAGACATTTAGCCGGGCAACGCCGCTGAGCAGCCCCCCGTTAGCCACCCCGTTATCGCTTTTCTCTTTTACTACTTCTTCTGCCATCTCAGGACTTCGTATAAGTTATATTCTATTTCAAGGCATCGGTACTGTCAACCTCGATGACCCTTATCCGCTGGTAATCAGCGAACTGCCTGGCTTCGGTGCTGAGCCGCGGGTAGACCAGTATGGCTTTGTCATGTATATTGGCATCGTAAGCCCGGGTATCGAAGGCAGAGACGGCATCGAACCCGACCTCGGTGTCCGAACTGAAGATGCCGATGGCTAAGGTGTGTGTAAGGATGCCATCATCGTAATAACCAAGGACATGAAAGCGGTGTCTGGCACCTGACCTGCCCTGAATCGTTGCCTGTTCTTCCACCCTGTAGCCGGTGGCTTTAAGGTGGTCGATTAACTGTGTCTTTGACTTGAATTTAGGGTGGTGGACTTTTGCCTTTGATGGGCTACCGGTGCTAGCAGAGGCTGGTGAAGCAAGAAACCTTTCCAGTTCTGTGTCCTCAAAAAGGCGTATTTTTTGCCGCAGCGCAAATTGTTTTGCTGGTGGCGACAGCCTGGGAATGACTACAAGCACCTTGTCATGTATTCCCAGGTCATATGTCTTATTATCATAGCTGAATACCCGCTCCAGCCCGACCTCTGGTGCTCTGCCATCGATAAGCGCGTCTATGACTGTGGTATGAGTGATAAAACCGTCGTCGCGTCGGGCAACGATATCGAAGATGTGCCCGGTGCCTGATTTGCTTGTGCCGCTGGCGATGGCATTCTCTGCCACCTCGTAGCCGCGACTCCTGAGAAAACTGAGCAAGCGCTCTTTTGGTCCCAGTTCGAATTCAAGCCAGCGCCTTTTCTCTTCATTGAGGCGGTAAGAGTAGACGAAGGACTCGGAGACATCCTTTTCCAAGAAGAACCGGGAGCAGTTGAGGCAGTGCCATGAGGTCAGCGGCTGGCTGAATATGCTGTTGCAACTGTGGCACTTGTAGTTTATCCCCAGACTTTGATAATCGGTACCAAGGAATTTGAGTTCCTTGTGGCATTTAGGGCAGATATACCTGTCGTCGGTGATATACTCTTCTTCAAGACTCAAATTGCCGCACTGAAGATGTTCCAGTATCCGCCCTCTGGCGATGTTCCAGGAGTAGCATTTGGGGCAGCCATCGCCAGCTTTCATGTTGGGCGATTGACATTCAGGACAGAAGAGAAGACGGCTATGGGGGTGTTTTTCCAACAAGGCACTGGCAGTCAATTCTTCAAGGAGCTTGAGGCTTTCGCGTGCGGACAGAGAGAGTAGCTCTTCCATTTGAGGATAGGTGAAGCCGAGTTCTAATGACAGGTCGACGAATGGTTTGACTTCGGCGATATTGCCGCTGAGCAACTGTTCAATCAGTTTCCTGACCAGGGGTTCTTCCCTTATGGGGCGAGCCAGCATTCTACTCCTCTAATGTCCTGTCTGTTCGCTAATAGGTTAGACTAACTGTGGCATATGTGCAATTAGTTTGTCAAGTTAGGTCGTGGACATTTAGTCACAAAGATAATAGCCAATTAGTCCTAATTTCCCCCAAAAATTTCTTCATCACCAGGGCTACAAAAGCGTTTTTGCGTGGTATAATGGGTTAATCCCATGGGGAAGACAGCAGCCATCAAGGTGGGCGTTCTTCTCGCTGCATTAATCTTGTTCCCTTTGCTTTCTTCCCTAAACGTTGCCCTCGTATCAGCCGACCCCGGGAAGATGACCTGGTCGGTTGTGGATACCCCCGCCCCTGGCAAGGAGGACAATGTCGTTGTCCCGGGCAGCGAGATAAATGCCGTGGCTATCGGCGTTGACGGTATGACTTTCTATGTGGCTGATACGCCGAACATGAAGCTTTATAAATCGACCAATGGCGGTGTGACCTGGCAGGACATCTCTGAGAGGTTGTTCAGCGCCGCTGGAGGCGCTGTGCATATCTGGAATGTGGTCATAGCGCCGGACGATGTAAATTTCGTGGTGGTGGTTACGGATAGCTCAGTGGCGGGACCGAAGAGAGTGCTCATCTCGCAGGACGGCGGACAGAACTGGGATGCGGCTGATTCCGGGCTTACGCTGGCTGATAACGAGTTTATCGGGTGCCTCGATGTTTCATTTAAATATGGCGAGTACCGGGATATCGCTATCGGCACTAGAAATGGGAGCGCGGGTGGGAAAGTGTTAGTGTTGCAGGCAGAAGTTACTGCACCAAGCTGGCGGGACCAGAACCTGACGGGGACTGGTGCTGGCGACGTGGTGGCGATAAAATTCTCCCCTAATTACGTATCAGATTCCGGGCTTATAGTTGTAGCAGTTAGAGATGGAACCCCTGCCATCCGTGGCACGTATCTTAATCTGGGCAAGCGGGATACTGTGGCTGGCACGACCACGTGGAATAATGCCGCCGGTTATACTGGCTATCCGGTGAGAGTAAGCAGTACAGTGGTGGTGGACCAGCTTATAACTGTTGGTCTGGAGCTACCATCGGACTTTCTAGCGGCGACATCTCCTCCTGATTCGCCAAGGCGTCGCTATTTTATTAGCCTGAATACCAGCGGCAATATTGGCTATCTTTACCGGGTCGACAACACCCGTGTCCGCTCCATCACACCCTCCATATCCCCACCCGGCGGCGGGATTTTCAGCATTGCCTACTACGGTGACTACAGCGGGGGTGAACTGCTTGCCGGTGAGGTTATACCATATGCTACTGGAAGAGTGCGGATATGGCGGACCTCCAATCCCACATATGCCTATCCACGCTGGCAGCCCTCGCAGCCGGAATACGCTTCGCCGACCGGTGGCTTTGGCACGGGGTATGCGAATGCAATTCTTGCCTGGCACCCTGACGGCAGGCGGGCTTACTGTGGCACCAGTTCGGCTGCATTGACAAGCGGCGGCACAAGCATCGGCGATCCAAATAAGTGGCCTGGTGCATTGCTGACACCAGCTACGGTCGGCGATGAGTCCGCCTTTTCAGTCACCCCCTGCTCGGCTCAATATGAGGTGGCTCTAAGTATGGTGGGAAAAGAGTTACTATCTCAGTTGGGAGAACGCTGGACACAGATGGGACTGATAGACAGCAACATGCAAAAGCTCTGCGATACGGCAGCGCTGAATGTGCCCCAGCCTGAAAAAGGCGAGGAAATCATCCCGGATTATGACATACAATATTTAGCTTCCTTGAGTACTGCTGCCGGCGGTTATTCGTATAGCATCTGGCGCAGTATAGGTGACCCGCCGGGACAGATGTGGGAACGAGTTCTTTGGCTTAAAAGCGATAACAACGATAAAGGAATACTTCTCAGGGTCAGGCAGCCAGACTATGAGGAAAAATCAAGGAGTGAAGTGGTCACCTACGCTGAGGTTGAATGGAGAGACGTGGGCTATTCTCCAGACGAAGGACAATCGTGGGAGACGATTTCCGGTGAGCTTGGTATGGATATAGTTGACCTGGCGGTGGGGAAAGTGGTTTATGATGAGGTGGTGTATGCTCTATCCAGCAGCGCAGTTTACCACTATGAAAAAGAAGGTACTACATGGGTGCAGAATAAAGTGTACACTGAGTTCCCTTTTAATCATACCATTGCCGTGCCGTTAAAGAATCCCAAAAGTAAAGTTGCGAAAGACGCTGAGGAGGACTGGGTGATAGTAGGGGAAAAGGGACCCCCCGATGGCTACGGGCGGGTGGCTTATGCTGATTTCTCCCAGACAGCGGCGAAGTTTCTGCCTCCGTTGGAGCAGAGGAAACCGGTACCCATCGAAGGGAATGTGCATGTTATCGCTGATGACCGGTTTGATGAAAATAAGACCATATATGCTGCCAGCCACGATATTGCCACAGGCACCGTCGGCAAGGTCTACCGCTGGGTGATTGGAGAAAGCACCGATTGGGAAGAACTCGGTCCGCCGAACTCCGCCTTCTATGGTCTGGCGATGCGTAACGATGTCCTGTATGGGGCATGGGCAAAAGCTGAGAGTATCGATATTCTCACCGGCACTGGTGTGGACCGCACCTTGTATTCCCGTGCACCTGTGCCACCATCACTGGAGTGGGACTATTTGATTGCTGGTTTACCGGAGACTGGTATGGTGAAGTTCACCTGTGAGCCGGGCTCACTCAAAATCTCCGGTGGAAAGTACAATTGGCTATGGGCAATTGATAATCGGGACTATGACTGGCAGAATGAACAGGGTTGCTTGTGGGTATATACTGATATATTTGCCAGAGTGGGTCCGTGGACCATATTGCCGGCTAGCGGGGACATATTATCCTGTGATGCAGTGAGCGGACGGGCAAAGCAGATAGATTTCCGCTGGAGGCAACTTGATTATGCCTCTGTATATGAGATGCAGATAGCCAAGGAGAAAGAGTTTACCACCCGCGTGGTGGTAAAGGTGAATATATTCCCTGAAGACCAGGAATCACCGGCGGTATTTTTCCCCTCAGGTGGGCAGACAGCCGGTCTCATTCTCGAGATCCCCCAGGACCCGATGAAGAAATCACTTGTGACCAAAATGGCTGAAGGTTCAGCCATCGGCTTTTACGGCAATCTTGAGTGTGGTCACGAATATTACTGGCGCGTTCGGGCAACGGGAGCTACCACAGGTGAGATAGTACGCAGTCCGTGGTCGGCAGTGATGTATTTTACCACCAAGATTGGTGTGCCTGTAGAGACTCAATACCAGCAGCCTGTGCTATTGAGACCGGCTAGCGGTGCCCAGGATGTGGTGCGAGCGCCAGCTTTTGTCTGGACGCCATTGCCCGGCGTGACCAAGTATGAGTTTTTACTGGCTAAAGATGCTGAGTTAAGAAAGGTGCTGGTAAAGACCAAGGTGGCGGGTAACGCTTTTAAATACGATGGTGAGCTTGACTCTGGAACGACCTATTTCTGGCAGGTGAAAGCGGTGGAGCCAGTCACCAGTCAGCCCAGCGCTGTCGCCAGCTTCACTACAGTGAGGGCTCAGGTACAGCTATTGCCCGAGCATAGAGAACCGGTGGCTATCTTGGCATGGGCTGGGATAGCAGTGTATACACTTCTGGCAGCAGTGGTGCTGGTACTTATCAGGGGAAGGTGGGGTGGGAGGAAAAAAGAGGATGAGGTCGGGACCGGTAGTGAGTAATGACAACGATGGAGGTTTGAGATGTCCTGGAAGGGAAAGAAAGTATTTATCACCGGTGTGAGCGGTTTTGTCGGTTCGCATATCGCCCGATATTTACTTGAGCAGGGAGCCGGGGTATACGGGCTGATTAGAAGGCGGGCTGACGGCGGTATACCGCGAAACCTGGAGTACCTTAACATCGAGAGGGAAGTGGAATTACTGGAGGGAGATGTGCGGGATATATCCAGCCTGGCTTTCGCGCTGGACGCTTCCAGACCGGAGGTGGTATTCCATCTAGCTGCACAATCGTTTGTTCCCAGGTCGTTCTCTCATCCGTGGGAGACTATGGACATAAATTTTCACGGCACGGTCAATCTGCTTGAAGCGATACGGTCGAAGGGACTTGATTCTACCATAATTTTTGCTGGCAGCAGCGAAGAGTATGGTCTTGCTATCGTGTCCCAGAATCAGTATGAACAGGTGCTGAGGAGATATGGAACGGTGTTTCCTGAGCCTGTGCGTATACCCGAATTGCCTATAAACGAACTAAACCCATTGCGTCCGATGTCGCCATACGCAGTATCGAAGGTATCGGCTGAATTTGCGATGAGAAACTATCAAAGTGCATACGGATTGAGGACGATAGTCTCAAGGGCATTCAACCACGAAGGTGCTGGCAGGGGTAAAATGTTCGTTACCTCTGCGATTACCAGTCAGGTGATGAAACTGAAAAGGGGGGAAATCGATAAGATAACCATAGGCAATGTGAGCGCCTTTCGTGACTGGTCTCACATAGCTGATATAGTCCATGGTTATTGCCTGCTGGCAGAAAAAGGCAGACCGGGGGAGGTCTATGTCCAGGGTTCGGAGAGGACGAACTCGGTGCTCAGCTATTTATTGCTAAGCCTGGAATGTGCCGGGTATAAAGTGGACCGGCTCCAGGATTTGAGAGGGAAGAAGGTGGTCGAGGAACCGACAGCGGTGGACAAATCGCCGATGTTTGGTTTGCGATTTGAAAAGACAAAGGCTGACCGGTTGATTCTGGAAGGGGAGCTGATGTTTGATGTTGCGGACGGTGGAATTCTGGTGGAAACTGACAAGGGCAGAGTGACTGTGGAATTTGACCAAGGAAGGTTCCGCCCTGCTGAGGTGCCTGTCCTTCTTTCTGAGGTTACCAAAATCAGAGGGCTCGGCTTCAGGGTGCAACATTCCTTGAAAGACATAATCAACGACCAGTTGAATTATTATCTCGACCCTGGCAAGTAGTGAGTGCAGACTCAGCACGAGTCGTGTGCTATAATTTTGAAGTGCCCGTTTGAAGGACAGAGCGTAGCCTCTATTCTACTATGCAGAGGAGGACTCAATGTCAGGTATAGTTTCTTGCGGAGCTTACATACCTTTATGGCGGATAAGCCGTGATGCTATAGCGGCAGGGTGGGGAAGACCATCACTGGGCGGGGAAAGAAGCGTAGCTAACAACGATGAAGATGCTGTTACCATGGCAGTAGAAGCAGTCCTGGACTGCCTTGCCGGGGTGGAGCGTGAAAAGGTGGACGGTTTGTATTTTGCTTCGACTACAGCCCCGTTCCGCGAAAAACAGTGCGCTGCCCTGGTAGCGGCAGCTGCTGACTTGAGGGCAGATATCATAACTATGGACTTCGGGAATAGTCTGCGTGCTGGGACTGCTGCCCTGCGGGCAGCCGTGGACGCGGTAAATAGCGGCTCAGCGCAGAGCGTGATGGTTGTTGCCGCCGATTGCCGCTTAGCTTATCCCCGCTCCGACTACGAACAAAATTTTGGTGATGGGGCGGCAGCCTTCCTGGTGAGCAAGAGCGGTGCCCCCTTGGCTACGGTTGATGGCAGTTACTCAGTTTCAAACGAGATGTACGATGTATGGCGGTTAGATAAGGACACCTTTGTGCAGTCCTGGGAAGACAGGTTCATCATCGAGCATGGTTATCTCGAGAATACGGGCAAAGCGGTCAGCGGGCTGATGAAAAAGTATAGTCTCGATATCAAGTCCCTAAATAAGGCTATATTTTATGCACCTACGGTGAGGGCTCAACAGACGCTTGCCAGACAGGTAGGGCTGGATGTGAAGACACAACTACAGGACCTCCTTATCAACAATGTGGGCGTATGTGGCTCAGCTCACGCCTTGATGATGCTGGTAGCAGCGCTGGAGGATGCCAAAGGGGGTGAAACATTTTTATTAGCGAGTTATGGTGATGGCAGCGATGCCTTTATAATCAAAGTCACCGAACAGGTAGTAAAAGCCAGAGATGGTAGGCGGGGTATTAAGGGTTTTCTTAATTCGAAGCGGGCGCTTCCTAGCTATGAGCGCTACCTCAGTTACCGGGGGTTAGTGGAAGCACAACCAGGCGAGCCTTTTCGCCTGTTCCCATCGTCCAGCGCGAGCTGGCGGGAGCGAAACTGGGCTATTCGTTTCCATGGTAGCCGTTGTAGGGACTGCGGGCTGATAACATTCCCTATCCAGCGAGTGTGTTACGGGTGCCGTTCTAAAGACAATTATGAGGAAGTGAGACTTTCTGACAAAAAGGGGAAAATTTATACCTTTTCGCTGGACTCCCTGGCGGGCAGAAGCGATGACCCTATGGTACCGCACATCGTTATTGAGTCTGAACTTGGCAACACCAGAATATACAGCATAATGACGGACTGCGACCCCAGCGAGGTAAAAATCGGCATGACGGTGGAAATGACATTCCGCAGGATGTATGAGGGCGCCGGGATGTACAACTATTTCTGGAAATGTCGACCAGTAAGATAGCATGGAGGGATAAAGTATGGAGAGCATAAAGGATAAGGTTGCCATAATAGGTATGGGATGTACCAAGTTCGGTGAGCGCTGGGATGCCGGGCTGGATGACCTGGCTATAGAGGCTGCTTACGAAGCATTCGAAGATGCGGGGATCAGTCCTGAGGATATCCAGGCGTGCTGGTATGGGACCGTTACTGCGCCGACTACTGGCTTGGGGGCGACGCATGCCGCCAATCCGTTAAAGCTGCGCATCCCCATGACCAGAGTGGAAAACTGGTGTATAACCGGGCATGAAGCACTGAGGAACGCCTGTTTTGGTATCGCCTCGGGGATGTATGACATCGTTCTAGCGCTGGGCGTAGAAAAGCTTAAGGATACTGGCTTTCCGGGTCTGGGTACGGGGCGGGGTATGGGACCGGTGCTGGAGGCAAGGCGCACTTCACCAGGCAGTTTTGCTCTCATCGCTACCAGATATTTCTACACCTATAATCTAACTCCCGAAGAAGGTAAGATAACGATAGGCAAGATAGCGGTCAAAAACCATAACAACGGGAGCATGTGTCCCAAAGCCCATTTTCGTAACAAAATAACTCTGGAACAGGTGCTCAATGCACCGATTATCGCCTGGCCATTGGGACTTTTTGATTGCTGTGGCAATAGTGATGGGGGCGCAGCGGCGATATTAGTGCCGGCTAAAATAGCCGGGAATTTTAGAAAAGACCCTGTGTATATAAAAGGGCTGGGACAGTCTTTTGACCCACTCCTGCCTCATACGCGACCGGGATTTGACTGGCTGACTTGGGAAGCGCTTATAAACTCATCACGTCAGGCTTATGAGCAGGCTGGTATAAAGAACCCGAGAGAAGAGCTTGACATTGCTGAAGTCCACGATTGCTTTACAAGCACGGAGTTGATAATTTATGAGAATTTTGGTTTCAGCCCTCGGGGAAGAGCCAAGGAAGATATAGATGCCGGCTTTTTTGAACTGACCGGTGGTCTACCGGTGAATGCTGACGGGGGGCTGAAGTGCTTTGGGCATCCTGTAGGGGCAAGTGGTCTGCGGATGACCTATGAGGTTTACAAACAGATCCAGGGGAAGGCTCAGTCCCCAGAGCGACAGCTCAAGGATGTAAGGCTTGGACTGTCACATACATTTGGCGGTCCACCGCAGGTAAGTGCTGTGGCTATTTTAGGCAGGGAACTCGGGTAGGCTGGATATGGGGCACTTTGGTGAGGCGAGGTTTTTTAACCTCGCCTCTTGCCTTTTTCCAGTCCCGCTCAGGATTTTGGCTCGTAAACATAGAAGCCGCGCCCCGATTTTCGCCCTAGTTCGCCAGCTTTGACTTTCATGACCAGACAGCGCGGTGGTTTGAACTGGTCCCGCATAAATTCCCGGTAGTGGGTCTCGGTTATCGCCAGCCCGGTATCGAGACCAACCATGTCACGCAACTCAAACGGTCCCATCCTGAAACCACACCCCACTTTGTAGGCGGTATCTATATCCTGTGGCTCAGCAATGCCTTCGTCATACATGTTAAGCCCTTCGTTATACCATATTTGAAGAAGCCTGTTGACGATGAAGCCCGTGGAGTCCTTGCAGATGCCGGGCACCTTGCCAAGTTTTTTGCATAGGTCTACTACCGTCTCCAGTGTATCTTTAGAGGTGCGCTCATGGACAACAACTTCGATGCCTTGCATAAGTTGCGGAGGGTTGAACCAGTGCATACCGACAAACTTCTCAGGGCGGTTTGTTGCCATTGCCATTTCGGTAATGGACTGGGCTGAGGTGTTGGAAGCAAAAATAGTGTCCGGGCGGCAAATCCCATCGAGTTCTTTAAAGACCTGTTTCTTAATATTGATATCCTCGATTATGGCTTCGATTACAAGGTCGGCATCTTCTGCAGCTTGTCGAAGGTCAGTAGTGCCCCTAATGCGTTGCAGTATGGTATTAGCTTCCTCTCGGGTCATTTTCTTGCGTTCCACGCTGCCTTCCAGGAAGGTCTTGATCCTTGCGATGCCAGCTTCGACAAATTCGTTTTTAATATCTCGAAGGCTGACCTCATGACCGGCTTGAGCACATACCTGCGCAATGCCATGACCCATAACACCCGCGCCAAGAACACAGATCTTTTTAATCTCCATCTCTAGCCTCCGATTTACGGTAGCCCCATTTTATGCTTTTGGTTGTTAGTTAACTGTAAGTATAAAAACCGCGACTTGTCTTCTTGCCTAACCAGCCAGCATCAACCATCTTTCTGAGCAAAAGACAGGGCTTATATTTGGGACCAAACTGCTGATAAAGGCTGTCCAGAACTTTGACTACATTGTCTATACCTACAGTATCGGCAAATTCAAAGGGACCAAGGGGCCAGTTGGCACATACTTTTACCATTTTGTCGATGTCTTCTATGGTTGCTAGCTTCGTGGAGTACATTAATGCGGCTTCATTTACTATTGCAGCCATTACCCTGTCGATGATAAAACCAGGGCTTTCCTCGAGCTTTACCGGAGTTACCCCTGTTTTCTCCAGCCACTGCGCACAATTTTCAACTGTGCGAGGCGAAGTTTGTAGTCCTTTCACTATTTGAACAAGTAGTTTCTCCTGAACCGGGTTCTTGACAAAGTTTAGTCCGATAAACCTGCCGGGGTTTTCAATTTTAGTAGCTAAGCGTGTCACCCATGAATTGGCAGTGGTTGTCGCCAAAATGGTCTCTTCAGAGCATTTCGCAGCACAATTATGCAATACCTTACTCTTTAATTCAAAGTCTTCTGGGAGGAACTCAAGTACCACTTCAGATTCTGCTGCTCCGGCAGTGTAGTCCTGTTCCAGGTCGAAAGTTATGACCTTGAAATGCCCGGCGGTCAGGACCTGCTGCACTGCTTGGCTCAAGCTGTTGCGCCCAATTATAGTTATGGTCTTAATGTCCATCGTTACCCTCTTGGATAAGGGTGCTAAGGTAACGTGTGCGCACCTTCGATAAATTCGCGGATATAGGTATTGACCAGAGCCGGCTTTTCGTGGACCACCCAGTGGGAGCCGTCCGGTATTCGTCTGATTGTCAGGTTGGTCACATATTCTTCAATGCCGTCCAGATTACCCGGCAGAAGATAGGTATCTTTCTCTCCCCAGATGACTAGTGTGGGTACTTTTATAATGAGCGATTTTGGATCTGTACTAGCCCTGTCACTACTACCGGTAAACGAGCCGAGTTGAGTTGCACGGTAATAATTTAACATCCCGGTAAGTGCTCCGGGCTGTGCCCAAGCCTTGAGGTACTCCCGTTCGTCTTTTTGGGTGAAGTATCCTTGCTTCAGTCCGCCTTTCAGCACAGCGCTGGAAAGCGCTGCGTAGTTATCACGAGAAAGTATCTCCTCTGCTTTTGAACTACGGTGGAGCAGGATGTATTGACTAGCCTTTTGCTGTGCAGGGTTGTCGCGCAATTCCCTGTTAAATACAACAGGGTGTGGTGCATTTATAATGACAAGCTTTTCCAGGTATTCTGGATGGCGCATGGCAAATGGCCAGGCTACTGCTCCACCCCAATCATGCCCAACGAGAATGAACTTTTTACATCCGAGGTGTTCGGCAAAAGCGCGGATATCTTCCACTAGATACTTGGTTTGATATTGTTCCACACCCGCAGGCTTGTCGGAGAGGTTATAGCCCCTCATATCCAGTGCCACTGCTTTATAGCCACGGCTAAACTCATGAAGCTGGTGCTTCCATGCGTACCAGAACTCGGGAAACCCGTGCAAAAATAAAACAAGTTTGCCTTTGCCAGCAGTCACATAGTGTAAGCGGATTCCATTAAGGTCGGCGTATCTGTGTTTTAGCATCTGGTTTTCGAAACAACCTACATTGTTGCAGACTTCTATAGCGCAGGCAGCCAGGGATATGTTAACATCGGGCTCTCTAGCTGTCAATAATACTTAGAACGCTGGTTGTAACAAGAGCTGGATAGAGCATTTCATTGGTTATAGACATCCCTTGTTTGCACTGTTGAAATGCTTGGTGTTACAATTTGGCTCAAAGTCATGGTGCTCAGCGATCGTACTATTCAGGAAGAGATTGCTAAACGAAGGATCGTCATCGAACCGTTGATGCCTGACTCTATTCAGTCAGCGAGTGTAGACCTTCATCTGGATAGAAAACTGTTGGTCTTCAAGCCGGCGAGGTATCCAGATTGCATCGATGTGAAGCAGAATATGGAGGACCTGATGGAACCGGTCGATATAACAGACGATTCACCCTTTTATCTGGAGCCCGGTGATTTTGTTTTAGGAAGCACTTTGGAGGCGGTTACGTTGCCGGAAGACATAGTGGGACGCCTTGAAGGCAAAAGTTCTCTATCGCGGGTTGGACTTTTGATGCATTCTACAGCTGGCTATGTTGACCCTGGCTGGTGTGGTCACCTCACCATTCACTTATCAAATGTTGCTAAATTACCGATCACCCTTTATTATAAGATGAAAATAGGGCAGCTCTCTTTCATCAGGCTAACTTCGCCTGTGGAGAGGTTATATGGTGCAGAGGGGCTGAGGAGTAAATATCAGGGTCAGACTGGACCCACAGCCAGCCGGTATCATTATGATTTTGAGGAGGGGAAAAGATGCTAGGTCGTCCGGTCAACTTTATGGAATGTGCCCTATCGCTAGCCCGCCTGTCTTTAGGATATACCAGCCCTAATCCTGCTGTAGGAGCTGTTATTGTGAGAGATGGAGTGGTGGTCGGTTTAGGTTATACCCAGCCGCCAGGTTCGAAGCATGCTGAGATAATGGCACTGGAGCATGCTGGCGCCAGGGCGAGAGGGGCAACTATGTTTGTCACGCTGGAGCCTTGCTGTCATTATGGGCGTACGCCACCGTGCACTGAAGCGATAATTGAAGCTGGCATCAGTGAAGTGCATGCAGCTTTAATTGACCCTAACCCTCTGGTCAATGGAAAGGGCATGAAGGCGCTGGAAGAGGCGGGGATAAGGACCTTTGTTGGAGAGTACGAAGAAAAGGCACGAGAGATAAACGAAGGGTATATAAAATTTATTACCACAGGATTACCTTTTGTTATTGCCAAATTTGCCATGAGCCTTGATGGTAAGATTGCTACCCAAACAGGTGATTCCAGGTGGATAAGCAACGAGGAGTCCCGGAAATATGTACATTATTTGAGGCAAATAGTCGATGCGATAATGGTGGGAGCCAATACTGTACTGGCAGATGACCCTCAACTTTCTGCCAGGGGGTGCAGTGGAAGAGGGGGTAAGACTAAACGTCAGCCATTACGAGTAATAGTTGACGGGAAAGGCAGGACGCCTCCTTCAGCGCGGATCTTTAGGGAGCCTGGCGAGACGATTATAGCTGTGGCTAAGCCCTTTGACCCGAAGAAATCGGAGAACTTTAGAAAAGTGAACGCCGAGGTGATGGAATTCAATGCTACAGAGAGTGTGATCGATCTATCAGAATTGCTGGCTGTATTGGGCAGGCGACAGGTTACCAGTGTGCTGGTGGAAGGGGGGAATAAGCTCTTCGGTTCTTTGTTTGACCAGGGACTGGTAGACAAAGTTCTTGCTTTTGTGTCACCGATCATAATTGGGGGGGAAAGAGCCAAGAGTGCTGTCGGGGGGGATGGTGTGAACAGAATCAGCGAGGCACTTCAGTTGAGCAGGGTGAAAATAACCGAATTTGGTAGTGATGTTCTAATCAGTGGCTATGTAAAGTGATGGCAAATGTTTACTGGCATAGTGGAAGAAGTCGGAATAATTAGGTACGCATCTGAGAAACTAATTATCGAAGCCAAGAAGGTGCTCGAAGATATGAAGGTTGGCGATAGCATAGCTGTTAATGGAGTGTGTCTCACTGTGGTTTTGCTCGGCAGGGGCTGTTTCTCCGTCGAACTTATGCCAGAGACAGCCCGCCGTACAAATCTAGGCAAACTTCGCTATGGTGATAAGGTGAATTTAGAAAGGGCTGTGCCTGTGGGTGGGCGTTTCGGCGGGCACTTCGTGCAGGGACATGTGGATGATATAGGTAAGGTGGTTTCGGTACGGCGCGAAAATCAGGCTATTATCATGAAAATAGCATTCCCTGAGCGCTTGATGCCATATATAGTTGACAAAGGCTTCATAGCTGTCGATGGAGTCAGTCTGACCGTGATCGACCCGGGAGATACCAGCTTTTCGGTGTCTTTGGTAGGTTACACGCTTGAACATACTATACTGGGACAGAAGAGGTCTGGCGATGCGGTAAATCTCGAAGTTGATATAATTGGTAAGTATGTTGAGCGTCTTAGCCAGAGAAGCGATCGCGTTTTAACATTCGAGTTTTTGGAAAGATACGGTTTTACGAAAGTGAGGTGAGTATTCTATGGGGTTTGCAACAATTCCCGAGGCTATAGAGGATATAAAGGCTGGCAAGTTTATCATCATCGTAGACGATGAGAATCGAGAGAACGAAGGGGACTTAGCTATAGCCGCTGAGAAAATCACCCCTGAAGCTATAAACTTTATGGCGAGGCATGCGCGGGGATTGATATGCTTGCCGATAACAGGTCAGCGGCTAGATGAGCTGAAGATCCCGCTCATGGTCCAGGACAACACTGCTAAGTTCTGCACTGCCTTTACTGTATCGGTAGAGGCTAAGCATAAGACATCCAGTGGTATCTCAGCTCATGATAGGGCGGCAACTATAAGGGCAATGCTTGACCCGAACACAAAGCCTGAGGATTTAGCCCGTCCAGGACATGTTTTTCCTATACGTGCTCGTGAAGGTGGTGTGTTGGTGAGGGCAGGGCATACTGAAGCGATAGTAGACCTGGCTAGGCTAGCTGGGCTCTACCCGGCAGGAGTTATCTGCGAGATTATGGATGATGATGGTACTATGGCACGTCTGCCCAAACTTGAAATAATCGCAGAGAAATTTGGACTTAAAATAGTCAGTATAGCTGATCTGATCGCTTATCGACGCCGTCATGAGAAACTAATAGAGAAAGTGGCTGAGGCGAGACTACCTACTAGGTATGGCGAATTCGCTGTTATCGCATATAGGAGTAAAGTAGACCCTGATGAGCATGTAGCTTTAGTCAAAGGCGATATTTCGGGCGACGAGCCGGTTCTGGTTAGAGTGCATAGCGAGTGCCTGACTGGTGACGTGTTCGGGAGTCTGCGTTGCGACTGTGGTGAGCAGATTAATATGGCAATGCAAAAGATCGCAGAAGAGGGAAGGGGAGTATTTTTGTATATGCGCCAAGAGGGACGCGGCATCGGCTTTCACAATAAGTTGCGTGCCTATGCCCTTCAGGATCAGGGATTGGATACTGTGGAGGCTAATATTGCCTTGGGCTTCGAGCCTGATTTGCGTGATTACGGTATCGGTGCTCAAATACTGGCAGACCTCGGTTTACATAAAATTAAACTACTGACCAACAACCCCAAAAAGGTGATAGGGCTTGAAAGTTATGGGCTTCGAATAGTGGAGACCGTTCCTTTGCGCACACCGCCGACCCCGTATAATATAGAATATCTAAAAACCAAGCAGGAGAAACTGGGGCATCTATTAGGTGTTGATTTTGCTGATGAGGCTTAACTGAGAGGCGAAGGAAAAGGAGGGAATTAAGCATGTCTAAGCAGTATGAAGGTATGCTGGTCGGGAAAGGGCTAAAGTTCGGTGTTGTGGTATCAAGGTTTAACGAGGTGATAACATCGCGATTGCTTGAGGGTGCTAAAGATGCTCTTTTTCGCCATGGTGTTGAAAAAGATGATGTTGATGTAGCCTGGACGCCGGGCAGCTTAGAGATACCACTGATAGCTAAGAAGTTGGCGGAGACAAAGAAATATAATGCGATTATTTGCCTCGGGGCAGTTATTCGTGGGGGTACACCGCATTTTGAGTACGTTGCTGCTGAGGTAAATCGGGGCATTGCCCGTGTAAGTCTCGATACCGGTCTGCCAGTTATTCAGGGCATAATAACTGCTGATACGCTTGAGCAGGCTATCGAACGAGCTGGGGCTAAGGAGGGGAATCGTGGCTTCGTGGCGGCGACAAGCGCTATTGAGATGGCTAACCTGCTCAGGAGTATTGGTGGCTAAGGAGTTACCTTAAAGACTTTGTCACCGCGTCTGACTCGGTCTGGCACTTTTACCCCTACAGAGTCCCCGGCTTTGGCTTCACTTACATTCACATTGTTAATTTGCATTGACTGGACAACGAGTTCTAAGTCTGTAGTATGTCCCTTAATGTGAATCTTGTCGCCCACCTTTAGTGTGCCAGTCAGTGTGATACCCGCTACCACTGGTCGGGCAAAGAAGTCACTTACTTGTCCAATCTCTACCTCTGGCATTCTGGGTCACCTCCATTTCTATCAAATTTTTGACCGCGTATCCATATAAACGTTGCAGTCTCATAACTAGTATATGTTTCTGTAGCCAATAAATCAATACTTAGAGCAGATATCGATTTGGGTGGCGTTGACACTTCTGGGCGAGAAGTGCTAGCATTTTGTCATCCAGCAAGACTGTGAGGATGCTCTACCGAGAATCTTCTTTTACGAGTGCAAGCACGCTGAAAGGAGGTGATAACTGTCAACTGTTTAGAAGGACCAAGTTCTAAATTCCAAAGAAACAAAAATAAGTCTAAAAGGAGGGCAACATGGCATACGAGACCTTAATAGTTGAGCGAGAGGAGAACATTGGCATTATAACCCTGAATCGTCCGCCGGCGAATCCGATAAACTCGACAGTGCTTAGGGAGTTAGATCAGGCTCTGGCTGAGTTTAAGGATGATAAGTCAATACGTGTGTTGATTATCACCGGCGCTGGTGATAGAGGTTTTTCAGCCGGATTTGACATAAAGGGTGCGGTGGAAGGTCGTGGTGGCGAACCTGGTCCTGATGGCAATGAAGTTTTCCTGCGCATTGAGAGATACCCGAAGCCGGTAATTGCAGCTATCAATGGATACGCACTTGGTGGTGGGTGTGAGTTAGCAATGGCCTGCCATTTCAGGTTTATGGTTGATGCAGAAAGAGCAATCATAGGACAGCCAGAAATAGAGCGCGGTATTATTCCTGGCTGGGGTGGAACCCAGCGGCTACCAAGGCTGATAGGTAAAACACGTGCTCTTGAAATGCTTCTTATGGGAACCACGATCAGGGCTCCTGAGGCTATGCAGATCGGGCTCATTACTCGTGTTTCTCAACCGGGTGAGGTGCTGAATGATGCCAAGCAGTTCGCCAAGGTTCTAGCCAAGAAAGCCCCGATTGCTGTGAGTATAATTCTGGATTGCGTGACCCGCGGTCTCGAAACAACTATCGAAGAGGGAATAAAGATCGAGCGGGAGGGATCGCGGAGAGTAGCGCAAACGAAAGACGCACAGGAGGGTATGCTGGCGTTCGTTCAAAAACGAGAGCCTGTGTTTAAGGGTGAGTAGCTACTACTAGGTAATGCCCGGGCGAATGCCATAAGGTTGTGTACAGCATTTGCAGAGTGGAGAAGGGCTCGTCTTTATACATAAGTAAAGGCGAGCCTCTTCTATGCCTGAAAGGTTATAAGTACCAGACAAGCGCCGTGGTCAGGACGCCAAAAAGTCCAGTTGCCACCATAATGATGCTACTGAGTAACCACCGGAGCCTTCCATCCTGAGACAGTGCATTTGTTAACCTGCTTATCCTTTCCATCGCTTTCACCTCCTTGGGATTGAAGAGGTTCATTTATCTCTCTACTTACATTATCCTTCGTCTGCGAGCAGAAGTGATCAGTCAGCCGTACGATTTGAGCTTACTATTTCTGTTCTAAGACAGCTGGATGAAGCCTGTCGCTGTTTTTCCTACGACTTTTGGAGGATGATGCTTTGATATCGATATCTTCTAGTAGTACAATTGCCGATGGGGATTCTGCACAAAAATGAGACATCTTGGGTTTCAGGAGATTGTCCCGGACGTTTACCAGCTTGGAGGTTTTTGGGGTAGTGGGGTTCTCGGTGCAAATGTTTTCTTATTAGCGGGTGAGAGATTGACACTAGTGGACACTGGTTTTAAAGGCAGACTCAAAGGAATAATCGATTCCGTAAAGCAACTTGGTTATTCTGCTCTGGATATAGGGCGTATAATTGTTACTCATCATCACGCTGATCATACCGGCAACCTAGCTGACTTAAAAAAATTAACAAATGCCGAAGTTATAGCACATACCGCAGATGTTCCATATATAGACGGCACCTTGCCACAGCCCGGTCTCCAGAGACCAGTCTGGCTAAGTAGATATCTAGCTTCTTTTGACTGGTCGTGGGCGTATAAGCCGGTGAAAGTCGACTTAATGGTTAACGATGGTGACGAGCTACCTGTGCTTACTGGTGTGAGGATAATTCATAGTCCTGGACATACGCCAGGAAGTATTTGCCTGTGGCTTAGGAATAAGGGGGTTCTCATTGTTGGTGATGTGCTTGCTCACCGATTTGGCTTGCGGTTGCCGGCTTTGTCTTTTACGGTGGACATAGCTGAGGAAATACGCTCCGTGAATAAGATAGCTCAGCTGGATTTTGAGACTGTTTGTTTCGGTCATGGGTCACCGATTAAAGAGTATGCCCGAGAGACTGTCGCTAAGTTTGCCGCCAAGATCGCCAAGCGATACTTACGAGAGTAATGATCGACAATCCTGCTTCCAGTTCTGACGGAGTGCCTCTGGACAATTTGGCTTATGAACCGGGTCTGTGAAAAGGATCGAACTCGATATAATGTGCATTTTAGAAGAGACAACTAGATCTTTAGTCAGAAACCAACCCTAGCAAACCGCTTTCGGTACGACATGAATTCGGTTCCGGGTCCCCATCTTTGCTATTACATCGGAGAAAAGGCGTTGGCAGGGTCTGCTTTCTGTTAATACAATTGGTAGCGCATACGGGATTCGAACCCGTGGTCTCCTCCTTGAGAGGGAGGTGTCCTGGGCCACTAGACGAATGCGCCGCTTAATATGATGGCTGGGGATCCAGGATTCGAACCTGGCCATACGGATCCAGAGTCCGCTGTCCTACCGCTAGACGAATCCCCAACCAGAATTCGATTATAGCAGAATGGTATTTGATGGCACAAGACAAGGTTGTTGCAATTGACATCGCTTGATATACTTTTCATGAGATGACGATAGCGAGTGGTCTGGGTGCTCTGCAAAGGAAATTAGGCATTGTATTTAACGATGCTGTTTTGCTCCAGCAGGCGTTAACACATTCTTCGTACATAAACGAAAATCCTCGCAGTGCTGTTGCAGACAACGAACGTCTTGAATTCTTGGGTGATGCTCTACTGAATTTCGTGGTCACCTATGAACTGTACCGTAATTTCCCTCGATTGAGCGAGGGGGAACTCACTGAACTCAGGATCGCCCTCATTCGTCAAGAGACTTTAGCTGGGGCTGCTATAGCGCTTGGTCTGGGGGAGTGTCTTATTCTGGGGAAGGGAGAGGAGATAACAGGAGGTAGAGAAAGAGAAACGAATCTTGCCAATGCTTTTGAGGCACTTGTTGGTGCTATTTTTCTTGACCAGGGGTTAGAGATAGCCCGCCGGTTCATCTTATTGTGGCTTGGCGACAGGCTTGCAGATATTGTGAATGTAAAAGGAAGACGGAACTATAAGGCACTACTGCAGGAATTCACTCAGGTAAAGTTGAAGCAATTGCCTGTCTATCATGTAGTTGAAGTCTCGGGACCAGATCATGCCAGACATTTCACTGTGGAGGTGAGGTTGGGAGACCAAATAGTTGGCTCAGGTTCCGGGAGAAGTAAAAAGAGCGCTGAAATGGAGGCTGCGCGCATAGCCTGGGAACATTTAACTGCTGAGCAGACTATCACTCCCCAGAGCCGGTGAAATCTGTGCCATTAATCTCGCCTGGTCTATTATTTACCTTGCTGGTTGTAGCACCACAATCTCTGAGGTTGTAGGTAATCCTGATGCCTTAAATTCAACCTCGCTTGTATTCAGTTTTTTCACATTAGGTTTACCGGCAAGGAAATCGTCGACCTGGGCTATAGGAAAGTCCAATTTAGAGGTCTTGAAATGCATGGGAACGATTACCCTGGGTCTCAGACTCTCACATACCTGAGTGGCGACTTTTGAGTCTATAGTGAAGAATCCTCCTACAGGAATAAGCAATACGTCTACGGTGCCTATCTCGGTAATTTCTTCTTTGCTCAAGCTATGTCCTAAGTCGCCTAGGTGGCAGATTTTTATGCCGTCGATAGTGAAACAAAAAACTATATTATTACCCCGCTGGCTTCCTTTTGATTCATCATGGTAGGTGGGGACTCCTTTGAACTGGACACCTTTGACGGTTTTCGTGCCACTGCTCTTTACAACCTCAGGATTTCCTTTCACTGCTGAAACATTGTTGTGGTCGAAATGGTCGTGGCTGACTGTGACAATGTCAGCGGACTCATTAACTGGCGAGTATTTGATACCACTTCCCTCTATATAGGGGTCTGTTATGATTTTTAATCCAGCTTCAGAAGTAATTAAAAAACACGCATGCCCCAGCCATTTCACTTTCATATTGCACCTCCTTTTGTTTTAGTTTAATCTCTTGCATGTCTTTTATTGCCATCAAGGCTTATCCGGCTGAATTTAGGGCAAAGTTAACGAGAGTGCGCACTCCAACTCCTGTAGCACCTTTTGGTAGATAGCCACTTTCTTTTTCCCTGAAGGAAGTACCAGCTATGTCAATGTGTGCCCACGGCGTCTCTCCAACGAACTCAGCCAAGAATTGTGCTGCTGTGATAGCCCCAGCCCACCTACCGCCACTATTTTTGACATCAGCGACATCACTTTTATTCTGTTCTTTGTACTCTTCATACATAGGCATCTGCCACAGCCTTTCGCCGGTCTCATTTGCAGCTTTAACGATTTGGTCAATCAACTCTTGCGAATTGCCGAAGATGCCGCTACAGATATTACCAAGTGCGACTCGGCAGGCACCGGTGAGTGTAGCAATGTCTATCAAAGGCGAAAGCCCCATTTTTACAGCATAGCTTAAGGCATCAGCAAGGATAAGTCTCCCCTCGGCGTCGGTGGTCTCGATTTCAATGGTCTTTCCGTTAGCCGCCTTGATAACATCGCCTGGCTTGAGTGCGTTACCACTGGGCATATTCTCAGTAGCTGGGGCAATAGCAGTGACATTTATCCGCGGCTTCAGTTGGGCAATGGCAGCTACTGCAGCTATTACCGCGGCAGCACCTGCCATATCACCTTTCATTTCTCCCATTCCTTCAGATGGTTTTATTGAGATTCCACCCGAGTCGAATGTTATACCCTTGCCCAAAAAACCAATAGTCTTTGACGAAGCGCTATTACCTTTGTAGCTGAGAACGATCAGTTTTGGTGGTTGCTGGCTGCCGCGGGCAACTCCAAGTAGTGCGCCCATGCCTTCTATTTCCATTTGCTCTTGATCGAGGATGTTTATGCTTAGATTGTGAAGCCTCGCTAACTCTTCAGCCCTTCTTGCCAGCTCGCTTGGGGTCAAATAGTTGGCTGGCTCATTTACCCAATCACGAGCCAAGTTTGTGGCTTCGGCTATAATCTTGCCCCTGGTGCAGCCTTCGTTCAGCAATTGTAGCTTTGCTGCATCTCGTTCCACTATAAGAAGTTCCTCGATGTCTTTGTCTTCGTTCTTTTTGGTCATGTGCTTCCGAAATTGATACAGGCCGAGCAGACTGCCTTCTACTATAGCCTGGCATGCGGAACCGGGCTCAACATTTCCAACACCAGCTCCATGGACAATTGTAGCCACGCGTTGACAATTCAGCTTGCGAAGACGCCGACAGAATTCGCCTGTAACACTGCGAAGCTTGTCCAGCGTGAATTCAGGTTGCTTGCCTAATCCGACAATAGCAACAATGCGGGCTGGTATCTTTCCAAAACTGTAGACGGTGGTTATCTCGTTCAGTTTCCCTTTAATAACGTCATGTTCTATTAGCTTGGTAATTGCGCCGTCCAGCGCTTGGTCCATCGCTGCAGTAGCTCCACCTGGCGTTTTCACTCCTTCGAAAAGGTTCACCACCACAGCGTCTGTCTGTACAGCCGTAATATCCTCTGAAACGACTTTGATTTTCAACACTTTCCTCCCAAAAACAGTTTCTAGGTTGGTTTACTCTCTTTAATTTAGAAGCGCAATTTATTTTAGCCTATTGGAATGGAAGAGTGAAGTATGTACCTTGAAGCATTAACGCTCCAGTATCTTTACGATTCTGTCTAGGGCGGGGGTAATATCGCGAGAAGTATCGACCACGAAGTGATTGCGCCAGATTTTGTCCTCACTCCGTCTCATGCGCTTGTACACTGTCCAATCAGCGTCTGATTTATCTTCAGGGTCATGGTGCCCCTTTCGCCCTTGAAGTCGCTCATAAGCTATGGAAGGAGGTGCAACAACTCGTACTAAAATCAGTCGGGCACCCGTCCTGTCAGCGATATTGTATAAACGCTCGCGATGACGCTCTGAAAGGTTGGTCGCATCAAATATAACGGGTGTTCCTTCATTGAGTAGCGATTCTATAAGCTTATGGCAAGCACTAAAGAGGCGATTATTTTCGGCGGCGCTATATTCCGGCGAGGGAAATAATGTTTTCCGCATAGCGTCACTTTCTACAATGCAACACGGAAATCTTGCTGCCAGCTTTCGGCAAAAGAACGATTTACCAGTGCCGGGTAAACCGCTCACGATAATAAATGGGGGATTAACCGCTGGTTCCGGGCGTTGCCCCAGACTTTCTTTCAGTTTTGCTACATCTTGTTCAAGCAGAGACTGTTCAGTATGTTTAACATCACCTGTTTTATCTAGGGCAAACAACTTTTCATTGCCTGGCATGCTGTAGGCATTGTAAAAAATTTCCTCTTTTCAATCAACCTCGCAGGAAGGAACCCCGGCGTGACAGGTCGCTCCAGAGCGCTAGAGATAGACCTACGAGCAAGCTTATGACCGCAAGTATTAATTATACGTGGAGTAAATTGGTCAGACTATTTGTGGCGTCCCTGGAGGGATTCGAACCCACGACCCGCTGCTTAGAAGGCAGCCGCTCTATCCAGCTGAGCTACAGGGACACATCTTGAGTGTAACATGAATTTGATCGGACTGGCAAGCCCATTTGATGGGATGCTGTAGGCGGTGTACTTGCTGAAGTGTGGTTTGCAGCGTAGCTGCCTATCAGGGTTCAACTTCACTGTTTTGAATGGGCTGTGGCAGCGTGCTTTTTCCAGCAAGTTACATGTACGTAGACTGCACATTTAGCGCAATAATAAAGCCGTGCCACAGCCTTTTTACCACATACCGGACAATTCATAAGTGTTCTCCTTCACTAGAAGTCATGATCGGCTCAAGTAAATCCAGGTCATAATTTACTCATTCTTTGGTGTCCTTGTTCTCTTGTTCGCTGTTATCTTTATTTTTGTCATCTGCACTCTCTTTTCTGTTGTCGGTGACATAGAAACCGGACCCCTTGAAGATTATCGGAACGGGAGCAAAAAGACGACGAGCCCCGTTCTGACACTTGGGGCAGGAAGCTACAGCCTCAGCAGAAAAGCTCTGCTTTAGCTCGAATCTCAGGTTGCATTTTGGACATATATATTGATAAATTGGCATGCTATGTCCACCTCCTGCTCTCTAAGGCATCAAAACCCTTGCCAAAAATTTAGCAATTCAATTATTCGAGTGCTAATTTTATAACAAAGAGGCTTTGCCGGTCAAGCAAATGCCCGGTATCTTTATTCGTGGTCTGTTTTTATCTTATAATGATACTGCTTACCAGTAGCAAAGTTTGTGTTGTAAATGAAAAGATACGCTTACTTGTTGCAGTGAGTATGAATTTGTTGGTGAGGGTACAAGCAGGTGAGAAGCGTAAAGGGAAGCATGTAGCTTCTGGGGTATTTGATGTTGTGGTATACTCTAGTAATGGCTGCTTTATTTCTTACTGGACTAAGTCTGGACTGATTGTTAGCTTCAGGGGCTCGTAGCTCAGTGGCAGAGCGGCCGGCTCATAACCGGTTGGTCGCAGGTTCGAATCCTGCCGAGCCCACCATGTCATGCAAAACAAAGAATTCTACTTTCTTTGGTATGTCTAGTGTGGAGAGAATCGCATAGTTGATTGCCGAGGTCGGTTTTGGGAAGACGAAGAATACCGTGGATTTGGGGGCATTGATAGAGCTTGCGGCGCTGCTCTACTTTCCTCCGGAGCACAAATACGAAATTCAAAAATGATAACACGCTGCTGGGTCGTGTCTCGAAATGTTATGTTCATCGAAGTAATGGTGAGGAATCGCTTCGTAGTTTTCTCTGTAAAGTGGCACTCAGGGGCGAGAAAGGCAAGCCAGAAAGAAAGGCAAAGGTTTTTCTTTCTGCCCACTGAGCCTTTTTCCTATTTGATGTGAAGCTCTGCTAATTTGCTTATGGTTGCAAGTTTTAAAGCTGTCGCTCCTTGACGCTATTACAGCATCACTGATAAAATGCAGCGATTGAGTGACTCGGCTCTCAGAGTGCCGAGTCAATTTGATTGCAAGGTCATAGTCATGGCTGTAGAGGACGATAAGGAACTTAGAATCGAGAAGATGAGACATTCAGCCGCCCATATTATGGCGCAGGCTGTGCAGGATCTTTTTCACGAAGTTAAGTTTGGCATTGGGCCTGCTATCGAAGACGGCTTTTACTATGATTTCGAGTTACCTCGAGCACTTATTCCTGAAGATTTGATGGCAATCGAGGCAAGAATGAAAGAGATAATTACGTCTGGGCTCCCGTTTGTTAGGGAGGAGATATCTAAAGAAGAAGCTATACGACTGTTCGCAGGACAACCTTACAAACTGGAACTTATTGAAGAACTTCCTGGGGAAACAGTGACTATATATAGACAGGGTTCTTTTGTCGATCTATGCAGAGGTCCTCATGTTGGTTCAACCAGCGAAATCGGTGCTTTCAAGCTGGTAAGTATTGCTGGGGCATACTGGCGAGGCGATGAGACCCGTCCTATGTTGCAAAGAATTTACGGGGTCGCATTTGAGACTGAGACAGAACTTGAGGATCATCTGGCACGGTTAGCGGAGGCGACCAAGAGAGACCACAGGCGTCTGGGGAAAGAGCTTGACCTCTTCAGCATTCACGAGGAGGCTGGTCCGGGTCTGGTATTGTGGCATCCTAAAGGTGCTCTAGTGCGCCAGCTTATTGAGGACTTCTGGAAGGAGGAACATCAGAAGAGAGGATATGAACTCGTATATACTCCTCACATAGCGAAATTGAATCTATGGAAGATAAGTGGGCACTGGGATTTTTATCGGGAAAATCTTTACTCACCGATGGACATCGAAGGTCAGCAATATATCATCAAGCCGATGAACTGTTTGGGACATATTCTGGTTTATAAAACTCAACTGCGCAGCTATCGTCAGTTGCCAATCCGATATGCTGAACTGGGCACTGTGTATCGGTATGAGAGGTCAGGAGTATTGCATGGGTTGGCTAGGGTTCGCGGTTTTACTCAAGATGACGCTCATATTTTCTGTCGACCTGACCAGCTTGAATCAGAAATAGCCTCAGTGGTAGAGTTAGCTCGCTTTATGCTGCATACCTTTGGTTTTAGTGAATATGAGCTGCTTTTGTCCACGCGCCCCGAGAAGTATGCAGGGACCCTGGAAATTTGGGAGCAAGCTACAGAGGCTTTAAGGACAGTCTTGGAGCGACTGAAGTTGGATTACAAGATAGACCCCGGAGAGGGGGTCTTCTATGGACCGAAAATCGATGTCAAGCTTCGGGATGCTTTGGGACGATTGTGGCAGGGGCCTACTATCCAGGTAGACTTTAATCTCCCGCAGCGTTTTAATGTCACTTACGTTGGTGACGATGGCATTGAACACCAAGTGGTAATGGTCCATCGAACTGTCTTAGGTAGTATGGAGCGGTTTCTTGCTTGTCTTGTAGAGCATTACGCCGGAGCTTTTCCAGTGTGGTTATCACCTGTACAAGTGGTGATAATCCCGATAGCTGACCGTCATTTAGACTATGCTTTTCAAGTGGCTGAAGCACTAAAGGAAAACAAGATTAGAGTACAAGTGGATAACCGCTCTGAGAGGATGAACTTAAAGATAAGGGAAGCTCAGATGGGGAGAGTACCATACATGCTTGTCCTTGGTGATAAAGAGTTGGATGCTTCTATGGTTTCTCTGCGGTTGAGAACCGGTGAGGATTTGGGTCAGATGCCATTAGTTCAGTTTATAGACCGTGTGAAACCTGTGATTGCGGATAAGTCACCACACGGGCTTTGATTTTCTTACTACGGATGTGATATATTTCCGCTAGTTTGATATTTTACGCGTGATAAGGGGGTGATGACAGACATTACCAAAGAACTCCGTGTTAATAGAGAAATAAGGGCAAGAGAGGTACGGTTGATAGGGGAGACTGGGGCACAATTGGGGATATTGCCACTTGAAAAAGCACTGCGCATTGCCAGTGAACGGAACCTTGACTTGGTAGAAGTAGCACCGACAGCCGTACCGCCGGTCTGTCGACTTCTTGATTACGGTAGATATAGATACGAACAAACCAAAAAGGAGCGTAAGGCGCGGAAAAGTCAGAGGGGTGGCACTCTTAAAGAGATACGTATTAGACCTAGGGTAAAGGATCATGACTTAGAAACTAAGATTAAAATAGCGAGGAAATTACTGGAAGAGGGTGACAAGGTAAGGGTGTTTGTTTTTTTCCGCGGTCGTGAGAGTGCTCATCCAGAAGTAGGCTTGAAATTGTTACAGAGAGTGGCTGACAATTTAAAGGATATAGCAGGCTTGGATGGTGAACCAAGTTCAGATGAACGTTTTATGAGTTTAGTGTTATCACCTATTTCGAGCAAGCAGTTAAAGAAAACTGGCGTAGAGGAGAAAGTCTAATGCCAAAATTGAAAACGCATAAAGGCGCTAAAAGGCGTTTTAGGATTACTGCAACTGGTAAGCTGATGCGCATGAAAGGCGGTAAGAGCCATTTGAGGCGTAAGAAAGCACCACGGACGAAGCGTCTTTATAGCGATATGGTTCCTGTTCATCCTTCAGATGAAAGCAGGCTAAAGAAACTCTTACCTTATGGTTTAAAATAGTTCGGACAGGAGGAAAGCTTTGCCCAGAGCCAAAGGAGGTATAGTTACACATCGACGGCATAAGAAGGTGCTGAAGTTGACCAAAGGGCATCGGTCGACTAGGCATGCCTTGTATCGACGCGCTCATGAGTCTGTGATTCATGCTCTATATTATGCTTACCGTCATCGCCGTGAACGGAAGGGTGACATGAGGCAGTTGTGGATTGCCCGCATAAGTGCTGCGGCGAGAGCACACGGGCTTTCTTATAGTCGATTCATTGGTGGACTAAAGAAGGCTAGCTTAGAAATAAATCGAAAGACATTGGCTGAGATGGCAGTGAGTGACATGGCGACATTTTCTAAAATTGTGTCATTAATTTCTAACAGGCCTAAGAGTTAGCTTTTAGTAGAAGATGCTGGAACAGATCGACGACCTTCTCCGTAGAGCACTTGCTGATCTAGACAATGTTGCTGATTTAAAGGAACTCGAAAATTGGCGTGTCCGCTACATAGGTAGAAAAAGTGACCTGGTGCAGATTCTACGCTCGATATCAACTCTACCCGTAGAAGAAAGGCGCGGTGTGGGGGCGAGGGCTAATGAGGTAAAACAGACCCTCGAAACAAAGCTAGCGGAGAAAAGAAAGGAACTAGAAGACCGGCTGGCCTTCGCCCTTCAGCGTGAAAGTCTAGATGTCACTTTGCCCGGACAAAAAATCCCGCTAGGACGTCTCCATCCGACAACTAGAATGCTACGCGAGATTTGCGAAATCTTCGTAAGCATGGGCTTTCAAATTGCTGAAGGTCCGGAGGTAGAGTGGGAATATTACAATTTTGAAGCTCTAAATATGCCAGCAGAACACCCGGCACGTGATATGTTCGCCACTCTGTGGGTAGATTTTGTAACTGCAGAGGGGAAAATGCCGGTGCTCCTCAGGACTCATACTTCACCTGTTCAGATAAGAGTTATGGAAAAGATGAGACCACCGATAAGGATTATAGCCCCGGGAAGGGTTTACCGATACGAGGCTACAGATGCCACGCACGAGTGGATGTTCTATCAAGTGGAAGGTCTGGCAGTAGACAAGAACATCACTCTGGCTGACTTAAAAGGTACACTATTTGAGTTTGTTCGCCGGCTTTTTGGAGAAGACAGGAAGTGTCGTTTTCGTTGCGACTATTTCCCGTTTGTCGAACCGGGGGTGGAAATGGCTATTGACTGTCTCGTTTGCCGGGGTAGCGGTTGTCGTCTTTGTGGCAATAGCGGCTGGATAGAAATCCTGGGTGCTGGGATGGTACATCCTGAAGTCTTACGGCGAGTTGATATCGACCCCGACGTCTACTCTGGCTTTGCTTTTGGCATGGGTGTGGAGCGCATTCCCATACTCCGCTATGGAATTGATGATATTCGTCTTTTCTACGGCAACGACCTCCGGTTCTTGGAGCAGTTTTGACCGTCTAGGTGACGCTTTGATGGAGGATTAGCTGTGAAGGTCCCTTTGCGATGGCTTAAAGAGTATGTAGCAGTCTCTCTGCCGCTTAGGGAGTTGTGTGACAGATTGACCATGGCTGGTTTAGAAGTGGGTGATGTGCAAGTTATTGGCAATAGTTGGGAAAATGTGGTTGTGGGGGAGATAGTGAAAATAGAGTCACATCCTGATGCTGACCGTCTCAAGCTTGTTACGGTAGACTTAGGCGAACGGAGTGCGTGTGTGGTGTGTGGTGCTCCTAATGTAGTGTTGGGAGCCAAGGTGGCTTTTGCTTCAGTAGGGGCTCACCTTGTAGACCCCAAGACCGGGGGTATTATTGAACTGAAAAGAGCTAAGGTCCGTGGAGTGATTTCCGAAGGTATGATTTGTTCCGAAAAGGAACTTGGAATCTCTGATAGCCATGAGGGGGTGATGATCCTGTCTGACGACGCACCAGTAGGGATGCCACTTGTTGACTACTTTGGTGACGCCGTTTTAGATATCGAGGTGACACCGAACCGCCCGGATTGTCTATCAATTCTAGGTATTGCCAGAGAAGTAGCCGCACTTACTGGATGTCAGATTTGTGAAACCGAGCCCCATTATCTAGAGACAGGCGTAGAAGGTGAGACAAGCTCTTTCATTTCGATAGATATAGCTGAGCCGGACTTGTGCCCTCGCTACTGTGCCAGTCTGATCAGAGGGATTAAAGTCGCACCATCACCTGTATGGTTGCAGCAGCGTCTATTAGCTTGTGGCATGCGCCCCATCAACAATGTCGTGGATATTACCAACTATGTGATGCTGGAATACGGGCAACCACTTCATGCTTTTGATTACGATGAACTCAAGGGGAAACAGATCATTGTGCGTCGAGCTTTTCCCGGAGAGACGATTATGACCCTTGATGGGGTTACTCGTGTGTTGAGCCCCGAGATACTGGTGATTGCTGATACCGAGAGGGCAATCGCTATAGCTGGTATCATGGGCGGAGTTGAAACCGAAGTTAAAGATGGAACATCAACTGTCCTCATAGAATCGGCGAATTTCAATCCAGCAGTGATTCATCATGGCAGGAAAGAATTGCGTTTGAGCAGTGAAGCCTCGCTGCGGTTTGAAAAAGGGCTTAGTCCATATTTGCCCTTTATAGCACTGAAGCGTGCCACACAACTCATGGCAGAGCTGACTGGTGGTAGAGTGGTGAAGGGGCTGGTCGACGCTTTTCCGGGGATGCAGGAGCGGAGGCAAGTATTGTTCGCTATAGGTGATGTGAAACGTCTTCTTGGCATCGACCTTGCCAGAGATAAGATAATGGATACCATTAGGGTACTGGGCTTTGGCTGTGAAGAAACTACTGATCTTTCATATGTTAAGGTGAGTGTCCCGTGGTGGCGGAGCGATATCAGCTGTACCGCTGATCTTGTAGAAGAAGTTGCCCGTATCATAGGCTATGATACGATCCCAACCACGATGCTCAGTGCTCCATTGCCTAAATATGAACTTAACCCTATGCTAACGCTTAAAAAAGAATTACAGGACATTATGGTTGGTTGTGGTTTTCAGGAAGTGCTTACCTATTCTTTAGTTAGCTTAGAGGCGTTGAGCAAGCTGTCGCCCACGTCCCGTCTGTGTGTTCCTATGCCGGTAAGAATAGCTAATCCTATGTCACGTGAATGGGAGTATTTACGTACCAGTTTACGCTCTGGTCTATTGACTAACTTGGCTCGCAACAGAAGGTACGAGGAAGGTACTATTAGGCTTTTTGAACTGGGAAAGGTATTTTTTTCGCGAAAAGCAGATTTACCTGAGGAAAAAGAGATGCTCTGTGCCGTGATCAATGGTACTCGGTATAGACCATTCTGGAAAGGTGAACCTGAGGAGATAGACTTTTTTACGGCTAAAGGTGTTGTCGAAACTGTTCTATCAAGGATGGGTATAGAGGCGAGCTTCGAGAACGGAAATGACGAGAGCTTGTTAACAGGAAGATGTGCATGGATAGTGGCTGATAAGAATAAGATAGGTGTGGTAGGAGAGTTGCATCCTAAAGTAGCAGCAGCTTTCGAAGTCCCAGCAAATACTTTTCTCATTGAACTGGAGCTGGATAAGTTGTTAAATCTAAGTGCCGGTCGCGAAATGAAATACCAGCCGCTCCCCAAATACCCGAGTGCCAGTCGGGATGTTGCTTTGCTAGTTAACGAAGAGGTGACTTACCAGCAGATTTATTCGACTATCCGTGGATATCCTCTGGTAAGTTCGGTGTCTCTTTTTGACCTTTATGCAGGCGAACAAGTGCCAAAAGGGAAAAAATCCCTAGCGTTTAGAATTGTCTATCAGTCTCCTACTCATACTTTAACTGACGCAGAAATTGAAGAGGTGCAGCAGCATATTTTAGCAAAGCTGTCACAAGATTTCGGAGCTGTATTGCGGTCTTGAGCAGCAGGTATTAGAATAGGTCACAGTGGCGGGCATGGGTCACACGAGATACTTATATTTAGGTCTGGCATTAGCTTGTTTCGCCGGGATTTTAAGCATTTTTATTGTTGATGGTTATCTCGGCGTTTACGATATACTTTACATAACGTATGATGAGTACGAACGCAAAATTGAATTTGACAACCAGTGGATCCCTGAAGGTGAGGGAACATATTATGGGGGTGAGATTACTTTTGGAAAACCTGCCTACTTTCGTTATCAAATAGAGAATCGGACATTTTCTTCATACGAAGATCGGCTTACAGTATCAGTTTGGGAAGGCAGCAACAAGCTTGTGGATCTGGTAGATAAGCAAGTGAAGATTACCAGTTTTGGTAGCGCAGCAGTTGAGTGGGCACTTACATCTGACAAGCTAGCGACGAGTGTTATAAATGAAGAGTACAGCAATTATACCATAAGAATAAGCTCTTCGAGTCAAGAGCGCAAGATAATATTTGGGTATAGGGCCAGGAGCACTATACCCCCACCACCACCCGTTCCATTAAAGTAAGGAGACGCTAATAGTATGAGGATTTATGCCTTATATGGTTTTGGCATCCTGCTATGCATTTCAGGAGTTGGATATCTCGCTGCTGAGTATGTCAGATATCTATCAGAGGTTGGCAAACTATTATCTCTGGTCCTGACTACGGGAATGTTTGCCTTCTTGGGGAAATTTCTAGAGGCGATAGGCTGGTAGCGTATGATAGCTGTAGCAGTGGTAGGTGCTCTCGCCTTTATAGGCTGGCTAGGCTGGATGGGGGCGAGACGGAAGCCGATTAAAGCGCACCTGGTAAGCTATGTCCTTTCATGCATTGCTGGGGTTTTCACCTTTGCCTTTTTCCTGACGATGGATTTGCCTAAGTTGGCGAAAATATTGGTCTCGATCGTTCTAGGAGCCATCCTTATATTTGTGGCTGCATTCTACCAGGGGCGAGCCAAAACTTAACCGAGCTTGTGATATTCGCCATCTCGAATCGACTATTTTGTGCAAAATTTTACAGGATGTCCTTGTAGCTCATCTCCTCGTATGAATCACCAGAGTAAGTAAGCCTATCCATACCAATACTCCAATAACCCATAGCCAACTAATTGGAGATGCTGATGGTGAAACATGAGTAGTTTGCGAAGGTAGCGCTAATTTGGTACGGAAAACTGAAATAAAGCTCCAGTCGCTGGGCACGGGCTCTAATGCTCTAACTCGCCAAAAATATATTTTCCCAGGTTCCAACCCATCTTCATAAAAGCAGGCTGTACCAGAGGTTACTGTAGTGAATACAACATCCTTTAAATTTTTATCTTTGGCAAGAACAAATTCGTATTTAGTAGCATTCGGTAATTGTGACCAAGCAAAAGCAATGCCTTTCGTTGGACAATCCGTGCTACCATTTTGGGGTACTAAAGGCTCCGGATTAACATAGCGTGCAGCGACTCTATAGCCGGGACTTATTACAAATGTCTCTCGCCAGGACGATGGACTGGTTACATAATCGCCCATAGCTACGCTCTGAACAGTGACTCGCCAGTAGTAGATATGACCGGCTTCAAGCCCTGGTACCATCCAAGTATTGCCATTCCTATCGGTAACTATACCGCCCCCGGGAGGTATAACTAAAGCGGGGGATTCTGAATCATATGGAACATAGGGGGTGTGGGGATCAGAGCCAGATGTCTTGCTCAGACTTGAGGTCTTCCCTCCCCAAATGTTACCAATATCAGCAACTTTTAAGGCAAAATCCTCGTCTTTTGCTATCTCAATGCGGTATCCCAAAGATAAAGAAAGGGGTTTCCATGATAGGTTTATCTCTGAATTTCTCCCTGATACAGGGTCGCAATTTATTTCAGCCAGGCTCACAGGTTTAATCGGGACGGGTCCAGACCAGAGCAAAGTGTCTGTATAGAACCACACACCACCGTATGGGGGATTATAATGTTGCTGGTCTACAAGCCAGACAGTCACCGGCTGATCAAGCTCCAGCCCTCCACAAATTTTGAGCTTTCTTGAGGGCTCGCTACCGTAGTTCAAAAAAATATTTAAACCGGCGGAAGCATAATTCCATCGTATGTATGTCCCCCATGTGTCAGTGAAGTAGAAACCCCCATTTCGTGATATGGAGAGTGCAGTAACCGGAGTGGGCCAACTAGGACCTCCCCATTGTGGAGCCCATTCGTTCGGTGTTGGAGAAGGCCAAGCCCAACTTCCACCACCGTAAGAGGTCGACCACTGATACATTCCACCTGGATTGATCGCTATAATATCACCTGAGGCGCCTCTTTCGGTATCATAATTTTGCGTAGCGATTACCATGGTATTGCCCCGCGTTGGCAGCGGTGTTTCTATTGGGGTAAAACTTAGCCCACCATCTTCGGAGTAAGCTACGTCATATCTCCCGGTACCTTTACCACCGACAAACACCCGCCCTTTAAGGTTGTCCGGAGTAACCCCGGTATAAGCGGTGCTGATACTGTAACCGCTATCAAGCCCTGTTGACACCATGCACTGTGATATCCACCCTTTGCCTTCCCAGATGAGTTTCTCTACACATCCCTGCGAGTCCAAGACAAATAAAGTCTGACTTCCATCGGCTGCAATATCTTGCACAACAATGCTGGGGGCAACGGTATTCCAAAAATCGCCGAAGTCGGCTGACCACATTGTCTTTTTTGTATTGCAAGCAGCCCAGAAAACAACTTGCCCGTCATAATGGTCGCCAGCAAGTTGTAAGATACAATCCTGTGTATTGTCTTCTGCAGCGAGCTGACATAATACCCGTTCCCATGTGGAAGCCCCAGTTGCATTCTGGCTTCGCCATACACTATCAAACCCGGAATACGATGGTTCTCTGTTTACCGACGCTAAATATAAAACAGAACAGTCAGGCGATGGTGCAATGTCTACACACTGGTCGATTCTTGTGTCGATTAAGGAGAGCTGGTTCCAGGTCTCGCCGTTATTGAGGCTGAGGGAAAAAGCTGATTCATCCAGTCCAAAACCAGTTTTTAAGGGGATGTACCATTGTGCTCCTGCTAAAAGAGATAAACTGCTCGCTGTACTAGCATAAGCAACAGTGCCATCAGGAGACCAGGCTATTTGTGTATTAGCATACCCATTGATGTTGTCCCCAGCAGCACCGGTAGGAGGTTTCATTGCTTGGTACCAACATGGGCTTGGACAAGTTGTTGGAGAATCAGTGAACCAGGTCATCACAGTAGCTGACGTGTGATTACCGAGAACCTCTCCAGCTAGTAATTTCCCGGAGGCGAAACCTCCATAGTAGGCAATACTAGAAATCCTCTTCGTGAGTGTGGCTTGCATGAGTAAATAGCCTGTCCGATCATCAAATCGATATATTCCTGCTGTGCCCGTGATCCCACCGTCGTCTACACTTACATAGTATCTTCTTAAACTGGCAGATTGCCCGGAAAAATCTTTAGGCAACTCTAGGTCGGCACTGATAATTTGGTTGGACTTAGGAGATGAGCCAGGAGTTCCTGTAGTAATTTCAGGGGGTGTTCCGCTGTAAAGGGTTGACCAATCAGTGGAATTAGTGTCTATATCACGAATACCTGTATTAATAAACGTGCCGGCTGTTGTGGAATATACAGCCACAAGCGTGTGATCTATAGAGTAGCTAGGGGAAAATTTTAAAGTTAACACATCTCCCAGATTGCCACTTGAAACTTGATTCTTCCAATTATATGGCACAGAACTTTGCAGCACCCACACCGTTCCATTACCATCACCCTGGCAGGTGCCCACGCTTATATCGTAATTACCACCATAATTAGGTGAGATATCGATTGCACGTATGTGTTCGGGTGAGGGGAAATGCGTGTTTATCCACTGACCACCATTGTTGGTGGTTATCCATACGTTTTTGGGGGCATCATCACTAGCATTGCTGGTGACGACTGCAATGAGTTCTGGGTTGTCGGGTGCTATTGCAATATCCCAAACTCGGAAATTAGTTCGTTCAGCAGTATCCATTGCCTGGTAGAGCGTCCTGCTGATATCATCGCACCACGATGCTCCTCCGTTTGTTGATTTATAAAGAGCCTTACCCCCCGTGGACTTATCTGCATTGGGGATGTCGACAGCATAGAAAGTTTTTCCGTCAGAGCCGATGGCTATTCGATTTACCTCACAAGGGCTGACTACCTCATTTCTTGATGGTATGGCTCCCGGTGTAATTATCTGTGTCCATTTGAGTACTGTCGGCTCAGCGGTAACAGTACCTTCTGGCAGGACAGCAAAACACAAGACTGTGATTAGGAACGAGCTTATCACTTTGAGGACTGAAGTCTTCATATCCAACCTCCTTTGGTTAAGCTCACAAAAATCCCCTGCCCCGTAGAGCAGGGGATTTCAAAATTATTTTCACCCCCATCTCCGCGAAGGCTAACCAATTTGCAGGGCAGGCGTTCTGACTTTTACAGCAGGCGGGACTGTGCCGGAATTCCACCGGCTTGCTCTCCATTTAAGCTCCCAGTCACCTGAGAGCACCCTATGCGTATTTCCTTTTCGTTATTACTTGGGCATCACTACAACCGAATGGCATTCACTTTGATATGCTAGCAGGTGTGCCAAAGATTTCAGGGTGGATATATTTAGCGACCTCTTCTAGCCCTTCTACTATCCGAGGACCTGGACGTTCGATTAAGTTGGCATCACTGATTTTGTAAACACGATTGTCAGCAATTGCACTGACGTCTCTAAGACGCGCCTCTTTAATTATGGAGTTATATATCAGACCACCTGTCGTGCCCATGCCACTGATGATTATTATCTGAGGGTCTTTATCTACAACCGCTTCCAGAGATACAGCACGTGATTTCTTAAAATCGCTGGCAAAAGCATTAATACCTCCAGCTTTCCAGATAAGGTCGTCGATGAATGTATCACTGCCCATTGTCCATATCGGATTGTGCCAGCATACATAAAGCACTCTAGGACGTTGTTCAATTGGTATGTTGCGTGTCTTTTCAGTCACTGCTTCTATCCTTTTTCTCATGCTTTCTGTCAATCGTGCTGCGGTGACGCTTTTACCTGTGACTTGCCCGATGAGGTCAACGTCACGCAGTATAGTATCCAAAGAAGTTGCCGATGTCACAATAACGGTTAGTCCCAATTTTTCTAGCGCTGGGAGCACCATTCTCTCGTGTATAGACTCGGCTACTATTAGGTCCGGTTCTAAGGACATCAACTTTTCAATATTAGGATTGGAATAACCAGCGACACGCGGTTTAGCCTTTGCAGCTTCCGGATAGTCACAGTAATCGGTCGTACCCACAATCTTATCGCCTAAACCGAGCGCAAAGAGGATCTCTGTATTACTTGGAGCCAATGAGACTATCCGCTGAGGTAAATGCTGTATTGTTATCTTCCTGCCTAAATCGTCAACAACTACGATAGGGAAGATGGGTAATCCTTCTTCGGGCTTGGTTTCAGCCGGTATCTCCTCTGCTGGTGCTGGCGGAGAGGGTGTAAAAGTAGGAGGTTCACTGGACGGTGTTTGACATGCAAAGCTTATCAAGGAAATAAATAGTAGAGTTACCAATAAAAGCCTTAGCAGACTACCTTTCATAGCCGTTCCCCTAGAATAATATACATCTCCCCCCTTCTCCGCGGAGGCAGATGGGATCGCAGGGCAGGCGTTCTGACTTTTACAGCAGGCGGGACTGTGCCGGAATTCCACCGGCTTGCTCTCCATTTGAGCTCTCAGTTGCCTGAGAACACCCTGCTCAATATATTCGATTTGCTGGTGCTGATTGTAGCAACCGGCATCTATTGTGTCAATGTTCGGATATGTCACTTGACCGGTTGTTTTGATTAACGGCGTGAACAACGAGTTGTTGAATTGGTTAGAAATTAGAAAAATCGAATTCAGTAAGTCTAATGCTATGCTATAATAATGCAGTGCGTATCGCTATCGTTGGTTTAGGACTGATCGGTGGCTCGCTGGGACTCGCTTTGAAAAAGTCCAGATGGCGAGATGCCGAAATAATCGGATGTGCACGACGACAAAGAGTGGCTGCCACAGCGCTTAAGTTAGGAGTTGTAGATACTGTGGAGATGGACTTGCAAAAGGCAGTCTCAGGAGCTGATATGATTATTATAGCCACACCAGTTCTTACTATCCGAGAGGTCTTTATTCAGACAGCTCCAGTGGTCAGTCACAAGGCTATAGTGACGGATACCGGTAGTACAAAGTTACAAGTTATGCAGTGGGCGAAGGAGTTTCTATCCCCGAATATCAGCTTTATCGGTGGACATCCGATGGCAGGTAAAGAAACCTCTGGGATAGAGGCAGCCGAAGCGGAGTTGTTTCAGGGGCGCGTCTATTGTCTTACACCAGGTGAAGAGACTGCGCAGGAAGCAGTATGCACACTTGAAGATATGGTGACTGCCATTGGTGCTGTTCCTTTTATCATAAGTCCTGAAGAACATGACAACTTAGTGGCTGGCGTAAGTCATTTACCTTTGCTGCTATCGGTGGCGCTGGTGCTGGCAACAACGCAAAGCCCTGTCTGGGATAAGATGTCCAAGCTAGCAGCCAGTGGCTATCGGGATGCCACCCGTTTGGCTTCGGGAAGTCCTGAAATGCATGCTCATATCTGTTTCACAAACAAAGAGGCTATTGTAACTTGGGTCGACGTGCTAATTACTGAGTTGCAAAGACTGCGTATGATGGTTTCTGAGAGCGATGCTAGTATTGAAAGTGTACTGGCTCTAGCAAAAGAGGCAAGACAGAGATGGCTAAGGGAGCACGGCTCAGAAAGGTAGTTGCACCTAAACGATTGACCGGGGAAATCAATGTCCCTGGGGACAAGTCCATATCGCATCGGGCACTTATTCTCGGGAGCCTTGCGCAGGGCGTTAGTAAGATTGCTAATCTTTCGCCAGGCAAGGATTGCCGTTCAACTGTCACTTGCCTGAAGGCTCTGGGTGTAAAAATGAAATGGGAGTGTACTGCTGCCCTAACTGTATTTATTTATGGTTGTGGCGGTTCGTGTCTTATCGAACCCGCGAACGTTCTTGATGCAGGGAATAGTGCTACTACGATGCGGCTCCTTAGCGGAGTGCTTGCTACCCAGCCTTTCCTTTCAATAGTTTCAGGGGACTCTTCTTTACGCTCCCGTCCTATGAAACGCGTTATCCAGCCACTCCGGCTTATGGGAGCTGAGATTTATGGGCGTGGGGGGGATTCTTTTGCACCTCTAGTTATCAGGGGTGCAAGACTACATGGTATAGAATACAAGCTCCCGATACCAAGTGCTCAAGTCAAGTCTGCAATTTTGCTAGCTGGTCTTTTCGCTGAAGGTGATACTGTTATTGAGCAGCCATTGCCTTCTCGCGACCATACTGAGCGCCTGCTGGAACTGATGGGTGCCAGAATTAGATTCCACAGTCGGCGTATTCATTTGGCACCCCTTGTATCCCCATTGAGTGCGATAGATATTACTGTTCCTGGCGATATCAGTTCAGCAGCTTACTGGATAGTTGCTGGGATTATCCATTCCAATGCTAGGATCAAGATTAAAGGTTGTGGGGTCAATCCACTGCGCACAGGAATCTTAGACGCGCTGACAGCCATGGGGGCTAGAATAAAATTTGAGAATGAACACCTTGAGGGCAATGAACTTGTTGCTGACCTGATTGTAGAGTCAAGTCAGCTTAGAGGGATAGAAATTGGCGGGGAAATAGTACCGCGATTAATCGATGAAATACCATTACTGGCGTTAGCTGGTTGCATAGCTCGTGGGACTACGGTTATCCGAAATGCTTCCGAGCTGAGAACTAAGGAGTCTGACCGGATTACCACGACAGTTAGAGAGCTTTCTCGACTTGGTGCTAGGATCGATGAATTGCCTGACGGGATGGTCATTCATGGAGGAGGTCTACTCACTGGAGCAGAAGTAAAGAGCCATGCTGATCATCGTTTATCAATGACCTTAGCAGTCGCTGGGCTGGTAGCTAAAGGGGGGATAGTCATTCATAATGCGGAAGTAACTGAAATATCTTATCCTGGATTCTGGCAAGAACTAGAGAATATTTCCATGCCGTCGGAATAGAGTTCTTATGTCCAACGCAGAAATCACTTTATGAGTGGGGAAATACTTAATTGAATAAATTTAATTTTGCATCCTCCTCTCCATTACTCATTGTCATTTCTGGTCCTTCTGGTGTGGGCAAAGATGCTGTGCTCTCTGAGATGAAGAAACGCAATCTACCATTTTATTACGCGGTGACTGTGACCACGCGCCCCAAGCGGAGAGGAGAGAAAGACGGTGCTGATTATCATTTTGTATCTGAAAGCGATTTTCGGCAGATGGTAGACAGGGGGGAACTTATTGAATGGGCAAAAGTCTATGGGAATTACTATGGCGTACCTAGGCGCGAACTTCGTGAAGGGTTGGGGCAAGGGAAAGACGTCATCTTAAAGATAGATGTTCAAGGTGCAGCAACTATTAAACAAATTCTGCCAGAGGCTGTATTTATTTTTCTTTTACCGCCATCGATTGAGGAACTGACAAGCCGCTTGATGCAAAGGCAAGGGCTATCTGATAGCGAGTTGAGTTTGAGATTGAGTAAGGCGCAAGAAGAAATGGACAAACTGTCTCTTTTCGATTACGTAGTTGTGAGCCAGAAAGACAGGCTGGATATTGCTGTCTCCGAAATTGTGTCCATAATTACTGCCGAGAAATGCCGTACCAAGCAAAGAAAACTACGGTTATGAATAAGAGTTTATGCTATCTGAAGGTTCTTCTTTCCAATAAATTAAGGTAGTCTTTTATATACTGGCTTACCTCTGTAGCTGGTTGACAAATGCCATAGTGTCCTTCGCATAGGATGTCAGCATTTAATTGAAGCAGTTTTCTGAGGGATACAATAGCCTGACAAACGTCCCCACCAAATACAGTTTCGTATGGTCCGTGTAGATCCTGACCGAAGAGCACTCTTTTACCGCCAATATCTAAGTAAATGGCAAGGCTCCCGGAAGTGTGTCCAGGGATATGCAGTATTTTTAGTGTGTGTTTTCCGAGATTTAATTCAGTTTCATTCTCGGTTAATCGTATATCGATAGAGCATGGATGGTATTTAATTCCGTAAAATTCAGCGCCTACCCCTTTGCCTGACTCGATGGCGTCGGCATCAAGCTCATGGGCTATTATTTTGACATTATAAACCTATTTGAATTCTGCCAGACCACCCACATGGTCAATATGGCGATGAGTTGCAATTATTAAAACTAGATTCAAGTAAACACAGCAATCAAGTGGGTGGGATATTGCTGGACCGCCAACAATATAAATGTCACTCCATACACGGAAGGCCTGCATTTTCTCAAATTCTCAAAAACAACTCAATTTAGCAAGAATTTCCCGCTCTTTCTTTCTCATATGCCTTCTATCATCGGGTGTTTCATGTTCGTAACCGAGAAGATGGAGAACCCCGTGGACAATGAGTAGTTTTAGTTCCTGTGCTACTGTTTGCTTACATACTTGAGACTGGTGTTCTGCTTGGGGATAGGAGATTATCACCTCACCTAGATGGTGCATACCATCTGGAGGAAGTACAAAGGACATCTTTGGCAAGTTTTTTGTTTGTGGGGACATATGAAAAGCCAGAACGTCAGTCGGTTCATTTTTACCCCGATACAGCCTGTTCAGTCTCTGAATTGTCCTATCACCTGTGATAACTACCCCTACCTCGATCGGCGTATCAGGACCTGCCAGCTCTATGGTTTTTAGAATTACTGCTTTTAACCAGTTGTCTTTTACGTGCTTACGGAATTTCCTGCTTATAATGGTATGGATATGTATCTTGTTGGTGTCCATAACTTGTTATAGTATACACTATCTGCATATTTGAACAACCTGTTTGCTATAGAGATGCTTTTGTTACTTGATGCTACTCTGATGTTATACGAGTGTATAGTTGAAGAGATTGGGGGGCTGTGCTATATTTCATTTCGCAGGAGTATCTATTACGGAGGGATCGCATAGTGGTCTAGTGCGGCCGCCTGCTAAGCGGTTACCCCGAGAAATCGGGGTCATGGGTTCGAATCCCATTCCCTCCGCCATCAAATGATAGTTCTTCAGTTTATACTGCTAAGCCCTTTCATCGCTGCCTGTAAACGGTGTTCATAACTATGTACTATTATCTCTGGACTATAGGCTGTCAAATGAACAAAGCTGAGTCAGCACGGATCGCCAGTTATTTGGAAGCGCTCGGCTGGAAACAGACTCTGAGCCCTCAAGTCGCTGATGTTGTAGTATTGAACACCTGTGTAGTCCGTCAAAATGCCGAGGACAAGGTTCTCGGTATGCTTGGATATGCCAAAGGGCTTAAAAACCGTAAACCACAGTTGGCGTTACTAGTTACCGGTTGTTTTGTCGGCCCTGATATTGCAAAGTTAGAGAAACTGTTCCCATATGTTGACAGATTCTTTGGTCCCGGTGATTTGCTGGCGCTAGTCGATTGGGCAGATAAGTGTTATCACTTAACTTCTAAATCTGGGACGGCAGTCGATGTATTGCCAGCGAGAAAAGGTTCAGTGAGTGCTTTTGTACCGATTATTCAGGGATGTGATAACTTTTGCTCGTATTGTATTGTCCCTTATCGTCGGGGAAGAGAAAAGAGTAGACCAGCGATGGAAATTATTCACGAGGCTAAGAGGTTGGCATTACAAGGAATAAAGGAGATCATCTTACTAGGGCAGAATGTGAATTCTTACGGGCATGACCTCTCTGAAGGGGCAGACCTTGCCAGACTGCTTTGTGAACTGGACAGAATTGAAGGAATAAAGAGAATAAGGTTTATGACCAATCATCCGAAAGATATGAGCGAGCAACTCATCAGAGCTGTAGCTTCGCTCGAAAAGGTGTGTGAACACATAAGCCTCCCGTTGCAGTCAGGCGATAATGACATATTGAAAGCCATGAGACGAGGCTATACGGTTGAGCAATATAGAGAGCTTGTCAGCACCATTCGTTATTACATTCCTGCGGTTGCTATTAGCACGGATGTAATTGTCGGTTTCCCCGGTGAGGGTGAAGAGCACTTTGACCACACGCTACTTATGCTTGAAGAAATAAAGTTTGATACTGTCCATGTTGCTGCTTATTCACCACGTCCTGATACCGTGGCAGCAAGGGAACTTGTAGATAATGTGCCGGCAAGTGTCAAACAGGAACGCGTGAATAAAATCGAGACGCTCCAGATGCGAATAGCAGGCGAAATCAATGCACGACTGAAAGGAGAGAGCGTGGAGGTACTTGTTGAGGGTAGGAAGGGTGACAAATGGTTTGGCAGGACTCGTACAAATAAACTCACCTTTTTCAGATACGGCGACAATTGCCTAGGGCAGCTTGTTCATGTTACCATTACCAAAACAAGCCCGTGGGCTTTACAAGGAGACCAGGCTTGCTGAGTACATTATGTCTGACAAGCCGCGGGTTTAATTGATAGAAGGTGTTGTGCTAATGAATTCTTACGACTTCATTATAATCGGCAGTGGAATTGCAGGGCTTTACACCGCTTTGCTGGCTAAGGAAATAGGCAGCGTTTTGATTATTACAAAGGGCAGTATGGAAGACTGCAATACTAGGCATGCACAGGGTGGGATTGCAGCCCCGATAGGGAAGAATGATTCCCCTGAGCTTCACTACCAAGACACTATAAATGCAGGCGACGGGCTTTGTGATCCTGAGGCTGTACGCATTTTGGTCAACGAAGCCTCAGACAGGATTGCTGACCTGATAAGATTTGGTGTGCCTTTTGATACTGTTAACGGTGAGATTGCTCTTACTAGGGAGGCTGCTCATAGTGTTTCTCGTATATTGCATGCAGGCGGTGATGCCACCGGTGAACATATCGAGTTTACTTTAAGCAGGCGTGTACGTAACTCATCCATAAAAGTGCTGGAACATTGTCTTGCCACAGAGATACTTGTGAATGATGGGAAAGTTTCTGGCGTGCGAACTCTCGATTGCCACACCAGTTCGGTTGAAGAGTACGCATGCTCTTTTGTAATTTTGGCTACAGGAGGCGCTGGACGGCTTTTCAAGTACACGACAAATTCGGATGTAGCCACTGGAGATGGTATAGCCTTAGCGTACAGCGCGGGAGCAGAAATAACTGACATGGAGTTTTTCCAATTCCATCCCACAGCCTTGCGTCTTCCTGGCGTACCTCCTTTTCTGATAAGCGAGGCAGTTAGAGGTGAGGGGGGAATCTTGCGCAATGTGGATGGGTGCCGTTTCATGCCCGACTACACACCCGAAGCTGATCTCGCCCCGAGAGATGTAGTGGCTAGAAGTATTCTTTATGAAATGAGGAAAACTGGTAGTGACCGTGTTTTCCTTGACGTAACTCATTTACCACCGCAGCGAGTCATGGCAAGGTTTCCACACATATATCGCTTTTGCTTGGACCACGGATTGGATATCACTAGGGGACTGATACCGGTAGCTCCAGCTGCTCATTACCTCATGGGTGGTGTTAAGGTCAATATCTGGGGGGAGACCAATGTTTCCGGGCTGTTTGCAGCCGGCGAGACTGCTTGCACCGGGGTTCATGGTGCGAACCGTTTAGCCTCAAATTCTTTACTCGAGGTCGTGGTCTTTGGCAAGCGGATCATTCAAAGGATCCAGCAGGGCGCCGAGATAGTATCCTCGCCTCGGGCAGTTAAAGAGGAATACTGTTCTCTACAATTGCACAAACTCTTGGACGGAGTCCCATCACTAAATTTGCTAAATCTACAGTCACTTTTATGGGAAAAGGTTGGCATTGTTCGTGATGGTAGAAATTTATCTGAAGCAGCGAGTCTTCTCTACACATGGGCAAAACACTTACCTCCGCCAATAGACAGGCCCTCGTATGAATTGAGCAATATGGTACTAACAGCCCGTTTAATAACTGAAGCAGCTCTCAAAAGAGAAGAAAGTCGTGGTGCCCATTTCAGAGCTGATTTCCCCGTGCCTTCAGCAGACTGGCTCAAGCATATAACATTTTCGAGATTTTACCCTCGTTGAGTAATCTGTCTAACAGACTTATTTTTACAGCGTGTCCTCCCAAAACTGATGACGGCAGCCAGTGAAAGCTGACACTAGCTGCCGTCAAGCTAGATTCTTAACCTTGACAGTCTTTATCTTTTCCCTTTTGATTCTGGCATTTTCCAGGGGGACTCTATAGGTAAATCTTTAAATTCAGGATGATCTGTTGGTAGTCCCAGTGCGCGTCGTGCAGCCGCTTTGAATCGTTCCCAGTCTGCTTGCTGATATACAGTCATGCGTTGGGCAGCCAGAGAGCCCTCGGCATGTATGGTTAGAATACCATTGAAGGTAGACCCTAGGCGCCTGACCATTAGCAGAGCACGCAGCCTTTCTTCGGTGGGGTATCTTGCATCGCCGGCAAGGTATTTTTCGATATAGGGGCGAGTTTCAGGATTCTCCCAGTCTTTCATTGACGGCATAGTGGCAGCGATACCACCGGTTATGTCCTGGAGATACTTCATCGCTTGGTGCCAGTTATCTGCAAACCAGAATTTGGCACAGTTGGTGTAGACTACGTTAGGTGCTGCCAAGCCCGTTTCAGGGTCAATTTTGGCATCCAGCGCAGCAGCTTTACCTAGGGCTTCAGTCATGTCTGCATACATAGCTAGCCAAGCAAGCATATCCCTGATGCGCGTGGCGTGTGTAAGACCGTTATATTCAGCCATTAACATTGCTAAACCAGCAACAGTCTGGAGTTGCAAAGATTTATATGTGGCTGCAGTTAGACGATGGTATCGGGCAAAAGATGTTGCCATCAACCGGCTAAATTGCCACTCGCCAGCCATAAATACCATTTCATTGGGGACAAAAACATTGTCGAAGATTATCATGGGGTGTCCACCGCCGCCAGCAAGTTCAGAGTCTGTCGCAATGAACTTGACCCCCTTCGCATTGCATGGTACTGCGCAAGCAACAGAATAGTCCTTTTCACCCTCTTCATGGTTGCGAGATGGCAAGCAGATTACCCAGTTAGCCAAGATTGACTCGCTTATATGTAGTTTACAACCGTTAATTACAATACCATCTTTGGTGCGGTCAACAATCCGGAGATAGAAATCCTTATGCTTTTGTTTTGGATCATCTGCATGGAGCCCTCTATGTCCCTTCGGGTCACTGACGGCTGCACAAATCGAGGGATCAGTTTTTTGGCACAGTTTGCGAAATTCTTCAACACGCTGGCGATAATTTGTGCCAATAACTGCATCCATCTTACCTGCTGCCCAGGCGACTCCGTTCAAACCATCGATGCCCGTAAGACTTGTGGCAGCTGCGCCGGAGCGCATCAAGGTTTGAGTGATCGTTCGCCGCCGCTGTATATCCTCTGGCGTTTTAGGTACTTTGTAGACAAAGTAAAATTCCTCCCCGTCCTCCACAGTGCAAAACAGGGATTTGTATTGGGGAAGGCTTTTCAGGTAATACTCGGACGCTGCTCGCTCTATGGCACCCTTGTATGGTGGGTAAGCAGTAATATCATCTAGCTTTTGTCCATCCTGGTAAACTACTCTGCCATCACGAAGACCCTCTACGTATTGTTCCGGAGTCCTGATCATGTATAACCCTCCTTGAATTAAAATTTCACACCCTGCTCCTAAGGCTATTAGTTCTTTTACCTGCCCGGAACAGAGACACTTCGGATTTTAGTATACTGCTGACGGCATAGTCAAATAAAATTTTTTGCGCTATCGAATGACAAGCGGGACATTTAAAAAAGAATTTTGCACATATGTTAGATTTCTGTTACCGGAGATGCCGCAGCAAATTTTATTGGCACACTTATAAAATGTTCTTGCAAGTGCAATAATAGTTCATGTTATAATCCAATCGTATTTAACAGCGGGGTGTTTGTTCCTTGGTTAAAGAAAGCACATACATTAGATGGTACAATATACAAGGGCTGACGAAAGGCGGCTTTTATTCGCATGTCGTGCAGGCTGGTGAATTGCTATTTGTCTCTGGCATGCTCCCCGTTGACTACGAGAGGGGATTGAAAATCACAGATGAGATTGATAAAGCGACTGAACTGGTTCTTAGTAATATTAAGAAAGCACTGGAGGCAACAGGTAGTAGCTTAGATAAAGTTGTCAAGGTCACTGTTTTTTTGCGCGATATTTCCGACTTCAGTCGCATGAACGAGGTTTATGGTAAATTTTTCCCCAATAATCCCCCGGCACGTACTTGCGTAGCGGTTAAAGACATCCCCGGGGATTTCCCTCTAGAGATGGAAGTTATAGCAACAAAATAGACATTGCTTCAAATATAGGACAACTTGTAGACATCGCCCTGCCAGTTTTTTGTAAAAGGGGGTACTTGATGACAGCTAATGTCAAAACTTGGAGAGAGCTATTCAGTGAGGTTATAGAAGCTGGGCTTTGCACGTTGTGTGGCGCCTGCTCAGGGTTTTGTCCTTATTTAACCTATTATAAGGGGCGTATAGTTGCGGTTGAAAACTGTGCTAGGAACGGAGATGCACAGTGCTATGGATACTGTCCGCGGACATACACCGATCTGGATGCCCTGAGTCAGACTGTATTTGCTTCACGGTATGATGAGGCACCGATAGGTTTTGCCAAGGATGTGGTAATAGCTAGGTCAACAGACACTGCTGTTAGAGCCAGATCACAATATGGTGGTGTGGTGACCACCGTGCTTACGTTCGCTTTGGAAAGAGGGTTGATTGATAGTGTTGTTATGGCAAAAACTTTGCCTGACAAAACATTGCACCCCTTTTTAGCCTGGAGTGCACAGGATGTAATGCAATGTGCGGGCTCGAATTATATGGCGTGCCCGGTACTTGAGGGTTACAACCAGGTTGCCAAAAACTCGGGGAATAGAAACAAGCTAGCAATCGTTGCAACTCCATGCCAGGTTCTGGCGATAACTAAGATGAAACATAAACCACCTCAGAACAGGTCTGACATCAATGACATTAAACTAGTAATCGGTCTATTTTGTACCTGGGCACTTTCACCAGACAGGTTTCACAGATTTTTAAGGGAGAATCTGGACTTGGCTGAAATAGTGAAGTTTGATATTCCACCTCCGCCATCAAACAAGTTTGATGTTTATACCAAGTCAGGCGTTGTATCGTTTCCTCTGGAGCAGATCAGGCAATTTACTATGCCTGCATGTGCCTATTGCTTTGATATGACATCTGAATTTGCTGATATATCTGTTGGTGCAGCAGAAGGCATAGAAGGGTGGAACACTGTTATCATACGTACTGACCCAGGCAATGAGCTTTGGCAATTGGTTCTAGCTGAGGGAAAGGTCGAGGTGAATGAATTGCCTCTGCAAAATCTAGACCACTTAAAAGAAGCGGCATTACTGAAAAAAGGGCGTGCTATCCGTGAACTCAGAAAGAAAAGTGGCAACGTGAATAACTTGCTTTATATGGGTTTGCCACCCGGGCTGGCAGATAAGCTGATAGCATGAAGTCATGGGGGTGAACATATGTCTGGTATAGCGATCGATGCTCCAGGAACAAGTCAGCTGTTTATAGGCAACGAAGCTATTGCTCGTGGTGCTTTAGAAGCAGGAGTTGGCTTTGCTGCCGCTTATCCGGGCACACCGTCGTCAGAAATCATTGGTAGTCTTGCACAAGTGGCTAAAGAAGCAGGTATTTATGTCGAATGGTCAGTGAATGAAATAGTCGCTTTAGAAGCTGCTGCCGGTGCCTCTTTTGCTGGCATTCGAGCTCTTGCTGCAATGAAGCAAAATGGCGTAAATGTGGCTTCTGATTTTCTGGCAAACTTGGTTATGAGCGGCACTGGTAGAGGAGGGCTTCTCCTGATCCACTGTGATGACCCATCAGCTATATCAAGTTCCAATGAGCAAGACACCAGACCTATAGCAAAATGGCTAGATATTCCGTTAGTTGAGCCAGGAGATTTTCAGGAAGCAAAGGACATGACGAAATGGCTGTTCGATCTCTCTGAAGAACTTGGTACTATATGCTTGCTCCGCAGTGTAACTCGTATTGCTCATGCCAGAGGAAATGTAAAGCTTGGTGAATTACCTAAGGTAAAGCCTAAAGCCTATTTTGATCAAACACATGATCTGAAGAATGTAATGCCAACCAAATACATTCCTGTTCCCAGTCCGGTGAGGCATTTTTTTCAGCATATGAAGTTAAATAGAGCCAGAGAAAAATTTGAAACTGCCCCGTTCAATCGCTATGTAGGTCCTCAAAATCCAGAACTGCTGCTGATAACTTGCGGCAGCTGCTGGCTTTACTCGCTGGATGCTGTGAAGGCGCTTAAATTAGAGGACAGAGCAGGTATTTTGAAGCTAGGCACTATCTGGCCTTTGCCAGAGAAATTTTTAGAGCAATACGTGACAAAGGCACCGAAAATACTATTTGTGGAAGAGATCGATCCGTTTCTGGAGCAAAGCGTGATGGAGTTAATTGCCGGGTTAACATCGCTTGACCATTGCCCTGTTTTTTATGGCAAGCGCTCGGGGCATTTAAATGCCTATGGCGAGCTAAACCCTGACATGGTAATCAAGGCTATCTCCAACATATTAGGGCTTACTTACCAACCTAGACCTGTAGAATACAGCTCTCAAGCCGAGTCATTCAGAAAAAGCCATGTCCCCGAAAGAAGTATGACTTTCTGTCCTGGATGTCCTCACCGAGCCACATTTTGGGCGATTAAGAATGCTCTCAAGCTAGATGGGCGCAACGGCTTTGTCACGGGTGATATTGGCTGCTACTCTATGGCTATAGGTCCTGCAGGATTCTTTCAAGTCAGGACAATGCACTGTATGGGTGCTGGTGCTGGCATAGCCAATGGTCTAGGACGGCTGGGGCAATTCGGTTTTGACCAGCCTGTCTTAGCGGTGGTTGGTGATTCTACATTCTATCATGCAACAATACCGGCTTTGGTCAACGGTATATACAATCAATCAAACTTCATTCTTGTTATTCTGGACAACAGCGCTACAGCTATGACCGGTTTTCAACCTCATCCTGGTACCGGGATAACGGCAATGGGAGAACCTACGAAGGTAGTAAGTATGGAAGCTTTGTGCAGGTCGCTGGGGGCACGGGTCGAGGTTTGTGACCCGTTTGACCTAAAAGCTACCACAGCCACTTTGCTAGATTTGATGACTGAAGGTGGTGGTGCCAAAGTGATCATAATGCGGCGGGAGTGCGAACTTGTTCGGAGCAAAAAGCAAGAAGCACCCTACAGAGTTTATGCAGACCAAGATAAATGCATCGGCGAGGACTGTGGATGTGACCGTCTGTGTACCAGAGTGTTTCTTTGTCCTGGACTGGTCTGGGACAAAAAAGCTGGTAAGTCCAGAATAGACGAGGTAATCTGTACCGGATGTGGGGTATGCGCTGACATATGTCCCAGAGGAGCCATCGTAAAGGAGGCAAGATGAAGCCAAAGAGACTTTCAAAAGACCCGTTGAATCTAATTATTACTGGTGTTGGAGGGCAGGGTAATGTGATGATTTCGCTTATTGTGGGGAAAGCTTTAGTCAGGGCAGGTTATTTTGTAACCATAGGCGAAACATATGGGGCTTCACAGCGCGGTGGTCCTGTCATGAGCCATATTAGAATTTCGGAACACACTCAGTACAGTCCGTTCATTCCAGATGGTTGTGCTGACGTTATCCTGGGAATGGAGCCGGTAGAAACGCTCCGCATGTTAAGCAGATATGGTAACCCAAATGTTGTTACCATAATCAATCCTAGACCCATATACTCGATAGATGTTACTGGCGGACAGGCTAGTTATCCAGACTTAGACGAGCTTATGTCTGTGGTACGAAAATTGTCAGCCAAGGTGTGGGTTATCAATGCCACTGAAGAAGCCCAGAAAATGGGTAGCGCCATGTTTGCCAATTCGTTTCTTATAGGGGCTCTCGTTGCGTCTCAGATACTGCCGTTAAAGAGAGAATCTGTAGAAGCGGTATTAAGAGAGACTTTTTCTAGAGAAATCGATGCTAACATACTCGCTTTCAACAAGGGCATGGAGCTTACAAAATTAAGCGCCGCATAGACGGTGAAAAGTTCAAGTGGAGTATTCTGCTTTGTACAACAGAGAATGAATTGAAGTATGGAGGCACTAAAATGGCAAGACAGATCGGGTATAAGCTTATAGGTACGATAAAAGCTGTAAAAGGAACTTGTAGCGCTGGACATAAAGTTGGGGACAAGCTGGAGCTTAGCGCCTATACTTCTGCTGGACTATGCGGTTTTTTCTACCATGATATTTTCCCTTACATTGTCATGCTCCAATTTGGCGGTGGATTTCCTCCAGAATGGGGGAACCCAGACGTAGTAGAACTGGACTGTCTGGACAAGTGGAACACTGTTACTATAGAACTCCGGCGAGTGCGAGAATAGTTCCTTTGATAGCAGAGACTCAAAATAGCTTCATCTGGCGTTTTCCCGGAAGCTGCAGATAATTTCATACTTAATGATAAAGAGGAAAGGAGCCCTATGGATTTTCAACTAAGCGAAGAGCAAAAGATGTTTCAAGCGATGGTTCGAGATTTCGCTGCTACCGAAATCAAGCCAGTAGCAGCGAAAATCGATGAAGAGGGGAAATGCCCCCCTGAAATCCTAAAGAAGATGGCTGCGCTTGGATTATTCGGTATTACCATCGCTGAAGAATATGGTGGTAGTGGTGGCGATTACCTGTCAATGGCTATAGCATCCGAAGAAATATGCAGAGCTTCGGCATCAGTAGGCACAATTTTTCTTGCCAGTCTATCTTTAGCTTGCTATCCTATTTACAAATTTGGCAACGAGGAACAGAAGCGAAGGTATGTCGTCCCTCTAGCTAAAGGGCAAAAACTAGCATGTTTTGCCCTGACAGAACCAGGTGCTGGAAGCGACGCTGGGGCTTTGGAGACCACTGCTACTTTGCAAGGGGATAGCTATATCCTCAACGGGACAAAAATCTTTATTACTAATGGACTCGAAGCTGAGATAGCTGTAGTGTTTGCCACTGTTGATAAGACCCTGGGACATCGTGGTATAACTGCTTTTGTAGTCGAGAAAGGCACAGAAGGCTTTGCGGTAGGGAAGAAAGAAAAAAAACTTGGTATATGTGGTTCGTCGACAACAGAGTTGGTATTTGATAACTGTCGTATTGCGGTATCCAATCAGCTGGGTGAAAAGGGGCGCGGATTAAGAATTGCCCTGGAAGCGATAGATTCTAGTAGAGTGACAGTGGCTGCTCAAGCAGTGGGTATTGCACAGGCAGCCTTTGACGCGGCTCTGGAGTATGCCAAAACTCGGCAGCAGTTTGGGCAGTTTATCATTAACTTTCAGGCAATTCAGTGGATGTTGGCTGATATGGCTACACAAATAGATGCCGCCCGTCTTTTAACCTATCGGGCAGCATGGCTTAAAGATCGTGGGCTGCCGTTTATGAAGGAAGCTTCTATGGCGAAACTATTCGCTGCAGAAACGGCTAGAATGGCGACAAATAGTGCCCTGCAAATCCACGGTGGTTATGGTTATTGCAAAGATTATCCGGTGGAACGTTATCTGCGCGATGCCAAGATAACCGAGATTTATGAAGGAACATCGGAAATGCAACGCATGACTATAGCCAGAGCACTGATAGGCGGGGGTTAAAATAAGACAACTGTCGCAAGGTAATCAGGTCTACCAAAGCGGAGTTAGATGAAGGGGGCGGCTTTATTTTCTGGCAATTCCAATTATATCACTCAACTTCGCTATGCCTTCTCTCTCAAGAAATTCTTTGATTCCATCTAATACGATCAATGGAGCAGCAGGATTAGCCAGGTTAGCAGTACCGATTTGCACGGCAGTAGCACCAGCCATGATGAATTCCAGAGCATCCTCGGCGGATGTTATGCCCCCACAACCTATGATTGGTATTCTTACTGCACCGGCCACCTCGTAGACCATGTACAAAGCAGCCGCTTTAATTGCATGACCACTGAGACCGCCGTAGATATTTCCCAAGACAGGTTTTCGGTTTGTTATATCAATAGCCATTCCACGCAATGTATTGATTAATGTTATGGCATCAGCGCCAGCATCGCTCACTGCTATGGCAATCCTTGTTATATCTGTCACATTCGGGCTCAGTTTTACAATAACTGGCAAGCTTGTGACATCTTTAATGGCTTTTGTAACCTCGGCAGCAGCTCGAGGCTCAGTGCCAAATTCGATACCTCCATAGGTGATATTAGGGCAACTTATATTTACTTCCAGACCACTTATCCCTTTTACCCCTTCCAGCCTAGAAGCGATTTTTACATACTCTTGTATCGTATTACCAGCGATGTTGACTATGACGGGCACCTGCCAGCGTGCCCAGATGGGTGCCTTCTCTTTTATCACTGCTTCGATGCCAATATTCTGCAGACCTATTGAGTTAAGAACGCCGAAAGAGGTCTCTGCTAACCGCGGCTGGGGATTGCCGTCTCTAGGATTGAGGGTAGTGCCCTTGCAGACGATAGCGCCAAGCTTTTGAATGTCAATGAGTTCAGCATATTCGATCCCGTAGCCGAAAGTACCAGCGGCTACCATGACCGGGTTAGCTAAAGGCAACCCACTGATATGTGCCGGTGCCAGTTGAACGCTCAGGTCTGTCATCTCTGCCTGGTTTTACCGGATTGTCGCAACTTCAGCACTGATTCTACCTTACTGGTCATTGTTGTCTCTCTATCGCGGCGGTCATCGATCTTAACCCAGGTGACTACACGTGCCACCCCCTTACTAAAAGGCGCCTCGTGTAAGGCTTGAATGCCCTCGAACACCTTCTCCAGAGTTCCCTCAATGATAGTCCCCATAGGTGTTAGTTGATATGAGATTTCCCTCTTGCTTTCGAGAGCATCAAGACAGACAGCAATGAACTGACTCAACCCTGTGCTACCAGTACCCACAGGAACAACTGAAACTTCAGCTATAACCCTGTTCGCCATATCCCCCTCCGTTCTTAGTTTCTACCTTAGTATACCGAAGCCATCAGCAAAAAGATAGCTTTAGATTTTTGGTTTACAATCAAGTATACTAAAGTCAATGATTAAAAATGGACTTTGTCTGCTAGATGAGCTACATCATTAGGCAAATGCAGGAGGGTGATATACCCCAGGCTATTGAAATTGACCGTGAGGCCTTCCCCTCCCAGTGGCCTCGTCCTACATACTCTACCTTCAAACAGGAACTTCGTAACAGGCTTGCTTACTACATAGTGGTTGCCAAACAGGGGAAAGACGAACCATGTACATCAAACACGCTTAAAGGCGGATTATGGCACAGGTTACGTAGGTTGGGACAAGCTTCTTATTTTGACCATCTTCGCCTGGAAGTAACACCGGCGAGCTACATTGTGGGCATCGCTGGTTTTTGGGTCATGGTAGACGAGGCCCATATAACTACGATTGCAGTACGGAAAGACTGCCGTCGACAAGGGATTGGAGAGCGACTCTTGATTTCCGTCATCGATATGGCAGCCCAGATGAATGCAAAAGTAGTAACACTCGAAGTACGGGTCTCTAATGCTCCAGCGCAAGCGCTATATGAAAAGTACGGTTTCCAGAGGGTCGGTTTGCGTCGAGCTTACTACAGTGACAATGGTGAGGATGCCTTGCTTATGACTACAGATTATATAAACTCTGAAGTTTTCCAGATGCGTTTCCAGCAATTAAAGCGCGACCACTTGCTGAAGTGGGGCAATATTTTCGTAAATGGAATGACTGCATTACCTAAAAAGGTAAGTTTCGACAAATGAGAAAGCGGTCTAGTATAAATCAGGTCTTTACAGCACCGAGTTACGAGTAACTTTTATTTTCATCAAAGAGGAGGGAAAGAATGCGTTACAAATGTGTTACCTGCGGGATTGAGTTTGATAGCATCGAACAGCTTGCTGCCCATAAACGGCAGCATCAGCAGACTAATCTCAGCAAAACGCCAGGTGTGACCTGTTTGGGTTGCGGCAAAAATATTCCACTAGAACCCTCAAAGGCTAATTACAGCGGTCCTCTCCAATGTCCGCATTGTCACCGTACTATGAGAGTCGTGATCGAAGATGGAGAGGTCTGTGTAGCACGGCTTGGTTGAAAAGTAGTGCCCCCAAGGGAATTCGAATCCCTGTCGCCAGCTTGAAAGGCTGGTGTCCTAGGCCTCTAGACGATGGGGGCATATCAGCTAGGGATATAAAGGTAAAGCTTCAAGTCCGGTGGTTTCCGGAAATTGATACATTATATTCATGCTCTGGATAGCTTGTCCAGCTGCTCCCTTAACTAGATTGTCCAAACAACTAACAATGATCAGCCTCCCTGTCCTAGCATCGATTGTAGGATGGATGATGCACAAGTTACTCCCCCATGTTTGCTTAGTCTCGGGGGGTATATCGGTTATTTTGACAAAAGGCTCTCCATCATAGAAATCCCGATAGAGTTTCAAAAGCTGTCCGCTTTTGGTTAAGCTACCTTCTTTCAGAGTGGCATAGCATACAGTCAGAATGCCACGAGTTGTAGGCACAACATGCGGCACAAAAGTAACAGAAAAGGAACGCCCAGATGCCAGTATCTCAAGTTCCTGAACAATCTCTGGAAGATGGCGATGTCCTTGCAGTGAGTAAGCACGTACATTATCAGCAGCCTCGGAATAATGTGTCGCTAAACTTAGTGTTCGACCTGCGCCGGATACACCAGATTTGCTATCAATGATTATATCAGAAGCAATCAGGTTTTCCTTAATTGCAGGAGCTAAAGCTAGGATTGCTCCTGTAGGATAACAGCCAGGGTTCGCTATCAACCGAGCTGTTAGAATCTTGCTGCGGTAAAATTCAGGTAATCCGTAAACCGCTTCTCTCAGCAGTTCTGGAGCTGGATGGACAAAGTCATACCATTCTGGATATTTAGAAGGGTCTTTAAGTCTAAAGTCGGCACTAAGATCAATCACCTTTACGCCCTGTTTGAGCAGTGGCACCACCGTCTCAGCACTTGCTTTATGAGGCATCGCAGAAAAGATGAGCTCAGCATCTTCAATATCAGAGGTGATTGTCAGGTCAATAGTGGAAAGATGCGGGAAAACTTGTGCTACCTTTTGCCCTATGGCACTTCGCCCGGTGACAGAGCAAATTTGTACCATAGGATGTCTGGCAAGTAGTCTCGCTAACTCAGCCCCTGTATATCCAGTTATGTTTATTATACCTACCTTTATCTTTGACATGGCAATCACATCCATTTAACTCCATATTTCATACATGCTACTGCTTATTTTACCTGAAATCTTGGAAAACAGCCTCCTTAGAGCCCGTGCCTACAATAGAAAATCAGGCGTCTCCTTTTTCTTTTGTCTCACCTTTCAGATGGCAGGTGTCGTTGAGCAATATGACTGACGGTGTCCCATCCCTTATTTCGAATAAATTCATAGCGCACACATCTTGGACTATCTCCCAGAAATAGGAATTGTCCAGTCCTAGTAGTTCGAGGATGATTATCTGACAGACTACTTTGTGGGACACAATGACAAACGTTTTGTCTATGTGTGTAGTGAGCAACCCATTCACAGCTGATGCTGCTCTTTCTCTGACTTCGCCTAAGCTCTCTCCATTAGGAAACTTCACCAGATGTGGGGTTTCTAGCCACATCGAGAATAAGCGGGGGTCTTTTCTGGCAGCTTCTTCGGGAGAAAGCCCTTGCCAGCTACCATAGTCTATATCAATCACCCCGGGTAGCAGCCTTGGCTCGAGACCAAATCTTGCAGCCAGGATATTAGCTGTCGTCAAAGCCCGGCGGAGCGGACTGGTGTAAATGGCTGTGATAGCAAAAGAAGAAAGCCGCTCTGCTGTTGCTTCAGCTTGTCTGGTGCCTACTTCATCAAGTGCGATATCTGACCTTCCTCGGAATCGCTCTACTCTGTTCCATTCAGTGCGACCATGTCTAACCAAGATGAGTCGGGTCAAGGCTGCCTCCTATCTACATAGTTTCGCTCTGCAGCGCATTAAATACCTGTGAAATCAACTTCTGAAGAAACTCTTGGTTTACCTTGTCAATATCGGTAGGGAAAGGAGTGATTGAAATTTTGTCCTGTTCTAAAGCCCAGATATCTGTCCCGGGGATAATATGCCATTTTGACTCACCGCGCATTATCCAGTGGTACTCGCGCTTGCCGTCGTATCCTGGTTCGATTCTGTCAACATATTTACGTTCGCCTAATTTAGTGATCTCTATCCCTTTGAGGGCGCACAATGGCAGGTTGGGTATGTTGACATTAAGCAGCAGCCGGCAATTAAAACTACTCCTCATAATCGCGCTCGCCAGTATTCTAGCTAGCCGGGCAGCAACCTCAAAACGGAGAGCCCCGAAGGCAGCAATAGATAACGCTATGCTGGGAATGCCATAAAAATAGCCTTGCAAAGCTGCGCCTACTGTTCCCGAAATAAACACGTCATCACCTAAGTTTGGACCTTCATTAATCCCTGATACCACCAAATCGACCTTTCTGTTCTTTAGCACAGAATTGATAGCCAAGATTACGCTGTCGGCAGGAGTGCCTTCGACAGAGTAGGCTGCGATTACTTTTGGAGATGAATGAATCCTTGTCATTCTCAAGGGATGGCGCATTGTCACGGATGCTCCTGTTCCACTCTGGTCTCTGTCCGGAGCTACTATTACTACCTCAGCTATTTCGCTCAGCTCGGTGGCAAGCGCCCAGAGTCCTTCGGCTTGCACACCATCATCATTAGTAACGATTATGGTCAATCTATCCCTCTCACAAAGCACCGAGTTTAGCATATCGGACGCACAAGGACAAGTCAGGATAAATTAGGGATATTGCACATTGCCTTTACAAGTACGGCGTGATATAATGTTTGCTCAGTGCCATGGGGGTCAAAAAGCCGAAGTGCGGGTAACACTGGTTAATTATACACCCAACCCAGAGCTAACTATTGTGGCTGCAGCCCGATCTTCAGCTTCCCATTCCACTATAGAAGAACTATGGAATAAACTGGAATCACAACAGATAGATAGCTTACTGAAACAGCTTGTCGATTCTGGTCATCTTTCACCATTCGAGCATGCGAGCTTCACTTTCAATATTCAAGGGATCTCGAGGGTGACAAGCCATCAGCTGGTTCGTCATCGTATAGCCAGCTATACTCAACAAAGCCAGAGATATGTAAAACTGACCGAGAGGCAATATATTACACCGCTGACGATCTCCCGGAATGCTGCACTTGCTAATAAGTATCATCAGGCTGTCAATGCTGCTTACGAACTTTATTTCCAAATGCTAGAGGCAGGCATACCAGCCGAGGATGCTCGCTATATCTTGCCCCAAGCTGTGGAGACTCAGCTTGTCATGACTATGAACGCCAGGGAATTGATTCATGCTTGCTCCTTGAGGTTATGCCTGCGTGCGCAGTGGGAGATTTTGGAGCTATTTGAGAAAATAAAGGCTGAAGTGGAAAAAGTTGCTCCGCGGATAGGAGCAGAACTCAAGCCCAAATGTTACCGGCTTGGTTATTGTGATGAAAGGGAAAGCTGTGGCATTTTCCCTGTATTGAGCCCAAACGACATAGAAGCAAAACATAAGTAAATATTTACCAGCAGGCAATATCAATATAGCTCGGTATCAGGTCTAGGAGGCAAAGCGGTAGTAGAAATAGTTAGTAATATGCAGCATGCACCTTTGATATTATAGTCGTTGGCAAATAAACCAGGAAGGAGGTAAAAAACGAGCATGGCAGCTAAAATTATTAGTGGCAACGAGGTAGCAGCTCAGATCAGGGAGGAGTTAAAGGAAAGGGTGAAAAGATTGAAAGCAAAGGGAGTGACTCCAGCGCTAGCTGTTGTGCTGGTGGGCGAAGATCCGGCTTCGGTGTCGTATGTGACAAGTAAAGCAAAAGGTGCCGAAGAAATAGGAATGTATGAGGAGACAGTGCGCTTACCTGCGGATACTCCTGAAGAAGAGGTTCTTAGAACTGTTGACAAGCTTAACAGAGACCCTAAGTTTCATGGAGTACTGGTACAGCTACCGTTACCCAAACATATTGATACTGAAAAGGTTATCAACTATATTTCTCCGGAGAAAGATGTAGATGGTTTTCATCCTGTGAATGTAGGTAAACTTCTTCGCGGAGAACCTTGTCCTCTACCTTGTACACCACATGGAGTACAGCAATTACTTGTCAGGAGTGGGTATGACCCTGATGGTAAACATGTTGTCATCTGTGGTAGGAGTAACATTGTCGGTAAGCCGTTGGCAGCTATTTTGATGCAGAAGAAAAAGGGGGCTAACGCTACAGTCACTGTCTGCCACACTGGCACCAAAGATATGGCTAAATTCACGAAACAAGCTGACATTCTGGTTGCAGCAATGGGCAGTCCCAAAGCGATAACCGCTGATATGGTCAGGGAAGGGACCGTGGTTATAGATGTCGGCGTTAACCGTGTTGAAGATAAGACAAGAGAGCGGGGGTTTCGGCTTGTTGGGGATGTCGACTTTGATGCGATAAAGGAAAAGGCTGCAGCCATAACGCCTGTGCCAGGCGGTGTTGGTCCTATGACTGTGACCATGCTCTTGATGAACACAGTGGAAGCAGCGGAAAGAAAGGCGGGGCTAACAGAGTGAACTCATCCCGCCTGGAATATAAATAAAAAAGGAGGTTAAGTTATATGCCTTATGATGCCACAAAATTAAAAGACTGGCAGATCGCCGATTTAGCTGAAGAAAAAATGCCAAGCCCGGAAGAGTGGCGAGATAGGTTAGGTCTACAGAAAGACGAAGTTATCCCATACGGCAGCAGATTGTGTAAACTCGATTTCGCCAAAATCATCGAGCGCCTTAAGAAAAGACCTGATGGCAAATATATTGATGTAACCGCAATCACGCCCACCCCTCTGGGCGAGGGAAAAACAACGACAACCATGGGGCTTATCGAGGGGCTTGCTAAGCGCAAAAAAAACGTGGGTGGTTGTATTCGTCAACCTTCCGGCGGGCCAACGATGAACATCAAGGGTACCGCTGCCGGTGGTGGCAATGCGCTTCTGATCCCGATGACAGAATTCTCTATGGGTCTAACCGGTGACATTAATGACCTAATGAACGCCCACAACCTGGCGATGGTAGCGCTCACTTCTAGGATGCAGCATGAGCGTAACTATGACGATGCCGAGCTAACTAGGCGCGGTCTACGAAGATTGAATATCGACCCGACGCGGGTGGAAATGGGGTGGGTGATTGATTTCTGCGCTCAGGCGTTGAGAAATATAATCATAGGTATCGGTGGCCGGATGGATGGGTATATGATGCAGTCCAAGTTCGGCATCGCTGTAAGTTCAGAGCTCATGGCAATACTTTCTATTGTGACTGACCTCGCCGATTTGCGTAAGAGGTTGGGAGAGATAACAGTAGCTTTTGATATGAAGGGTAATCCGGTCACAACAAAAGACCTCGAGGTAGATGGCGCTATGACAGCATGGATGCGGAACGCCATCAATCCCACGCTGTGCTGCACGATAGAGTACCAACCTGTTCTAGTGCATGCCGGTCCGTTCGCTAACATCGCTGTCGGGCAGTCATCCATCATCGGCGACAGAATTGGACTCAAGATGTTCGATTACCATGTCACCGAGAGCGGCTTCGCCGCTGACATTGGTTTTGAGAAATTCTGGAATGTCAAGTGCCGATTAAGCGGGTTAACTCCGCATGTAGCTGTACTGGTAACCACTATCAGGGCACTCAAGATGCACGGCGGTGGCCCCGCGGTGAGGCCGGGTCTACCTTTGCCCGATGAGTATAACAAAGAGAACCTGAAGTTATTGGAAAAGGGCCTACCCAATATGCTGCACCATATTAATATCATAAAGACCGCTGGCATGAACCCGGTGGTGTGTATCAACGCATTCCACACTGACACAAAGGACGAGATCGCTTTGGTTCGGAAGGCTGCGGAGCAAGCTGGCGCCAGGTGTGCATTATCGGAACATTGGCTCAAAGGTGGTGACGGAGCATTGGAACTTGCTGATGCAGTGGTAGATGCCTGCAACGAGAAGAATGAATTTAAGTTCCTCTATCCTCTGGAAATGAAACTGCGCGAAAGGGTGGAAAAGATAGCCAAAGTCGTATACGGTGCTGATGGAGTATCTTGGACACCCGATGCAGAAGCAAAGGCAAAGATGCTGGAAAGTGACCCCAAGTACGCCGATTTTGCCACCATGATGGTGAAGACCCACCTGAGCTTGAGTCACAATCCAGATCTGAAGGGAGTTCCAAAGGGCTGGGTATTACCTGTCCGCGATGTGCTTATCTATTCAGGCGCCAAATTCCTCTGCCCTGTTGCCGGAACTATAACTCTGATGCCTGGTACCAGCTCCGACCCCGCCTTCAGGAAGGTGGATATAGATGTGAAGACGGGAAAGGTGATGGGGCTGTTCTAACCTCCTGCTATTAGAGCCATGATAAGGAGGTGGTGCTTTTGCACCACCTCCTTTTTTGGGATAAAATCAAGTACATGCTGGAATATACCAGAGAGCAACTTTGGCAACAGTTTCTCCCACTTTTTTATCCGAAATCTATCGCAATCGTTGGCGTATCACACAACCCTCTGAAAATCGGCACGCTCTGGCTTAAGGGAATTATCGATGCTGGATTCCCCGGCAGGATATTCCCGGTGAATCCGCGCGGGGGTGAGATATTTGGCTTGAAAATCCTCCCCAGTTTAAGGGACATCCCTGAGATTGTAGACTATGTCATTGTCACGATTCCTAGAGAAAATGTTTCGGGCTTGCTGGATGATTGCGCTGCTAAAAACGTTAAAGCTGTTCACTTTTTTACCGCTGGATTTGGCGAGCTTAACGATGTTGCCGGGTATAGGCTGGAGAGTATACTTTTGGAGAAAGCACGCCATGGGGGTTTTCGCATTATAGGCCCTAACTGTATCGGAGTATACTGTCCTGAAGCTAGAGTTCCATATGGTCCGGCAGGGAAAATCGGGAAATCCGGCTCCGTAGGTTTTATTTCCCAGAGTGGGGGTATAGGCGAGAAATTGGTGGAACTTGGATTTGCTCGAGGCATACATTATAACAAAGGAATCAGCTTTGGTAACGGTATCGATCTGGATAGTGCTGACTTCCTGCAATACATGGGTGTCGATCCTGCGGTATCAGTAATTGGTATGTATATTGAAGGCACACGAGATGGACGCCGCCTGCTGAAAGCCATGACGACAGTAGCACCTGTCAAACCGATAGTCGCTTTGAAGGCCGGAAGAACTGAAACAGGCGCCGTTGCAGCTAGATCACATACCGGCTCTTTGACCAGCGCAGCTGCTATATGGTCAGCAATGTTCAGACAGTGTGGTGTTATCGAGGTTCATAATATTGATGAGATGGCTGATTCGCTGTTAATTTTTCAATTCCTTCGAGAATGGGATGGGAGAGGCATTGCGATTATTGGGGGGCTGATTGACGGTGGTGGTGGTATTTCAGTGACAGCCGGTGACGTCTGCGCCGAGCACGGGCTTGATGTGATGCCTCTCACCTTAGAAACACAGCAAGAGCTTTCTCAGCTTTTAGGTCGCGTCGGCAGCATCTTGCACAACCCCGTAGATGTAAGCCAAGCCAACGGTAATCCAGCCATTATAAAGAAAGCATTGGAGCTTGTGATAAACGACCCCAATATAGACTTGACAATTATTCAAGAAGATATCGGTATATTACATAAGTATCTTCCTGAAGTAATAGTGAGCGAGATAAATGCCATGTTTATTGATCTGAAGGCCAAATATCACAAACCAATGGTCATGGTTCTACCACCCGGTTTAGCAGAGGCGGAGAGAGGGCAAATCGAGCAAGAGTTCAATAAGGCCTCAATCCCGGTATTTCCTTCTATGGAACGCGCAGCAAAGGCAATTGCCAATCTTAAATACTATTCAAGTTTCAAGCAGGGGCTGAGAAATTACAATGACTGAGATAGGGAAACTTCTTTTTATCATCGGTGGTTTCATAGTTCTTTTAGGGCTGCTGACAGTCCTAGCCCAGCATATTCCGTTCATCGGCAAACTTCCCAGGGACATTGTACTTAAAAAGGACGGTTTCTCTCTGTATTTCCCTGTGGTGACTTTTCTGCTGTTGAGCACAGTGCTGACCATTATAGTCAATTTGATACTCTATCTTCTAAATCGATAGACATTTACCTGTCAGATGCGAACGAGCGATTTTGATTATAGTTTACCTGATGCACTCATTGCCCAAACTCCCATAGAGCCAAGGGATCATTCCCGGTTGATGGTACTTCACAGAGTAGACCGTCTAATCGAGCACCGGCACTTTTATCATATAGTAGATTACCTTGAAAAGGGTGATGTCATTGTTTTCAACGATAGCCGTGTTATCCCAGCTCGGCTGCAAGGGCAAAAAAGTGGAACATCTACAAGGGTAGAACTTCTCCTTCTGAAGCGCTTGGGTGAAAAACTGTGGGAAGCCCTTGCTCGCCCCGGGAAGAAACTGCCTGTAGGTACAGTAGTCCAACTGGCTGACTCTTCCGGTAGGGTAAGTGAAACGCTCACAGCAGAGGTGGTCAGATGTGGTGAAAACGGCATCAAAGTAGTTTGTCTCTCTGACGGTGTAGACCTGCGTCAGATAGGGCAAGTTCCCTTGCCACCATATATTCATGCTTCATTGGCCGATCCTGACCGATATCAAACCGTGTACGCCCGGGTGAATGGAAGCGTTGCTGCACCAACAGCAGGACTGCATTTTACATCAAGGTTGCTTGAGAGGCTTGAAAACAAAGGGGTAAAAACTACATTTGTCACGCTTCATATCGGGCTCGATACTTTTCGCCCAGTGCGTGCTACTGACCCTGGTGCGCATCCTATCCATACAGAATATGGAGAGGTAAGTAGTGAAGCCGCAGCCCTGATTAATCATGCCATAAATATGGGTAAACGAATTATAGCAGTGGGGACGAGCACGGTAAGATTACTCGAGTCGTCCAGACGTGGTGGTAGCATTTATCCCTATGCTGGGATGGTAAAACTGTTTATTTTACCGGGTTACGAGTTTAAAGTTATAAATGCCATGGTGACCAATTTTCATCTACCCAAGTCGACACCGTTGATGCTCGTTTCAGCTTTTGCTGGTAGAGAGTTTCTCCTTGCTGCTTATAAAGAAGCAGTGGCACAATGTTATCGCTTTTATAGCTTTGGTGATGCTATGCTGATCCTCTAATATTGATTTTTCACTGTTCTTGGATTATGCTATACACCAGTTGAATACTAGATAAGGGGTGTCTGAGGGTAACTGAGGACTTAATTGGATAGCAAACCGGTGGAATTCCGGTGCAGTCCCGCCTGCTGTAACAGCCAGAACGCCTGCCCCGAAAACAGCTGCCTCCGCGGAGTAAGGGGGTGGAATTTTATAATTTTAGACCAAAGTAAAATTCCCCCTGCTGTTGGAGCAGGGGGAATTTTTTGACACGGCAAAAGAAGGGCTAGTAACCGAAGAAATGAAGATAGAAGTGTTAAAAAGGGAATCTACCTCGCCATATTCTCTTTATACCGGGCGATGGTGGTATAGTCGACTTGCGATCCTGTTAGTGGTCGCAGCACTGCTAGCAGTGGTAATCTTGGTAACATTGGCTATAGGTAGTGTTCGGATTCCGCTCTATACAGCTTGTTACATAGTATTGGACAAATTGCCTTTCATCAGCATCTATCCGGCGTGGGTAAAGAGTTTTGAAACCATTGTGTTAGATATTCGTTTGCCTAGAATACTATTAGCTGGTCTTGTAGGTGCCGCGCTTTCGATAGCTGGTGCTACCTACCAAGGACTTTTCCGTAATCCTTTGGCTGACCCTTATCTTATTGGCGTGGCTCAAGGGGCTGCATTGGGTGCAGTCATCGGGTTTTTGCTACCAGGTCCATTGCAAAACATTAGTGCCCCAATATTTGCATTTATGGGAGCACTTATTGCAGTTGCAATCGTTTATCTAATAGCCAGAGTAGGGCGAGTCCTCCCGTTAACAACTCTTATTCTGGCTGGCGTAGCATTAGGTGCTTTCTTTGCTGCAATAACTTCTTACCTGATGTTTGCCTCGGGGGAAAGGTTGCATGGGATAGTTTCCTGGCTTCTGGGCACGTTTAGTTTGGCTGCCTGGTGGCAAGTAAAGATAGTCGCTCCCTGCATACTTGCTGGCACAATGAGTGTATGGTTTTTTGCTCGCCCTTTAAATGTAATGCAGCTTGATGAGGAACAGGCTCAGCAGCTTGGAATTGATGTGGAGAGAGTCAAATTGTGTCTTCTTGCGATAGCTACACTTATAACAGCAGTTGCTGTATGTTTTTGTGGGATCATCGGTTTTGTGGGCATAGTAGTCCCGCATGCTGTTCGTATCATTTGTGGACCTGATCATCGCCTTCTGTTGCCCTTTACCACTTTTGCTGGTGCAATTTTTTTGATCTTGGCTGATACCGCTGCTCGTAGTTTATTATCACCTACCGAGATACCGATAGGTGTGATTACTGCCTTTTTAGGTGCGCCATTCTTTCTCTACTTGTTGCGACAGAAAAAACGGATGATATTTTAAAGATGCTAAGTTTGAGTTTACAAAAGGTAACCCTTGGCTATAACCACCAAGCCGTGGTGCGGGATATCAATTTCGAAGTAAAGCAAGGTGAGGTGCTGGGCATAATAGGTCCAAATGGCTCTGGGAAGTCGACCCTTATTAAAGGGATCAGCCGAATACTCCAGCCCATCTCAGGGAAAATTCTCCTTAACGGCGAAAATATTTTAAGCTTCAACCGGCAGGAACTGGCTCGAATAGTAGCGGTAGTTCCTCAGAACCCATTGTTACCGGAGGCATTTACTGCTTTCGAATTAGTGACAATGGGAAGAACGCCGCACTTAGGGCTTTTTCGTTTTGAGGGGGAGAAAGATTTGAATATAGTTAGAAGAGCCATGGAACTAACTTGTACCGTCGGCTTTGCTGAACGACGGATAAGTGATTTGTCTGGCGGAGAACGACAGCGCTTGGTTATTGCCAGAGCCCTAGCTCAAGAGCCGAAGGTGATACTTTTAGATGAGCCTACGGCACATCTAGATATCAATCACCAAATAGAAATATTAAATTTGATTTACAGGCTGTGCTATGAGGAAAAGCTGATAATCATTATAGCTCTTCATGACTTGAACCTTGCGGCACAGTATTGTAACCGTCTTATCATGCTAAGCAACGGCAGAATATTCTGCGAGGGTACACCTGAGGAGGTCATTGAATCTGAAAACATCAGGAAAGTTTATGGTGCACAGGTGTGTGTATATCCTCATCCTGTTAATGCCTTGCCTGTGACCTTAATAGCTTCTACCAAGAATAAAATCTCACTGGGGTGAATTTTAAAAACGATCGATTTTTTACTCGTATTAGTGCTTGCTCTGCTAGCGGATATGGTTTTCGGAGAACCACCCGATAGATACCATCCAGTTGCTTGGTTGGGGAAGGTCATTGCTTTGGGAACAAGGATGGCTCCACAACAAGGTAAATGGCGGCAGCTTTTTTTCGGCGGGGCGATTGTCTTTTCAGTTCTGGCACTTGCGGTAGCTGTCTGCTACTTGGTGCTTATTCAACTCAAAGGCTCTTTTAGAATAGTTTATATCCTCGTAGGCTGTCTCATACTCAAATTTAGCTTTTCTTTGCGTGGGCTTATATGCGCTACAGGGCAAGTAAAAACGCTGCTTGCTAAAGAAGATATTGAGGGGGCACGGAATAGCTTGAAAAGCTTGGTCAGCCGTGACACTATAGGGCTAGACGAAAGATTAATAATCTCGGCTACTGTGGAATCGGCGGCGGAAAATTTATGTGATAGTTTTACTGCACCACTTCTCTATTTTTTCCTTTTTGGGATTCCAGGTGCTGTGGCTTATCGGGTGATAAACACGTTCGATGCTATGATCGGATACCATGGCAAATGGGAATATTTAGGCAAGGTAGCAGCTAGGCTAGATGATGTGGCTGCTTACATCCCAGCACGTTTGAGTGGATTAACAGTGGTGCTGTGTTCATATCTATGCCGAAAGAACCCTTTACAAGCTTGGCATGTCATGCTGCGTGATCACTCTAAAACAGCTAGCCCTAACTCAGGCTGGGTGATGAGTGCCTTTGCTGGCTCCCTTCAAGTTCAACTGGAGAAACCCGGGGCTTACAAACTTGGTGATGATTGCTATCCATTAACACGGGATACAATAAGCTCCACTCAGTCGATGGTCATAACAACAGCAGTTGTTTGGGTCTTAATAGGTATGGCATTGAAAGGAGTGTACTTTGCTGCGACCTAGAAGAAGTATTAGCAAGCTTAAACCAGTCGTTCATGGTGGTACGTATTACATCAGATCGGATGATTTGAGAATTCCACCGAAGGGCATCATTGACTTCAGTGTTAATCATAATCCTTATGGTCCCGCCCCAGAAGTTTTAGCGGTAGTCCGATCAGGATCGATTGATAGTTATCCAGATCCAGAGGCTACGGAGTTGAGAAATTGCCTAAGCAAGAAGTTGCGCGTGAGATCAGACAATTTAATTGTAGGTAACGGTTCAACTGAGTTGATCAGACTAATCGCAATAGCATACTTTGAGCAGAATGACCGTGTCCTTATCCCCCAGCCTACTTATGGCGAGTATGAAGCTGCTTGTCAAATGATGGGCGCGAAGGTAATCAGACAGCCGGTCTTAAAAGAGGACGAATGTTTCAGATTAGACATTGAGAGATTGATATTCTTAATCCGCAAATTCAAACCAAAAGGAGTTTTCTTGTGTAATCCAAATAATCCTACAGGGCAATGCGTAACATGCAACGATATTGCGAAGCTTTTGCCAGCTTTCCCGGACTGTCTTTTCATTATTGATGAGGCTTATATTACTTTTGCCGAGTCTGAAGATGATTTCTCGTCGCTGAGTTTAATACACCATAATAATCTCGTTATCCTAAGGTCGATGACCAAAGACTATGCCTTGGCTGGTTTACGATTGGGTTATGCTGTGGCTGCATTGCCGATTATTGGTATCTTGAAGAAAATTTGTCCCCCATGGAATGTAAACACAATGGCACAATTGGCCGGTATGATTGCTTTGCGGTCTCAAAATTATATTGAAGAATGCAAGTCTAGAATTAGGATGGCAAAAGGGTTTCTTATGACGCAGCTAAATCATATCGGGTTGGCTGTAATCCCCTCACAGGCGAATTTCTTTCTCGTCAAAGTAGGTGATGCCGAGTGTTTTTATTGGAGTCTGCTGGGGAAAGGTTTTTTAGTCCGTGACTGCACCTCTTTCGGTTTATCAGAATATATCCGCATAGCCCCGCGCGCTTTGCATGAATGTAAAAGGCTAGTTGCGGCAATGAAAGAAGTGCTCGATGAAAGTGCAACGGCGAGCTGGAAGTCTTACTAGTAAATAGTTTTGGAGGTAATACAAATGGTAGAGAAAGATTCTAAAGGACTTGTCCATGTTTACACAGGTGATGGAAAAGGAAAAACTACAGCAGCCCTCGGGTTAGCAATGAGAGCTGCAGGTCATGATATGAGAGTAATTTTTATACAGTTCCTCAAAGGGCAGCCCTCCGGCGAGCACCTTTTCGTCTCTAAGTATCACCCATTCGACATAATCCAAACAAGTTCCGGTGATACTTTTGCTAAGCCAAGAGAAGAGCTGGAAAGGGATGTTCAGCTGGCTTTTGCTTTGGCGAAGCAAGAGCTTTTAAGCGGCAAATACGACCTTGTAGTGCTGGATGAGATTTTTGTAGCAGTAAATCAAGGACTTATAACTGTTAAGGAGGTCATGGAGTTGCTAGAAGAGAAACCGGTTTCGGTCGAGCTAGTCATGACCGGGCGCAAAGCACCACCGGAGATTGTACAACGAGCTGATTTCGTTACCGAAATGCTCATGATTAAACATCCTTTTAATGAAGGGTTTAGCGCTAGACGTGGTATCGAATATTGAGAAATATGGAGGACGAACGATGAGTTCCCTGGAGAGAATACTGAAGGAAATAAAGCCTTTAGATAGTTCAGCTATGGCAGCGGCACGGCAACGCCAGAACATGCTAACCAAACCTTCTGGGAGCTTGGGTAGGTTGGAAGAGTTAGCTATACATGTCGCAGGAATAAAGGCTACACCACTACCTAGAATTGAACACAAGTCGGTTATTGTCATGACAGCTGACCACGGTGTTGTTGAAGAAGGTATCAGCCTGTACCCACAAGAAGTAACCAGGCAAATGGTGATTAATTTTCTTAAAGGTGGCGCTGCTATCAATGTGCTGGCAGAACATACAGGTGCTCGTGTTATTGTAGTAGACATGGGCGTCAAAGGCGGATTTCCTCCGTTGCCTGGATTGGTGTGCAAAATGATAGATTTCGGTACTAAAAATATGACAAAAGGACCGGCTATGAGCTACGACCAAGCTAACGACTGCATTGAAGCCGGTATTCAGATTGTGGAAATGGAGATAGGAAAAAGACTTGACATAATCGCAACAGGAGACATGGGTATTGGCAATACAACTGCTAGCAGCGCTGTTTTCGCGGCTATTAGCGGCAAGCCAGTGAAAAAGGTAACTGGTAGGGGAACGGGCATTGGTGACCGGCAACTGGCTCATAAGATAAAGGTTATAGAAGCGGCACTAAAGGTGAACAAACCGAACCCAAAAGACCCGCTAGACGTGCTGGCAAAGGTAGGTGGCTTTGAGATCGGAGGGCTGGTCGGGGTTATATTAGCCAGTGCTGCCTACAGAACTCCTGTAGTCATCGATGGGTTCATTTCTAGCGTAGCAGCAGTGGTGGCTACAGGGTTTTCACCCATGGTGAAGGATTATCTTATAGCTTCACATTTATCTGCTGAGGCAGGGCACGTGTCCGTTCTTGAGTTCTTGGGGTTAAAACCACTTCTTGATCTAAATATGCGACTTGGAGAAGGTACAGGTGCTGTGTTAGGTATCTTTTTAGTGGAAGCAGCTACAAAATTGCTTGCACAGATGGCGACATTTGCTGAAGCCGGGGTTTCGGAAGCCAAGCATCTGTTTCTGGAAAACTAGTGATATGACCGGTTTCTGGGTAGCTCTGCGGTTTTTGACCATATTCCCAACGCCTCGAAAAGAAAGAGACGACGATGAGGTAGCATGCCTATCTTTAGTTTACTTTCCTCTTGTCGGTCTGCTTTTGGGAGCAATGTTACTTGGCATATATTATGCATTGACGCTAGTGCTACCCAGCCCTGTTGTCTTTGTACTAATTGTTATAGCTTTAGCTGTTACCACCGGTGGGCATCATCTCGATGGTCTGATGGATAGTCTGGATGGGGTGTTTGGGGGTCAAAGCAAAGAAGAAAAGCTGGCTATAATGAGAGATAGTAAAGTTGGTGCTTTTGGTGTTGCTGGAACCATCCTTTTGCTGCTTCTTAAATATGTTTCTCTTACTTCAGCGCCGTTATTACCAGCCTTATTACTTATGCCTACTTTAGGACGCTGGGCAATGCTAAATGCTATTTTCTTTTTCCCGTATGCGCGTCCTAATGGCATGGGGCTACCGTTCAAGCGAGGAGCAAATTGGCAAAGATTAACTATAGCTACAATACTGCCTGTGATCGCAGCACTGGCGATTTTGAGATGGAAAGGGCTGGTATTGCTGGTAGTCCTATGGCTAATTATTTTTGGCATTGCCCGTTTTGTTCAACATCGTCTCGGTGGTCTTACGGGCGATAATTATGGTGCTATCAATGAAATAGCAGAAGTGGTAACACTTATTCTGATAGTCCTACTAAGCAGATTCTAACGAACAGGTGAGGTTATCGAGTAATGCCGAAAAAGGGTATCTTGATACTCGGTGGCGCTCGCAGTGGCAAGAGTAGTTTTGCACAGCAGATGGCTGGAAAACTAGGGCGGAGGGTGCTTTTTGTTGCTACTGGCGAACCGCTGGATGATGAAATGAAAGCGCGAATATCTGAACATAAAAGGAGCCGTCCTGGGGAATGGCGGACGATAGAGACTCCCCGTAATGTGACCGAACAAATAAAGAAACATGTGTTTGATGCCGATGTTGTGCTTATCGATTGCCTAACATTGCTCGTATCAAATCTGCTATCTACTGATAGTGATCATGTGAAAACGGAAGGCGAGGTATTAATTCAAATTGAAAATCTCGTTACTTTGCTCAAGCAACTCAATTTGAGCTGGATCATCGTATCAAATGAAGTGGGCATGGGAATAGTCCCGGAAACCAGATTAGGGCGCATCTATCGGGATATATTAGGCAAGGTTAACCAACTGGTTGCTATACAAGCTACCGAGGTATACTTCATGATATCAGGTATACCAGTCAAGATAAAAGGCTGAAAAATGTTAATTATCGACAAAGTTCGCTGCAGCTACTATAATAGATTTAGCGAGGTAAACGTTGGAATTAAGAACGGGTAGGGAAGGGGTGCTTGCCGGATATGTAAGTATACGGTGGTTATCTTGCCTTCTTGTATGCATATTCTCCCTGATTGCCACTTTTGCTTTCACTACTAATGTTCACGCGGCTCCACCGCTGTTCACAGACGTCGATTTACCGAAAGGGCAAGTAGGTAGCTCTTATTCTGGACGAATAACTGTAAGCGGCACCCCGCCATTTACCTGGGCTGTTACTGGTCTGCCTTCAGGGCTAGCTAGCACTCCGGTAACAAATACCTTATATATTTCAGGCATTCCAACCCAGAGCGGAATTTTCTCCATAGTCGTTACAGTTAGCGACAACTCAACATCACCTAATTCTACACAGCAAAACTTTGTTATTACTATTGAGAAAGGCAGCTACGAGGCCACTATTGCTATTGGATCAGGGCTAAAAGCTGGGGAGACCAGGGTACTTATGGGAGCAACCCCGTTGGCAACGTTGCGTGGAGGTGAATCTATCAAAGTTAGTCTTGAATTGGGTGCTATCCGTACTATAAGTGTTGACCAGATCGTCGAACATCCTGCTGAGCCTGGTATCAGATTCAAGGCTGAAATGGACAGAAAAACGATAAGCGAATCTTCGCCCGAAGCTATATTCCCATACTATACCGAGTATTATATTGAGTTCAAAACAGAGCCATCCAAAGTTGGACAATTATCAGGATCAGGATGGTTCAAGGAAGGTTACATACTGGGCAATGTGGCTCTGGATGAGGTGACCGATAGCGACCGACCAGATACCAAATATAAGTTTGTTTACTGGATCCTTCCCAATGGCGAGACTGCGTCCAGCAGACAATTGAGCCTGAAGGCGAGCATGCCTGGAACGTGCACCGCTAAATACGATACTTATTATAAGTTGACGCTGACTTCTAAATATGGGGCTACAGAAGACAGTAACTGGTATAAAGCAGGCACGCTGGCTGAATGGAAAATAGACACTCCACAAGTGCGCATGCCAGGGGTCCTGGGCGTCTTTGGTGGTAAACTGAATGCAATTACATCGCAAGGCACGGTAAATATGGATGAGCCCAAGACTATCGAAGTACAATGGGAACCCGATTACACTATGCCCATAATCCTGATACCATTGGCTGTAATTTTGCTTATAGGACTCGGGTATGGTTTGTATGTTTTGCTGCGGAGTGCGCAGCCAAAGCCAGTTTTTTATCCCCCGCCATACCAAGCTATGCCACCACAGCCGCCACCACCACAGACTACTGTGGTCATGATAGGCGGTGAAAAACCAAAACTCGGTCCAGCAGCTACCCGTGAGCAGTTGATGGAAAAGTTCGGAGAATTGCTCCAGAGGTATGAAGAGGAAATAAGAGCTACGATACTTGGGAAAGAATTACCTGAGACAAAAACAATAGAGCGGGGATTACCGAGCCCAAGTGTGCCTCCTGCTGCTGTTGAAGCAGAAGTTGTCCCGGCTCAAGAATTAGCCTCTTGTGATTTTGCTTCGAAGCGAGCACTTCGGGTAGTGGTAACAGAATGGGAACAGATGGTACCGTCGAAGGCTAAAAAGGAGAAGGATGAAAGTCCTACTACATTAATCTGGATGCGACAGATTTATCAAGAATGGGAAGTCATGCGCTGCTTGTTGCCACGGGGTCATACGGGGCAACATGAAGGTGAGATGGAGATTGTATATAGCCTGCTCAACACTATAAGGGAAGAGAAGACATATTCAGCAGGAGAGGAAATATTACCACCCAAGCCGCATTACACCGATGGTATGCCAGTAGTGAAGGTCACCGCAAGCGAGGTCGTGCTGCCAGAGAAGTTGCCTCCGACCACGGTTTGATGGAAACCCGGCGAGCCACTCTAAAGTTCATTATATCAGTGTTTTCCCCGGTCATCCTAGCGCAACTTGCCATTATATCGATTTTGTCACAACCAGCAATAGCGAATGCAGATACGATAAGGTGGAGCCCCGTAAGCACTCCTGACGAGCGTGGCAACGTCATAGTCAGCCCTTCAGAAGTAAATGCTATAGCTATAGGCGCCGATGGACAAACGCTTTATGCTATCGATATACCAAACAGCAAAATCTATAAGTCCATAAGCGGTGGCTTTAGTTGGAATGAGCTAACTAACCAGTTAGTGAGTGCGGGTGCCACGCTCCCTGCTTGGAATGTAGCTCTAGCACCGGATAATCCCAATATGGTCGCTATAGTCACTAGCATAGGTGGGTTGCCTAGAGAAGTATTCATTTCCGCTGACGGCGGCCTAACTTGGTGGAATACACACCTTTCAGCTAGTACCAATATTGGAGCTATTAGCATATCACCATACTATGGTGGCTACGACATAGCTATCGGTACCCGCACTGGTCATGGCACAGGAGCCATCCACGTCCTTAATACAAGTGCCATGGGCATATGGAAAGATCAAGGACTGGGTAAGGATATTCTAGCTATCAGATTTTCACCAAACTATCGTTCTGATTTCACATTGGTCACCCTGTCTACTGGGGACAATGGCACCTATATTGACCTTGGTATCCGCGATACGGTAGCAAACAGCACTAATTGGAATCTGTGGGGTCCTGCTGAGATAACCATAGCCGGTGCTGGCACCTCACCGAAGGTAAGCCAGGTCATAACTGGAGATTTGGAATTACCTGCCGATTTCTCCGGACAGGTTGCCGGTCTGCGTCGGTTATATGTTAGCATTGATGCCCCTGGGGTCAATGCCGGAATTTACCGGTTTGATGACTCTGTTGGGTACTTATTAATGCCAGCAAGCCAAACTCTTAGAATTTCAAGCATTGCATATTTTGGGACTTGTGCGTCAGGAAAACTGCTTGCTGGAGAGGTATTGGGTAATGCCGGTTTTGCCACAGTAACTACATGGTTTACTAATAACCCGGTTACTTGCTCTGGCTACTGCTGGCATAAAAGTGAAAAGGCACCCACTGGTAGTGGTAATTCAGGCTATGCAAATACCCAGATAATATGGAGTATTGATGGTAAATACGCCTACTGCGCTACCAGCTCTGCGCAACTCAGCAGTCCTGCAAACTGGCCAGTGGGCTATTTGAGCGGTACCGCATGTGACGAGTCTGCTCTCTCTGTAAGTGACAGCGATGGTCAAGTTTGGAATCAGATTAGCCTGATAGATACCGAGGTGAGTTTTCTTTCCGATGTAGCAGTGACGCTTGCATCGGACACTATTTTCCTTGCTTCTGTGAACAATCGGACTGGGATGAACAGCTTCGATAGTGTTTGGAGGACTACTACCTCTACCTGGGCCTGGGAGCGTGTGTTTTGTGTCCTTTCACCAACCGATGACATGATATTGCGTCTGGATCAAAGCGGCAATAATAGAGCTGTTTACCTGGCATCTCGCGCTGCCGGTGGTTTGTGGCAATCCCTCGATGGAGGAGAGACATGGACAAGTGTTTCGCCTGGTGTGAGTATCAGCGATCTTGCTATAGTAGGGTCTGGTAATACGATCCATATGTATGTCCTCAGTGGAAGCCATGTTCGCTATGGAACAATGACTGCTGCCCAAGCATGGCAATGGTCATCACCGGTCAACACTACTCTGAACAGCGGGCATAGCATCGCCGCAATGCCTGGTGGTGTGATTGTGGTTGGAGACGAAAGTGAAGGTATAGCAGCATATTCACTCGATGGGGGCAACAGTTTCATGCGAACTGTACCTGTTCCTGAATATGGGAAGATGCATATAGCCGCAGATTGCAGATTCCGTAATGCTGTGATTGTATATGCCGCTACTGATAGTCCTGCAGGCAATATTTACAGCTGGGCAATAGGCTATAGCGCGCAGTGGGCTGAGATGGGAGCGCCGGGACAAAGATTTTACGGACTAGCCCAGATGAGCACACTGTATGGTACTTGGTCTAGCGGCAGTGCAACAGGTGTTGCCCGAACACTGGAACCTGAGAAGCTTGTTGCCGCATATGTCGAGTGGGACAACTTAACCGCAGGGCTTTCCGATGGTGTCGTATTTACCCGGGAGCCAACCTCGTTAAAGATTTCGGCGGGCAATAATTTATGGGCTATTGATAATAGACCATATACCAGCACCACGGGCAAACTATGGACTTTCTACGACTGCCTCTCTAATAGCCCCCAGTATATACCTGCGCAGCCGCCAAGTCGGGAAACCTTGTTTCATGCGCCGAAACCTATAGCACCCGCTAATGACGAGGTAATACCTATCTACCTAGAAACCGGCACTATCGGTGACATAATCTTGAAATGGAAGCACCCTCTGCCGGCAATGGAGTACGAGGTATGGATAGCAGAAGATGAAAGTTTTACCAAGCCTGTTGCGCGGCAGGCTGTTAGACCCCGCAACCGTGAGATGCCAGAATGGTTGCTCTCTGAATCTGTTAATCTCAGAATGGGTACCACCTACTACTGGAAATTGAGAGTGATCCAGGCAGCAACTGGTGAAAGAGGCGAAGGTGATTGGTCAGATACGATGTCTTTTAGTATAGCATCGCCTCCGTCCAAAATCCAGGAACCCGAGCCAGAGCAACCGAGCTTGCACCAAGAGACTACGGAGCACGGTGCGTTTTCATTCATTGCTAGCCTACCTCGGTGGACATGGGCGGTCCTGGCCTGCTTTTTGCTTGCTTTTATTATGGTTGCTATCAAACTTGCAACCCTGGGGAAAAGCAAAAGTAATTAAGAACCTTGTCCGTGTTTCCCAAGCAGGGGGAATGGCTTCTCACCCGCTACTTAGCATAGCCTAGCGGTACTCCAGATTTTACCTTGTAGCGTAATAATATGAAAATGAAAACACAATAAAGTACATGTTACAATTAAATGTGCTATCCAAGAACGGGACTGTAACATGCCTTTAGAGAACATAATTGTAAAAGGGGCACGTGAGCACAATCTGAAAAATATAGACGTGTCGATACCGCGCGATAAGCTAGTGGTCATCACTGGTGTCTCAGGCTCTGGTAAAAGCTCTCTAGCTTTTGACACAATATACGCTGAGGGACAACGGCGCTATGTGGAATCGCTCTCCGCCTATGCGCGCCAGTTCTTGGGGCGGCTGGAGAAGCCTGATGTTGACTACATCGATGGACTAAGCCCGGCCATTTCAATTGACCAAAAGGGACCGTCCCATAATCCTCGCTCTACCGTCGGGACAATGACCGAAATCTATGACTATCTGCGTCTTCTTTTTGCCAGGATAGGGCACCCGCATTGTCCAAAGTGTGGCAGAGAGATTTCGAAGCAGACGGTTCAACAGATAGTGGACGCTGTTCAAGAAATACCTGCTGGTAGCAGGATTATGGTTTTGGCACCTTTGATCAGAGATAGAAAAGGCGAACACCAAACTGTATTTGACGACCTCCGTAAGGCAGGTTTTGTTCGCGTTAGAGTGGACGGTCGTATTTACGATCTTGCTGAAGAGTTCCAACTGGACAGGAACAAAAAGCATAGCATAGAGGCGGTGGTCGACAGGCTCCTGGTTGGTGAAGCTGAAAATAGCCGTATTGCCGATTCGGTAGAGACGGCGTTAAAGCTAGGTGGCGGAATAGTGCTTATCTCGATAGCTAACGGGGACGAACTGCTTTTTTCCGAACACTTTGCCTGTGTGAATTGTGGTATCAGTCTGGGTGAGATTGCCCCGCGTACTTTTAGTTTTAACAGCCCGCACGGTGCTTGCCCCCGATGTAGCGGGCTTGGTGTGAAACTAGAGATTGACCCTGACCTCCTCATACCAGACAAAAGTCTGAGCTTGGCAGGAGGTGCTATTCGAGCTTGGGGATGGTTTTCATGGCATGTGGGTGAACTTCAAGAGCTGTCCGACCGTTATGGCTTTTCACTCCATACCCCTGTAAACAAACTTAAAAAAGAACATCTTGACCTTGTGCTCTATGGAGAGGAAGGTGAGCTTATAAAATACAGAAACCGGTATGGCAAAGTTAGAGAGTACTTCTCTGGTTACGAAGGAGTTATCCCATATTTAGAAAGGATTTATCGAGATACTGAATCGAACAATACACGCGCCGAGATTGAAAGATTCATGACTTCATACCCCTGCCCGGCGTGTGGAGGCAAAAGACTCAAGCCAGAATCATTGGCTATCACAATTGATGGTCGGAATATCATAGAAGTAACTGAAATGCCTGCCAAAGAGGCTTTAGATTGGGTACATGGTTTAACCGGTAATCCGAATTGCAAACCCAGACTTACTGCTTACGAACTCCGGGTTGCCCATCAAATACTCAAAGAGATAGCTGCTCGTCTCGGCTTTCTTATAGATATCGGACTGGGTTACTTAACGCTGGATCGTCCTTCAGCAACCTTAAGTGGCGGGGAGGCACAACGAATCCGTCTTGCAACTCAAATCGGCAGTGGCCTTATGGGAGTTCTTTACATATGCGATGAACCTACCATAGGACTACATCCAGCCGATATACACCGACTTATTGAAACAATGAGGCGATTGCGTGATTTAGGGAATACCATCATAGTTGTTGAGCACGATGAGGCCATGATGAAGGCTGCTGATTTTATCATTGATATGGGACCTGGTGCTGGCGACAATGGTGGCAGAGTCGTAGTTGCAGGAACACTCAGCGATATTATGAATTGTCCCGATTCCATAACCGGGCAATATCTGAGCAAGTCCAAGCAGATCCCGCTGCCCCAAGGACGCCGCCCTAGCTCAGGGAAAGAACTCATAATTAGGGGGGCACGTGAAAACAATTTGAAGAATATCGATGTTGCCATCCCACTGGGTAAATTCGTTTGCATAACCGGGGTATCTGGGAGTGGAAAGAGCACATTGGTGAATGAGGTGCTGTACAAAAAGCTTGCCCAGCTGCTTTATCGAGCAAAGGACAGACCGGGGCAGTGTGACGCTGTTATCGGTGTAGAGCATATTGATAAGGTCATCAACATCGACCAGTCCCCGATCGGGCGGACACCCCGCAGCAACCCAGCTACCTATACCGGAACTTTTACCCCCATCCGTGAACTGTTTGCCACTGTTCCTGAAGCCCGAATGCGCGGCTACAAACCAGGGCGGTTCTCCTTCAATGTGAAAGGCGGGCGCTGTGAGGCTTGTGAAGGCGAAGGTTTTATCCAGATAGAAATGCAGTTCCTGCCTGATGTCACCGTGCCCTGTGAGATATGTAAAGGCAAACGCTATAACCGCGAGGCACTGGAAATATATTTCAAAGGGAAGAATATCGCAGATGTCTTGGACATGACTGTGGATGAAGCCCTTGCCTTTTTCGAAAATTTCCCGCGAATAAAAAGCAAGCTGGAAACATTACGAGATGTCGGGCTTGGTTATATACACCTAGGACAGCCTGCTCCAACACTCTCCGGTGGTGAAGCGCAAAGAGTAAAGCTATCTACTGAGCTATCCCGCCGCTCTACAGGTAGAACTCTATATATACTGGACGAGCCAACTACCGGGTTATCCTTTGCTGATATAGCCTGCCTGCTAAATGTTCTGCAGCGACTGGTCGACGCAGGGAACACCGTGGTAATCATCGAGCACCACCTCGATGTTATTAAAAATGCCGACTACATAATCGACCTCGGTCCTGGTGCCGGAGACGATGGCGGCTATGTCATTGCCACTGGTACCCCAGAAGAGGTAGCAAAAGTGTCCGACTCTCTTACCGGGCAATATTTACGGCACGTACTACAGCAGAGGGAGCGGGAATATTCCCTGGCACCTTAATCGATGTTGCACCCTAAGCAAGTTCTTGCACAGCTACAAGTAATGCCTTCAGTCCATTCCTAGTTTACCCAGTTTCAGACACAACAGGCTGCCGTAAATATTTGAAAATCTCGACACCAAGTGCCGTAAGTGGCACATAAAGCACCATACCCCATATGCCAGCCAGGTAGGTCGCTATCGGGAGTAGGACTATTATTACTACAGGATGGAGTTCTAAATATGATCCCTGTATTCTGGGTCTCAGCAGAGAATTCTCCAAGAGTTGCACCAGTACATAGAGAAGTACCACCCATAGTACCTTTTCTGGTGCAATTGCTAAAACAACTACCACTGCTGCAATACCAGCGATCCATGGACCTGCTATAGGTACAAACTCCATCATCCCTGCCAAAACTGCTAGAGCTGGAGCGAGACCAATTCCCAGTATGTACAACCCGACAAAGCACATGATAAACACAGATGCCGCCAGCACTAACTGGGATTTGATCCAGCTGCCTATTACTTTGTCCAATATATTTACGATACCGTGGACACGCTCCCCTAAGTAAGCCCCTAGAAATGAATAGAGCCGGTGTGCCAATCTCTCCCAATCCTTCAAAACGTAAAATAGAAAAAGAGGCAAAGAAAACAAACTTAAAGCCAAGCCAGCACTAGCAGACAGCATGGAGACACTCTTAGCGAATATGTTCTTGGCAACGTTGCCTCCAAGAGAAGCTACATCTGCAACCAATTCATCCAGCTCTCCTCGAACTTCTGGGGGTAACCACTCGCGGAAACCTCTAAGCCAGTTCTGCAGATTCGAAAGTCCTTCGCTCAAATATCGGGGAATGTTCTGAATGAGAATAGAAAATGATTCGGCAACGCTGGCGACAATATAATAACCCAGTAGCGCAAGCAGGACCAAAATCAGCAAAAAGCTCAAGCCTATTAGTCCGACGCGCTTGGCCATCATCCATTTGCTTTGTCCACCTGGTAATTTTGCCTCGAGCCACTTTAGTAGAGGCATCAAGAGATATGCCAATAACAGGCCGAGAGCAAATGGTAGCAACATGCTTCTCAAAAAAAAGAGAAGCACGATAACCACACCCACGCCTAATACAATGAAGGCGAGGCGTAGGTTCTTTTGCCAAACGCCAGTTTCTGTGTTCAAGTTCTGCTAGTCTTAAATTTGAGTTTATGCAATCTCAGTAGGCTAGTCTCGCAAACCAACGCGGTAACCACGTTGCAAATATACCACTCCCGAACTAGGTATACACCATATGAACAGAGCTGATACTCGATGGATAGACTACAAACTGTCCACGTGTGCGCTTAGACTTTTTCTTGCGCCCTCTTAGCCGCCTCAGCAACAGACCCGCGAACCTTCTTTGCCGCCTCGGTTACCCGTTCTTTAATATCCCGCGCTTTCTCTTTCAGTATTTCCCTTGTCTCTTCACCAGGTCGTGGGGCAAATAGAAGTCCCAAAACCACGCCAGTGACTGCACCTATGACAAAACCAACAACAAAACTGCCGCTATCTCTCTCAGCCATCGCTCCCTCCTTCCTTCTTCTGAAAAAATTTGGTAACAAGATCGATACCCCCTAGAACACCACGTACTAGCGACACGAGCCGCACCACAGGTTCAATAACTTCGTCCTTCATCGATGTGGACATTTGACGAAGCGTAGATATGGTAGCCTCCAATACAATAAGCACGGCTTTTGCTCTTCTATACAAAATATATAGAAGTACGCCAGCAAATATAATAGCCGTGCTAAACAACACACCTGAAATACAGATGATAAGGTCGCGATATAACTCAATCTCCTCCATAGTCACCTCTGTGTATATATTCTTGACCCCATCATATCACACACTTAAATTGATTTAAATCCCTTTCTCAGAACCTTTCTCCCGCAACCATAGTACCACTCCAGTCGCCAGTAAAGCACAGGCTGCAATAATAAACTCAGCTTGAGTTGCGTTGACAAGCTCCTTCCGAACCAGAACATAATTGTAATTTATAACCAAGTAAATACCGGCTGCAATGAGATAGAACTGCCACCAGCGCCCCTTTCCTATTCCCCAACCTACTAGTGCAGTAGAAGCCAAATTAGCCCCAAGAAGAAAGAAGCTTTCCCAGAAACCAACGAGTTGTCCTATACCTTGCAATTGCACATTTTCCCAGCTCCATCCCGTGGAAAAGATATAATTATGTGTCCACATCGATTCCAAAATACCAAATCCAGCACCGCAAACACCCCCGGTTATCAGTCCTAGTTTAGGGTCGATTTGCCAACCTTTACGCCACCAGACGGTGACCACAGGTAACATCTTAAAGCCCTCGCGTACCAGACCGACCAAATACATAGAAGGTAAGCTAGCCAATAGAGCCCAGCGATTTATTACCTCAGGAGTCCAGATGGCTGTATATCCTGTTGATACTGCGTACCGAACAGGGTAGACGACAATAACAATTGTTATCGGTGATAATATAGCTCCGGCAGCCATCACAGCCCAAAGCCACGGCTTGCTCAAAAACAGTGGCCGATAGCATGCTAGCCACACTGCACCAAAAATCACCGCTAAAACAATTCCCCATGCAGTCGGAGGGGAAAAGAATTGGATGAGAAATTGGAGCATTTGCTGCAACATCAAAGCCTCCTTTATAGCCTAATGATTTCTGCCTTCAGTTTCTCCAGGTCTAACAATGCTACTGTTTGGCTTCCACTTAGATAGCCACAGACCTCTCCGGGGTTTACTAGCAATGTTGGACCGCTGACAATTTCTGCACGGTGATTGTGTCCTCTTATAACTATATCATAGAGACCGCATTTAACGAGTGAATCTACAATATGCTCGTGTGTCCCGTGCAGCAGGGCTATTTTTCGCCCTCCTAGCTCTAAAGAAGCAAAATCTCCCAGTGGTTTGATACCAAGCTCATCAAATCTTGCTTTGATAAATTCGCGGTCGCCCTCATTGTTACCCCAAACATAGTGCAGCCTGGCTTTCAGTTTGGAAAATTTTGGTACTACGAGTGGAGACACGAGGTCACCGGCATGCAAGATATCAGTCACATTGTGCTGATTGAAAAAATTGATGGCGGCCTCAATCGCATCAATTCTGTCATGTGTGTCTGACATGATACCAATAACCATATTCACCTCCGTACTCACCCGATTCAGCTAGGGCTATTGAAAAAGAGTGCTGGGCCCATTTCAAGCTACTTAAAAGTAGCATCGAGAAAATGGCCTGATTGAAAATGAAATGCGAGAACCTCTCTAATCTTACTGCTCGGCGGTAGTTCCTCTGGGATAGATGGGCGGCTGAGCCAATCGTACAAGAAAAAAGCTACCATAATGATAATGGCGATGATGACTATTCCTAAACATCCTGTAAGCCATGGGTCCGACTTCTGTTGCTTTTTCTTTTGAGTTTCTGGAACTTCTTCACCTGCTCCACTGTATTTTCTGGAAGGAAGGCGTGCAGCCCCTTCTTTTGGAAAAGGCTTTATCCTGCGCGGAGTCGGCCAGTATAGTCCTTCACGACACTTGGGGCAATTTACCAGCGTCGCGTCTACAATGGCGCCACAGTAGGGGCAATTATATTGGAATCTTTGTCCACAATGTTGGCAATGTTCTTGCCCAACAATGTTTTGTGCACCACAGGTAGGACAGAGAAATATCTCCTGCATTTCTTATTTATCCTCTTATATGCCTCGGTCTCTGCAGAAGCA
>DAOUCT010000002.1:0-161647 GCA_034432055.1 Dehalococcoidia bacterium | reverse complement strand
TCTTCTTCAGTAATAGGTCCTGGCTCTGCTTCCTTGATGTAAGTCATGCTCGCCAGCTTATCCAAATGCTCCCTTATCTCAGCAGGAAGTCTATGGTAGATAGATTCAATCTCCTTCTCTGTCCGCTTGGCAAACGTGTCAAGCTCAGTCATGTCAATCTCGACCCCGAGAATCATTTCCAGAACCCTGAGCACCGCTTTTGACCCTTTAGGATAAGGTATTGGAAATCCGTGCAGATAAATTGGTATTTCACCCATCAAGCAAGCAGCTTCGATACCTCTCTTCTTAGCCACACCGAGCAGTAGTCCATTCAGTCCAGTGATATTGCCTTGACCGCCACGCCCCTCTATATCTGACATAAGTACTGTATTGGGATAACCTTTCATTTCTTTAGTCAAAGATTCACTATTGGGTACCACCCAGACCCTAGAATCTGTGGTGTGGTGAATAGGTGCCACAGCTGCTCCGGACGTATAGATACGCTTGCAGCCGAACTTCGCTGCTACATCAATGACTAGATTTGCCATCTTGTAAGCTTTAGCTCCTTCTGCGTATACCTTCGCACCTGTGCCCGGTTGCTCCTCGCCTATAAAGAAAAGCAAATCGCCCTTGTATGTTCGCTTGAAGTAGAACTTACTGGTGGGGAATTCCAAGGCTTTCAGCACACCTTCTCTTATCACAACCTTCTTTGGGTAGAAAAACTCCCACGGCTCTATCTCGCCTAGTTCTTCTGCCTCGAGCATTTTCCTCAAGGCATCCACGGCTATTATCCCGATATTCCCAATCCCGGGCCAGCACGCTATTAACAGCGGCGCTTCCAATTCAGGTTCTTTATAAAAGACAATTCCCATCTTACCTGTCTACCTGCTAATGAGCAATAACTACAGTCTTCGCTTGATTAAGTATAACATACAGATTAACAGACCGAAACTCAGTAGGTTGTAAAATGAGTTGCAAAGCCAGACTTGAGAGCAGCCAGACACACGTTTCTGAAGCACATTGTTCTTGACATCCGCACAATGCAGAGGCTATACTTCCTCTCAGATTAAAGGGCCATTAGCTCAGTCGGCTAGAGCACGGTCCTGATAAGACCGGGGTCTGTGGTTCGAATCCACAATGGCCCACCATAGGTAATATTATTAACCACTGGTTAGCTTTAGGTTTTTCAACTGCTTGGTTATCGGCTGACTTTCCCTCACGAAGCAAGCTAATATTAACTGCTTTTATGATTGGGCTGTGATGATTTGGTCAGTAACCATTGTTTACCTCCTTTATTTCAGCCCTTCACGAGGGTTCTTTGCAGCTACCTGTCAGCAGCCGGGTTCACCATAATGACCACAACAAGTCTGCCTTTCGATTATTTTAATCATGTTGTTGCGTAAAACAAGGCGAAGCTTCTTATGGAAGATATTGTTTCCCTCAAATGTGATAGAATGGCGGCTGAGACATGGTTATTTAGCCGGTCTAGACTGATCATAAGGAGAGGTGCATTGAGTTTTGATAAAATAACAGTTTTTTCCCTTCTAGTCTGTCTGCTATTGAGTGCCTTGTCCGTGAGTGCCTGTGGTAGAAAAGCTTCACCGGGTGCTACGGATAGAACCCCAGTTTCACCAGGTACTACCAGTACAACTCCGACTGCGACGGTGGGTGATAAGCTTGGCTTCCATACCACAAGGGCAAAAGGCGAGCAAGAATGCATCGTGGTGCTTACCAACTTTCCTGATGTTAAACGCCAATATCCTGAAAAAATGCTGTCCGATAGGATTACAAACTTCCTCGGCCCCTATTTTCAAGTTGCGTCATACGATAAGCTAAGGCTTCAGGTAGATGTAAGCAAGCCCATCGTACTGCCAAAACCAGTCTCGTACTATAAGATATCGCCAAGGAATTTGGAAGTCGATCACTCAAAAGTCGCCGCATTGGTTACTGATGCAGTCAATGCCGCCGATAGCGATATCAACTTCAATGACTATGATTATGTTATATTAGCCTTTGGGGCAACACAGGTGGAGTATGGAATGGTTGGTCTGTGCCCTATTCCAGGTATGCTCGGTTTTGAAATTACATCCAAGACCAATAAGAGTGGTGAAGTCATAAACAACGCTGCGGTATTTGCAGAAAATGCTCATTTAGGTACCTATGTTCATGATACCCTGCATATGCTTGGTGGCAGGATCGGTACACAACGCGTGACACCATGCCTATATGACCATGACTTGCAGGCAAAATATCCCTTTATGCCTGATTTCGCCAAAGCCATGATTAATATGGGCTTTTGGGACCCATTATCGTCCCATGCACCTTATAAATTAGAATTACCACCAACTGGATTATCCTCATGGACAAAATTGCGTTTAAACTGGGTTGATGAGTCAAAAATAGCGCTCGTACCAGCCGGGCAGACTGCCACTGTTGATCTAGGACCATTGACGGATCGGAATTCGGCGACTTTAGTAATAAAGATCCCCATTACCGATAAAACCTACTACCTGGTTGAAAACCGCCAGAAGATTGGCTCTGATGTTAATTGCCCGACGTCAGGCATTTTAGTTCTTTACGCCGATGACTCAATTTACGAGTGCCGTCAGGGGCAATCGCCAGTAAAGATAATGGACGCTAATCCCAGCGTTCCCTATTTCAACGATGCCACTTTTGATATTGGAAAGAAAGACAGATACGTTGATACCAAGAACAATATAGCTATAATTCTGCAGAAGAAGGACGGACTATCTTACCAAATTCAAGTCACGACTGCTGATAAAGCCAAATAGATTAGCTTGAGTGAGCTGTAGAAGGACTGGTTTGTGTTTTCCGTAGGCGGGATTAGATAGGAGCTTATGCAATAAGCCGAGGTTGTGCTCCCAAACCAGGGTTATACCATAGAAGACGGCTATGAAAACAACGGACCGTGTTAAGACGCCAGGGGTGTAGAGATAAGCACTACTCTCCTATGGTTCCACGCCTTTTAAACTCTCGGTGACAAATCAGGCTTTTTCTGGGGAGGCAATAGATATACTTCTTTAAACAGTCATAACCTGACTATTTGAGAACATGCAAACGCGCCCCAGAAGGGGGACCTCAACTATCTACCGTGCAGGTAGCGAAATGCGGACAGGGCAGCAGTAGCACCATCGCCAACAGCGCTGGACACCTGGCGTGGCGAGTTGGTCCTGATATCGCCAGCAGCAAAAATACCTGGTGTCCGCGTCGCCATCAGACCATCAGTAATGATATGCCCTGCCTCATCCAAACTGACTATACCAGCGAAGCTACGGCTGTTCGGTTCCAGCCCTATGGCTACAAATACACCGGACACCTCGAGCACTGAACTTTTTCCAGTCTTTATATTGCGTAGCTTCAGTCCGTTTACTTTCTCTTCGCCAATAATTTCTTCGACTACAGTGTCCCAGATAAATTTTAGCCCTTTTCTAAGGAAAGCTTGTTTTTGGAGTGCCTCCGCTGCCCGAAGCTGGTCCCTCCGGTGTATTACGTAGACATTACTGGCATGCTCGCTGAGTTCAATTGCATCGGTTAGCGCAGTATCCCCACCACCGACAACAGCTACGTCAAGACCACGAAAAAGGAAACCGTCACACGTAGCACAATAGGACACACCACGACCTATCAATCTATCTTCTCCAGGGACATTGAGTCGACGGTACTCCGAGCCGGCAGCAATGATGACAGCCTGAGCTTCGAAATCACCCACACTTGTGATGATGGTATAGCAATTGCCAACCTGCCTGATTCCTGTAACCTCGACATTCGTAGTCTCCAGCCCATACTTCACCGCTTGCTGGTGCATCAGATTAGCCAATTCAATCCCGGAGACGCCGTCAGGGAAACCGGGATAGTTGTCGACTCTACGGGCATTTACTATTTGCCCGCCAAATAAAGCACGCTCCAGCAATAAGGCTCTAAGCCCAGCACGGCAAGCATACATGCCGGCTGTCAACCCCGCTGGGCCACCACCAATGATGATAACCTCATAGGCAGACACTGCTTTCACCAAGCATCACAAAAGTGAGCTCCTCTACCATCATACAGATTGTACAGGATTTCGAATGACAGTTCCACCTGTGGGAAGTTGACATAATATTAGAACGGCAGCTTTTGAGTGTTTGTAACTTTAGTACTAATTGGCATGGGCATTTAGTCATGATAGCTTAATCTGAATCTGTAAAATTGCACGGTAACTTGCCGCGGTCATGTGCGAAATGCGACAATGAATAAATAAAAGTAAAAAATAATAAGCAAGCTGGAGCAGGGTATATGAAAGCCGGGGGCAAGAACTTCTCAGCTACTTTGGAAAAAACTCGTAGTGACGTTTTTGAAGATTTCACCATTACTGCCTTACCAGACCATCTACAAGGTAATCAGAAGGCAAAGGTGTTGGTGGTAGACGATGAACCCATGGTCCGAGAGACGATCAGTCGCAAGCTACGGGAGAACGGATTTACATGCGCAACTGCTGCTGGAGGCGAAGAAGCTCTGAACAGGATCAAAAGACACAGCTTCGACCTGGTGCTCTTGGATATCAGGATGCCTGAAAAGAGCGGACTTGCAACTTTGGCAGAGATAAAAAGCCAATACCCCGATATTGCAGTCATTATGGTAACCGTGGTAGCTGATATAGATGTAGCTATCAGTTCTATGAGGGAAGGAGCGTCCGATTTCATTCTCAAGCCCGTAGACTTTGACATCCTGTTGCTAAGCGTGGATAGAGTATTGGAGAAAAGAAGATTGATGCTCGAAAACAAGAGGTACCAGCTTTATCTGGAGCAGAGGGTTGCAGAGCAAGCGAAAATAATACGCGAATCGTTTATTAACTCAGTCAAGTCGCTAGTTCATGCCTTGGAAGCCAAAGATGTATACACAAGCGGTCACTCGCAAAGGGTCACAGATATAGCGACCGATATCGCTGAGGCAATGCATTGGGATGAAGGACAATTGGAGAAAATAAGACTCGCCGGGATTTTACACGACATCGGTAAAATCGGTGTTCCAGAATCGATACTGAACAAGCCTGGCAAGCTAGAGAAGGATGAATTCGAAATAGTGAAAACCCATTGTGAAATAGGCGAAAGAATTTTACGTTCGGTCATAACGGATGAAGAAATACTCAAAGCGATCCGTCATCATCACGAGCGTTATGATGGCACTGGATACCCGGATGGACTATCAGGCGACAGGATCCCTCAAGGCGCCAGGATCCTTGCTGCTGCCGATGCTTACGACGCAATGACCTCAGACCGCCCGTATCGAAAGGCAATGACCCACTCGCAGGCATGTATTGAGCTAGAGAAAAAAAGTGGACTTCAATTTGACCCTGAAGTGGCGAGTATTTTCCTGGCAGAAGTAGCCCCAAGGGTCAAACCGCAGAGCTCATAACATGTTGCCAAACAGAACCCCGGGCAGAGCCCCACAATATACTTGACATAATATCCACTCACTATTGCTTATAGCGGCTGTGAAAAGCCTGGTGCACTTCCTTCAAGTGCTTGTTGGTTACATGGGTATACACCTGAGTTGTTCGAATACTTTCATGTCCGAGCATCTCTTGAACGGAGCGGAGGTCAGCGCCGCCAACCAACAGGTCGGTAGCGAAAGAATGTCTGATGGTGTGTGGAGTAACTTCAATAGGAAGACCAGCAAGGCGAGCGTATTTTTCAACAATCCTCTGTACAGAACGGGCAGTTAGACGCATCTTTTCACCTTTCTGCCTGAATTCCTTACTACCGCTGTATCTGATAAACAAAGGCTTAAAATCGTCCTTGCGTGTCTGCAGGTACCGCTGTAGCCACTCTGCTGCTGTATCCGATAGAAAAACGACCCTGACCTTATCTCCTTTACCCCTAACACTGAACTCTTTTCGCTCTAGGTCTATCTGGTCACGATTAAGTTGAACCAGCTCTGAGACTCGAAGCCCGGTACTGAATAAAGTCTCCAGAATTGCTTTGTCTCTCAAGCCAACCTTGCTGGATATTTCAGGGCTATCGAGTAGCTTCTCTACTTGGTCCCGGTTAAGAAATGACACAGAGCGCGGGCTTTGTTTTGGTAACTCTATCTTGTCCGGTGACAAAACCTGTAAATCCTTATGGACCGAAAGGTAGCGCAAAAAGGCTCGCAAGGCAACAAGGTGGTGAACTTGTGTAGAGCGCTTAAGCGGCTTGCCCTTAGCGTCACGTAACCGCGCCAAATACAAGCGGTACCTCAATACCGTTTCAGAATCCATGTCTGTAATTTCTTTTTCCGGAAAGTTGGTGCTAAACCACTCCACAAACCGGTTCAAGTAATGCAAATAGCGCTGAATAGTCAGCGGGGAACGCCCACGCACGACCTCTAAGTACTCAAGAAATTGTGCTATTAAACGCTCAGCCATGAGCATTTTACGCATATATCCTTCAGCATGTCTGTGCTTATTGCGATGTCGCAAAAGTGCTCTTGTGCGACACGGACTCCACAGTACTCGGCAACTGCCTCAAGCACCGAGTGATCCCCTCGAGCAGCTGGTCTAGGTACCACCCTTTAAGGGCTGAAATCGGGAAAATTGTTCTGTCTGTTGTCTGGTTGAAATCTGGTGGCAGCTGCAGCAGGTCATCCGGCTTTTGCAATAATAAGTCTATTTTATTCAACGCCAGAAGACGTGGTTTGTTCTCCAGCCCTAAGTCAACCAGTATATTCTCCACAGTCTTAAACTGTTCAACAGCATTGTGATGTGTTATGTCAACTATATGGACGATTAGGTCGGCTTCAGTAAGTTCTTCCAGTGTCGCTCTAAAGGCTGCGACTATTGATGGTGGCAACTTATGAATAAAGCCGACGGTATCCGTAATGAGAAATGAAAACCCGTCCGAAGAAGTTAGGCGCCTGGTCACCGGGTCTAAGGTTGAGAATAATTTATTCTCAGCTAGTACATTCGTCTGGCTGAGTGTATTAAGTAGTGTACTCTTGCCAGCGTTCGTGTAACCAACCAGAGCGACCACAGGAATCCGGTTCCTTTTTCTGTTCTGTCGATACAGTTCTCTATGTCGCCTTACACCTTCAAGTTGCCGTTTCAATCGGTGAATGCGACGCCGAATAAGACGGCGGTCAGTTTCTAGCTGCGACTCGCCGGGCCCTCGTGTGCCAATCCCAGCACCAAGCCGCTCCAAGTGACTCCACTGACCTGCAAGCCGGGGCAATAGATATTGGTGTTGCGCTAATTCTACCTGTAACTGTCCTTCACGCGTGTGAGCCCTTTTGGCGAAAATGTCCAGTATTAATGCTGTACGGTCAATAACCTTGACTTTAAGCGCCTCCTCAAGATTCCGTTGCTGACGGGGCGATAACTCATCATTAAATATGACCACAGTATATGGGTACCGACCTTTTAAGGAGATGAGGTCCTGCAGCTTGCCTTTTCCCAAATAATAGCTGGGCGAAGACACCTCTAGCTTCTGTGTTATCCTGCCAAGCACTTCAGCTCCAGCTGTCATAGCAAGTTGGGACAATTCTTCCATGGAGTCATTAAGCGGCCAGCTATCTTCCATGCCTTTCACCTCAACACCGACTAAGAAAGCCCTCTCCGTTCCTGCCTCTGTTCCAAGTAATGCTTTTCTAACCATTTTCCTGCAATAAATATTATGTCAAATTAGCTTTTACCCATCGCACCGAAGTTAAGTAACCTCTCTATTCCCTTCTCCAGGCGCTCATCAGGTAGAGTGAGGGAAAAACGGACATATCCCTCACCGAAAGCACCGTAGCCAGTTCCTGGTGTGACTGCTAAGCCCACTTTATCCAGTAACTCCGTCGCAAATTTTACAGATGTGTAACCTTCGGGAATACGGCACCAGACGTAGAAACCAGCTTTTGGTATCCTGGCTTTCAGCCCGATCTTATAGATAGCATTTAATAGCTTGTCGCGACGTTTCTGGTAGATAATATTGTGTGCATTAATGCAGTCCTGTGGACCGGTAAGCGCTTTGATTGCAGCGCGCTGTATAGCTTGCGGAATCCCTGAATCCAGGTTCGACTTAAAGCGAAATAGCGTGTCTATCATCCGTGCGTTACCTACAGCCATCCCGATGCGCCAGCCCGTCATATTGTATGTCTTGGATAACGAATGGAATTCGATCCCAAGGTCTTTAGCACCTGGTAGTTGTAAGAAGCTTGGTGGAGAATATCCATCAAAAGAAACCTCAGTATATGGGGCGTCGTGACATATAGCTAAGCCATATTCACGTGCGAAATCGACGGCTTTCTGGAAGAAGTTGAGGTCAGCTACTGCGCCTGTAGGGTTATTGGGATAATTGAGCCACAATAACTTTGCTTTTTGGCTCACCTTTTTAGAAATGCTGGTAAAATCAGGTAGAAAATCGTTATCCTCAGTCAACGGCAACGAGTAAACTTCGCCGCCAGCCAGCAACGTGCTCATTGAGTACACAGGATAGCCGGGGTCAGGCACCAGAGCTATATCACCCGGGTCGATAAAACAAAAGGACACATGTCCTATGCCTTCTTTGGAGCCTATCAGAGGTAGCACTTCACAATCAGGGTCTAGAATCACTCCAAAGCGACGCTGGTACCAACCGGCAATGGCTTTGCGAAGTTCAGGAAGACCAGATGTCTCTGGATAGCGATGATTTACCGGGTCATGAGCTGCCTGACAAAGCTCTTCAATAATGTGCGGTGGAGTCGGCATATCAGGGTCACCTATAGCAAAGCTTATCACATCTTCTCCCTGAGCCTGTTTCTCCAGGATTTTGCGGTTGATCTCAACAAAAAGGTAAGGTGGGAGCTTGCTCAGTTTATGCGAAAATTTCATCTTGACCACTCCCCAATGAATACTTCCTCGACAGGTCCGCTGAAGTAAATTTCCCCTACCCCATCCCAGCAAACAGTGAGCTTGCCGCCTGTTAATATTATGTCCACTACGTCACCTGTAAGTCTTTTGCATCTGGCTAATACCCCTACAGCGCAAGCACCGCTGCCGCAGGAGAGGGTCTCCCCGACACCGCGTTCCCAGACTCGAACCTCGATCGTTTTGAAATTTAACACCCTTGCTACTTCAAAATTTGTTCGCTGTGGAAACATAGGGTGCTTCTCCACTTTGGGTCCTATACTGCTGAGTGGGAAGCTTGCTACCGGTTGAGATATAAAAGTTACAGTATGAGGATTTCCAACTGACACCAAAGACACAGCCAGCTTTTCACTGCCTACTTTAAGAGGATAATCCAAAATAGGTGTTATGTCAACTTTATTTTTGCCAGCCTTCTGTTCGCGGATTTTTACCGGGATATCACTGGCTGAAAATGCAGGGCTGCCCATATTCACTTCCACCTGCTTCACTCTGCCTTGTGATAAAGTAGCGCATACAGTCCTAATGCCGGCCGGTGTTTCTATTCTCAGTGTCGGACCTTTAACGATTTGCCGTTCAATGGCATACTTAGCCAAGCATCTCAGACCATTCCCACAAACCTCCGCTTCAGAGCCATCGGGATTGAATATCCTCATTTTTAAGTCAGCAACTTTTGAGGACGTTACCAAGATCAAGCCGTCAGCACCCACGCCAAAATGTCGATCACACATCTGGCTGGAAAGTTTTGACCAATCTTTTTCGATATTACGAGCGTCTATCACGATAAAGTCATTGCCTGTTGCCTGAAGCTTAGCGAAATTCACGTTGCTTCACCTGCAAGAAAACTTTCAATAAGTCTGGGTACATCTCGGTAAATGGCGCTATATTCATTAAACCAATGGATACGGGGGTCGCTAGGACGAAACCAAGCATACTGATGCCGGACAAAACGGTGGGTCTGCCACTTTATCTGCTGGACAGCATCTTCAAGCCTCAATCGTCCTTGGAGGAACATGCCGATTTGTTTATAACCAATCCCTGACATAGCAGGTAGGTGCAGTCCGTATCCTTTGTCCAAAAGCCTTTTCACTTCTTCTACCAGCCCCTGTTTTATCATTTCGTCTACCCGCAAGTCAATTCGCTGGTAAAGACGCTCCCGCTGCAATGTTAAACCGATAATCAGAATAGGAAACTCGGGAGATTGTCTGTGCCATCCCTCGGATATCGGCTTTCCGGATATTAGATAGACTTCTAAAGCCCTTATGATTCGACGCAAATTGGTAGGCATGACTTTGGCTGCAGCAACAGGATCAACTCTTTGCAATTCTTGAAAAAGCCCACTGACACCTTGCTCTTCGGCTCTAAGCTCAAGACTATGTCGCAATTGAAAGTCCGGTGCCACGGTTGGTATTCTCCAGCCTTCTATCAGTGACCAGATATACATACCGCTACCACCGACCAAGAAAGGAATTTTGTTTCTTTGCTGAATATCAGCGATAGCTGTAACTGCTAATTGGTCATATATTGCTAGGTTGAATGGCTCGTCTGGATCAACAACATCTATGATGTGGTGAGGGATTAAACGGCGCTCTTGCGCACTCGGTTTTGCCGTACCGATATCCATGTACCGGTAAACCTGGCGGCTATCAGCATTAACTATCTCGCCATTAAAACGCTGTGCTAAGTATAGAGCGAGCTGACTTTTGCCGACTGCTGTTGGTCCAACAACAGCAATAATGCACTTCATCAGAGGGATTTGGAATTTGCTGTCTGTCTTACAATACTCAAAAACTCTTCGGACTTAAGACTGGCGCCACCGATTAAAGCACCATCGATCTCCGGTTGAGAAACGAAGTCGGTAATATTGTTACTGGTCACACTCCCTCCGTAAAGTATCCGCACCTGTTGGGCTAATCTATCCCCCCACATATCCACCAGCAAATTGCGTACGAAGGCAATCGTCAGGTTGGCTTCCTTACCTGTAGCAGCCTTACCTGTTCCGATAGCCCATACTGGTTCATAAGCGATTACCAGTTGCTCAGTAGGAGACACACCATCTAGCCCTGTTCGTACCTGCTGAGTAAGTATCTGGCTAGTACGTTTAGCCTCATTATCAGCTAGACTCTCTCCTATACAAAGAATAGGATTTATACCATATGTCAGGGCTTTCTTTACTTTCCTATTTACAATCTCGTCTGTCTCCCCGAAGTAGTTCCTACGCTCTGAATGTCCCAGGATGACAAACTGGCACAAGCCGACCAGCATCAGGGGGGAAATCTCACCAGTATATGCGCCTTTGTCTTCGAAGTGCATATTCTGGGCGCCCAGCCTTATCGATGTACCTTTAATCAGTTCGCTGATGTGCGCTAAAGCAATAAACGGTGGACAGAGCACCTTTTCTACACCAGTTATCTGGTCCAACTCTTGCTTCATAGTCTGCACCAATCTCGTTGCTTCAACGAGATTGGTGTTCATCTTCCAGTTGCCTGCGAGTAGGGGTTCGCGCAAAATTCAAGCTCCAAATTTACTCAGTTTGAGAGCATGAGCCATGGCTAACGGCATTACCTCGAGAGCAGAAATCCTGCCCAACTCTCCTAGAGCACAAGCAAGTTCCGAGAACCTAGTCGCCTTGCTATGGCGGCACCAGGAGGAACATATCAGAATCGGTACTGGATGCCAGCTATGTCCTTTTAACAAAGCAGGTGTGGAGTGGTCACCAGTAACCACAAGGACATCGGGCTTCAAAGCAAGCAACGCAGGTAAAGCTCTATCAACCTGCTCAATGACCCTCACCTTTCGCATAAAGTCACCATCTTCCCCGGCGCTATCAGCTTCTTTGACATGAACGAAGAAAAAATCATGCTCAGCATAACACTCAGCCAGGACCTTCAATTCTTCTTTAAAATCACCCTCCACACTAAATACTTTCATCCCTACTAGCTTAGCTAATCCCTTGTACATTGGATATCTAGCAATAGCTACCGGCTTTAGTTTATAGATTTCACTCATAGAAGGGATCGCCGGTAACCGGGAAAATCCACGCAGTAAAATCATGTTAGCTGGATAGTGTTTTTTCAAAATCTTCTTGCTTTCTTCGATGAATCTATTCACCATATCAGCGGTAAATTGAGCTTCAGGACTTTCAGCCGCTACTACATAAGGCGCGATACCAACTTTTTGGGGATCTGTGTCGTTCAAACCTGGGTTTAGTCCTTCGCCGCGTAAAACCAGCATGAACCTGTGCTCCCTGACGGGTAAGACAAAGGTCTCAACACCATCCAGCTTAATCTGGCTTAGCAATGAGCAAAGTTCAGCGCACTTCGCTGTACTGATACGCCCAGCCCTACGGTCGGTAATTAGCCCGTTCTCATCAATGGTGCAAAAATTGCCGCGGGCTGCAATGTCCCCTTCTGTGAGTTCGAAGCCAACTCCAAGTGCCTCGAGGACACCCCTACCAATACGGAATTTGATAGGGTCATACCCAAACAGTGCTAAATGCGCTGGCCCACTCCCAGGCGTTATACCTGGACCTATAGGGTCGATAAGCCCACAAGCTCCAGACTTGGCTAGCTTATCAAGATGCGGAGTAAACGCAGTCTCAAGCTCTGTCTTTCTCGTCTTTATGTCAGGCAACCCACCAAGCCCATCAATAACAAGCATAACTATTTTGCTAGGTGTAGTGATGCTAATCTCCTCCAGCACTTCCAAATTCATTATTATTCCTGCTTGTCCAGCAATACTTCGACCCCAGGCAATCTTTCCCCTTCGAGGAATTTCAGGCTAGCACCACCGCCCGTAGAAACATGGCTCATCTTATCCGCCAGCCCCAAATCCTCCACAACCTCAGCAGTAGAGCCACCACCAATCACAGTGGTTGCGGGAATGCTAGCAAGCAGGTTAGCCATCGCCCTGGTCCCTGCAGCAAAACTTGGTATTTCGTAGATTCCCATTGGGCCATTCCAGAACACGGTTCGGCATTTCATAAGCTGCTGCGAAAATAGCTCTATCGTTTTGGGTCCTATATCTACGATATATTCAGTCAGTGGGATTTGTGTTACTGGCACTGTTTCACCGATACTTTCCTGGCTCGTATCTTTAGCAACCACAACATCTACAGGTAACCATATTGATATTCCATTTTGGTTTGCCGTCTTGACAATATCCCGTGCTACATCCTGCTTATCAGTCTCAACCAGCGAAGCTCCAATTTCATAGCCAGTGGCTTTAAGAAAGACAGAAGCCATACCACCACCAATAAGCAGAAAATCAACCTTAGTCAGGATATTCTGGATGAGCCCAATTTTATCACTGATTTTAGCACCGCCTAAAAGCGCAGCAAAAGGGCGCTCCGGCGAGGTCAAAATTCTCCCCAGAATCTCAAGTTCCTTTTCCATCAGCAAACCGGCAACGGCTGGAATATGTTTGGCTACTCCCACAGTAGAAGCATGCGCCCGGTGGGCAGCACCAAAAGCGTCATTTACATAGATGTCAGCTAGACTCGCCAGTTCTTTAGCAAAAGCAGGGTCATTGGCTTCTTCCTCAGGATGGAAGCGGATGTTCTCAAGGAGTAAAACGTCCCCTTCCTTCAGCTCGTCAATTGCTCTTTCTACCTCAGGACCGATACAATCTGAAGCAGTGGACACCGGTAAATTCAAAAGCTGCGAAAGCCTGAAGGCAATCGGTTTGGTCCTTAGCTCTTCAATGACTTTACCTTTCGGGCGTCCTAAATGCGTACACAGAATAATCCTGGCACCATGCTCAATCAAATATTTTATTGTCGGTATAGCAGCCCTGATCCGGCTGTCATTGGTGATAGCTCCTGACCTTAAGTCCATGGGGACATTAAAGTCTACCCTAACAAGTACTCTTTTTCCTTTAACATCTATGTCCCTGATTGTCTTCTTTGTCATACCTACTGCTTAATGAGAGCCTGTTCCAACCGATATTTGATGCTTTTTACCTCTTCAATAGCCGATTTAGCAGTCTCAAATATACCCTTCCCCGATCTATCCGCCTCAGCAATCTCCGGATGATAGTTTACAAAACCGAGGACTTCGAAATCAGCCAGGCTTTCAATCACAAACTTACGTTCGCTTTCATCATGAGTTTTCGACCCTACCACATAACACCTCTTGATGCCCAGGTCCTTAGCTAGACCACGTATAGCCCGGGCTGTCTGAAAACTCCGCTGTCCTGGTTCGACAACGATGAGCAAGGCGTCTACTGCCTTGGCTGTGCCGCGACCTAAATTTTCAACCCCGGCATCCATATCCATTATGATTACTTCAGACCTGCCCAACACAAGATGGCTAACTAGACTTTTGAGCAAGGCGCTTTCTGGACACATGCAACCACTTCCACCCTTTTTGACTGTCCCCATTACTAAGAGCTTGATACCATCAAGATGGAGAGAGAATCGGTCGGGGATGTCATCTACCTTAGGATTTAACTTAAAAAACGAGCTATAGCTGCCAGCTTTGGCACCGGTGCGCTCCTCAACCAACTCTTTGAGTTCAGCAATTGGCTTCAAGCGGCTAGCTGCTTCCCTGCTGACACCAAGTGCCATAGCTAAATTAGCATCAGGATTAGCATCAATTGCTATTACCTCTTTGCCTTCGGAGGCATATACCCCTGCTAAAAGACTTGCCAGTGTAGTCTTGCCTACCCCGCCTTTACCTGTTATAGCTAGTTTCATAACAATTTACATCAAGCAGACAGGGAAAGTCACAAATGCACCGATAATCCTATCGCGCAAGGCAAAATGAGTATATCGAATGTTGATATCAAAATCAAGGTGGTGCTGGAAACTAACTACCAGCACCACCTCCCTGTCTTGACATACTATATAATTTTTGAGTCGTCCTTATATATTACTTCCAGCCAGCGCGTGCACCAAAGCCCATCGCCATAGGACCTATAGGCCAGTTGAATCCCAAAGTCATTACCGTGTCGATATCCTCTGGTTTCTCTACCACTCCTTCTTCCAAGATCTTCCGTGCCTCTTGCCCTATAGCAGCGTAAATGCGGTTGCCTACATGACCGCGATCACCGGGTACATCCTTGACTTTTACAGGGACTTTGCCTATCTTTTGACAAAATGCCACACAAGCCTCCAGCACATCCTTGGACAACTCGGGTGTCCATATAACCTCTACCAGCCGCATAATATTTGCTGGACTGAAGAAATGAAGACCAAGGAATTTGTCTTTCCGGTTAGTGACTGCTGCCATGTCCCGTATGGTGAAGAAAGAGGTATTACTGGCAAATACTGCTTCTTTCTTCACCAGCCCATCTAGGTCTTTAAAAAGCTGAAGTTTGAGGTCTTTGTTCTCGAGCTGTCCGGGATTTGCCCCTCCAATCGCTTCGATGAGCAGATCTACGTTTTTGAGGTCCTCCAGTTTCGACGTCAGCGTCAAATTTGCCAGCGCTTGATCCATCTGTTCCTTTGTTATCTTGCCACGATCGACAGCTCCCTTCAGACCAAAGCGACCGTTGACCATATCATCCTTGGCTTTAGCAAGTATCTCGTCATTAAGGTCACGCCCGATTACTTTATAACCGGCTAACAATGCTGATATAGAAATGCCACGCCCCATTACACCCATGCCTACCATGCCAACGGTTTTGATATCTTCCAGCTTCATAATAAACCTCCTTTTGTAGAATATTGGAACCGATTTCAATTGTAACACAACGATATGTTGACACGCAAGCCAGTTACAAGTTGCAGCAGCAATATCTCGCTGTTATAATTAAATGGTCTAGCAAGTTAGATACACGATGTAGCACCGATTCTTACATCATGTAGAGAAAAACCTTAACTGGTGAAAATTTTAAGGAAGGTTGGTAGATGGCAAAAAAACCGCGAAGGGATTTAGTAGAGAATATAATAAAGGCTTTGCTCGACTCCGAGATTCCTGAAATACAGGCTCAAGCCAAGAAACTGGCTGAGCAGATCAAAAAGCTCGAAGAGCATGGGCACAGGCTTCAAGAATACATCGCTCAACTAGAAAGTTTGACCTCGGAAGAAGCCAGTGCCGTGGTTGAGAGTAAGATTAATGAACTGCTCGGCAATCTCGACAACGCCTTAAATGAGTTAAGAAAGCGGTCAAAAAAGATTATCCCTTCAGCAATCGAGACTAAAGCCCGAGGAACAGTAACAGAGGCGCCTGCTGAAGTAGCACCATCAAAAGAACCTGAAAGGCGATACGAGGAAGAAGAAGTCGTGCTACCACGTTCAGCAGTAGGCGTGGAAAAATACATCACTCCTGAAGGATTTGTAATCAGAAAGACACGGCGCTAGAACAATCCGTGCCCCTGTAGCTCAGCAGGATAGAGCAGCGGTTTCCTAAACCGCGTGTCGGGCGTTCAAATCGCCCCAGGGGTACCAGAAGAAAATATATAGGGTAGGGGTGTAGCTCAGCTTGGTAGAGCAGCGGTCTCCAAAACCGCAGGCCGCGGGTTCGAGTCCTGCCACCCCTGCCAGTATTAGGAAGAAGTCAAAAAGAAATACGGAAATCAAAGTATAAGCCCGGGGAGCCTGTGGGAAAACAACACCAACATTGTAAATTTTTTGAGCCCAAAAGCGGTGACCTTCTAGAGGCGAGCACTTTAGTAAGGGAGTGATTACGCGCAAGAGACCTGTAACATGCTTATCCCGAACTAGGATTGCCGAGGTGGTGGAATCAGGTAGACACGCCATCTTGAGGGGGTGGTGGGCGAAAGCCCGTAGGAGTTCAAATCTCCTCCTCGGCACCATTTTTGAGACCTAGCTTATTTGCTATAATAAAACCAGAGCGGAAGTAGTTCAGCGGTAGAACACCTCCTTGCCAAGGAGGGGGTCGCGAGTTCGAATCTCGTCTTCCGCTCCATTTTTGATTTGAAAAGACTGGCGGCGTAGCCAAGTGGTTAAGGCGGGGGTCTGCAAAACCCCTATTCAGCGGTTCAAATCCGCTCGCCGCCTCCAAATTTCGCCGAGGTGGCGGAATGGTAGACGCGGCGGACTTAAAATCCGCTCTCCGCTAGGAGGTGTGGGTTCGAGTCCCTCCCTCGGCACAAAAACTTACCAAGAGGTGGCACTGGTAAAACCCTAAGCAATCTGCGAGTAAGGAACTATACAGAATTTTTATCGAACAGGAGTAATTTAACTAAGAAGGAGAACGACCATGATATCGTGCACCGAGGCAAAGGAACGAGCGCTGGAACTTATGCACCGTGGCTATCATTGAGGTCCAGCAGTCCTGCAAGTTATGTGGGAAACATACGAACTGAACAATCCCGATTTTCTCTGGGCAGGTGTTGCATTTACGGGAGGCATAGCAGGACAACAAAGCGCACCTTGTGGTGCCTTATCAGCAGGGGCAATTTGCCTGGGTCTTCGTAATAAGTGCTCACTGGAAGATAAGCAAAAGGCAAAGCAAGCCCGTGTTGCTGCTCGAGAAGGTGCTTCTGAGCTCGTCAGAAGCTTTAAGCAGAAGTTTGGAGCAATCACCTGTATCGATCTCGTCGGTATCGATTTCTCAAAACCTGGCGGCTATCAAGAGTTCCAAGCTTCTGGGATTTGGCAGGATAAGTGTGACCAATACGTCCAGTTTGTTATTGAAAAATTGTATGAACTAGAAGAAAAAAGCAACATCGCAAAACCATTACAGAGAGTTGCTATATATACAAAACCTGGCTGTCCTTACTGTGCCGCAGCAAAGCAAGATTTCGAAGAGCGTGGCATAGAATATGAAGAGATAAACATTGAGAACAATCCCGAGGCGCTAAAAGAGGCGATGCGTCTCTCAGACGGCAAGGTTATTGTGCCAATTATAGTCACTGGAGAAGAAGTTAAAATAGGCTTTGGCGGTGGCTGAGCAATTTGAGCCTGTGGCAGTTTGCCACAAAGTACTTAAAAAGCCTAGGGATTCTTTGACATCACTGCCTTTACTGCCTGTTCTATAGCACTAGCAGTTAGTCCGTGTTTTTGCAAGAGTTCTTCTGGTTTACCTGACTTTGCATATATTTTAAGCCCGATAAACTCTACCGGTACTGGTTTCTCCCTTGCTACCACCTGCGCTACCCGGCTACCCAATCCACCATCCAGAAGATGCTCCTCTGCTACCACGATACCACGAGTCTCTGCAGACGCTTTTAAAATGCTTGCCTCGTCTAAAGGCTTTAAAGTAGACATATTAAGCACCCTGCATTCTATACCTTGAGCAGCCAGATTGGCAGCCGCCTCTAAAGCCTTTGATACCATAAGCCCACAAGCAATTATCGTAGCATCCTGCCCTTCTCTCAACGTTACTGCTTTGCCTATTTCGAACCTATACTCGTCTGTGTAAATTGCAGGGAACTTAGGACGCCCAAGTCTTATGTAAAACGGTCCCTCTGTGGCAGCGGCAACCGCAACAGCCTTAATAGTTTCTATAGCATCGGCGGGAACAATAACTGTAAAACTTGGTAAAGCACAATATAAAGCCAGGTCCTCTATTGCATGATGTGAAGCACCATCCTCACCTACAGTAATACCACCATGTGTAGCCACGATTTTCACGTTTAATCTCGGCTGGGCAACACTTACTCTCACCTGATCAAAGCACCGACAAGCAGCAAAGACGGCAAATGTACTCACAAACGGGATTTTGCCTGAAGCAGCAAGACCTGCAGCAATACCGATCATATTTTGTTCAGCCAATCCACACTCTATAAATCGCTCAGGAAACGCTTGAGCGAAGTATTTGGTCATGGTTGACCGTGATAAGTCTGCATCCAGAACTACGATGTCACTATTTCCCCTGCCTAGCTCAACGAGAAATCTACCATATGCTTCTCGTGTAGACAGTTCCGCATAGTCGGTCATGCTAATTCCCTTAGAGCCTCTTCAGCTTCTGCTGGAGTTGGGGCTTTACCATGAAAATCAACATTATTCTCCATAAAACTGACGCCTTTGCCTTTGATTGTGTGTGCTATGACCACAGTAGGTCTTCCCTTTGTTTCCCGCGCCTCTTTCAGCGCATCGAGAATCTGATTAATGTCATGACCATCTATCTCAATGGTATGCCAGTTGAAAGCACGCCATTTATCAGCTAAAGGTACAAGACTCATAATTTCACAGCAGGAACCATCGAGTTGTAACCCATTGTGGTCAATTATGGCGGTTAAATTATCAATTTTATGATGTGGAGCAAACATGGCTGCTTCCCAAACCTGACCCTCATCACATTCACCATCACCAAGCATCACATATACGTGGTAATCGCGTTTATTTAATCGTCCGGCTAGAGCAACACCGATACCAAAAGACAACCCTTGCCCTAAAGACCCGGCAGACATCTCGACACCAGGCGTTAAGGTCATATCAGTATGCCCTTGCAACCGGCTGCCTAATTTCCTCAGTGTCTTAAGTTCTTCTACAGAAAAATAGCCGCATTCAGCTAACACAGCATAAAGTATAGGCGCAGCATGTCCTTTGCTTAAGATAAAACGGTCCCGGTCGGCCCAATGCGGGTTTTTGGGGTCATGGCGCATCACCTTGAAGTAAAGACAGGTAACAATATCAGCAGCTGAAAGTGAACCTCCAGGATGACCGCTGCCGGCTGTAGCAATCATCGTGACTACATGACGGCGCAGTTGCTTTGCCTTTTCCTCGAGTTCCGTTACAGACAAATCAAATCCAACTGACATAGCATTTAATTATAGGCTAGAAAACTTGCTTGTGTCTACGGAGCAAGTAAGTTGAATACAGCACTTCTAGTCGTTTATAATTGCTCGATATGATTATAGATTTCCATACTCATATTGTCCCACCAACGGTAAAAGAGAGGCGCCAGGAATATTTAAACGACGCTTGTTTCCGTTCACTCTACTCACAGCCAAAAGCTAAACTAGCGACCGCCGAAGAGGTGATCACCTGCCTGGATGAACACAACATAGATAAATGTGTAGTTCTTAATCTCGGATGGACTAGCCACGAGCTCTGTGTTCAAACTAATGATTACATTCTCGAAGCTATCTCAAAGTATTCGCAACGACTGATCGGCTTCTGCGCAATTCAGCCTCTAGCCGGCGATAAAGCGATTAAAGAACTAGAACGGTGTGCCGAGAGCGGTGCAAGGGGCGTTGGCGAACTCAGGTCTGATACTCAGGGATTCGATATCAGAGATAGCAATTTAATGGGTCCTTTAGTTGAAACGATGATGAAATATAATTTGATTCTCCTCACACATGCATCAGAGCCTATAGGACATCAGTATTTCGGTAAAGGGAGCATTACACCAGAATTGCTCTATCCCTTTATCCAAGCTTTTCCGGAGTTGAAATTAGTTTGTGCCCACTGGGGCGGTGGACTACCTTTCTATGCTCTGATGCCAGAGGTAGCGAAGGCATTAGCTAATGTTTATTTTGATACAGCGGCTACTCCCTTTCTATACCAGCCGCAAATTTTTAGACACATCGTTGAAATCATAGGCAGCGATAAGATATTATTTGGCAGCGATTATCCTCTAATGCCACCAAGACGAGTTATAGACCAGATTGAGATAGCCAGCCTCAATCCACAGGACAAGACTAAGATCCTTGGAGGTAATGCCCGGATGTTGCTTTCCATGTAGACAAATAACTGGGGCTTCAGGACGATGGATAATAATCTGATTCGCTCTTTCATCGCGATAGAACTGCCGGCTGAAGTTAGTGCTACACTGGAGGAAATCCAGCAGGCGTTAAAATCGCCTCAACACAACTTTGTCAAATGGGTACCGCCAATGACCATCCACATAACGCTGAAGTTTTTGGGCAATATCTCGTCCGAAAAAATAGCCAGCATAACCAGCGCCATGGAGCAGACCAGCCAGGCGATTAGCCCATTCCAACTGAAACTTGGGGAAATTGGTGCTTTCCCTAACCTGAAACAGCCTCGCGTTCTTTGGATAGGCGTAAAGGGGGAGACCGATAAGCTGAAAACCATGCAGGCAAATTTAGAAGAGAACCTTGCTAGATTGGGTTTCACCAGAGAATCTCGAGGCTTTACTCCGCACCTTACGTTAGCACGTCTCCGTGAGGGGATATCCTCTGCTGAAAGGCGCAGCTTTGGTGACTTGATCGCCGAAAAATCAATCAAAGTCGATTGCCAATTTGCCGCAACCAAAATCAGTTTGATGAAGAGTCAGCTGTTACCATCAGGCGCTGTCTATACGCGGCTAACAGAAGTCAAGCTCAAAGACTAGACCACAGATTTATGGAGACACTGGACAGCATTGTTGATTCAGATACCTGATGCTATAATAAGTGCTATCGAGTAACAAAGGTGCTTACATAGTTTTCGCCGGTAACCGAGGTCATGGTCCTCCAAAGAAAGGACTATAATACAAAGATATAGAAGAATTTTCCCGAGTAGCTCAGTGGTAGAGCGGGCGGCTGTTAACCGCTTGGTCGTAGGTTCGAATCCTACCTCGGGAGCCAAAATAGCAGTTAAATATTACCCATATCTGCATCTTGACACTCATCCCTCTTAGCCGTATCATCTATGACCAAAGCTTAGACAAAAAGAAAGCCATACTAGGCATGAAAAGACAGAAAACATCGGTGGAACAGGCTACTGGAAAAGACAAAACAGCGACCTTCGCTAGATGGTTGACTGAGAGACCTCATTTGACCGAAACATGCTTCACATCCCTGACGGTCTTGTTTGGTATACAATTACTCAAGGTACTGGTACCCGGCATGTTCTGGATACTCGGTGACCGTATGGGCGTAAGCGCTGTACACCTTGGAGCTATTGGACTGGTTATCTTCCTTTCTGCCTTTCTTGTTATCCCGCTGGAAAGATGGTTTGGTAAATGGCGCTTGGTAATAGTGACTGCTGCTGGGCTGGGACTTATAAGATTATACATACAACTATGGTGGGATGAACCACTCCTGAATCTCAGCCTAGCAGCCATAGGCACAGTGGTTTTTCTTATTTTCTTAATCGCATGGTTGAAAAGTGCCACTCGCATTTCTTACATGGTTCTAGGACTCTTGGGAGGTTTGCTTCTTGATACCACCATCAACGGCGCTTTTAATACTTATGACCCTATCTGGCAGGTTAAGCTAGCGCCCATCCTGCTGACAACACTACTGGTAATGCTACAAGTATTACTACTCTTCGGTATCACCCCCCGTAGCAGAACTACTGTGACAAGCAAAACGAACCACCTTGGTGATAAAGCAGCTATAAAGTCGCCCTTACAATCATATTCGCTCCTTGCCATCGGTCCATTTTTATTCCTTGAGATGGTAGTCCTCCAGAATATTCCACGTCTAGCCACGATTACAAACTGGCAATTGCCAGTAGCTTTCGCCGTAGTACTGATAGCCCAACTTGTAGGCTTGGTTGCAGCCACCGGGTTTCTAAACAAATCTCAGACCATATCCTGGCCATGGGGGCTTGGTACCGGGGTCATTCTGGTTGCAGCCTTGACCTTTGCCCAGCAAAAAGCACCACTGCCGACAGCCCTGCTCTTGCTCCTGTCACAAGTTCTTGTGTCGATGCTTATAGCTATTATAATAGTCAGAGGAATTCAAGAAAATAACACAGTTTCCATCGCTAGCGCTATAAGCATGCTGTTACTACTGGTATTCCTGTTCGCCTATTATGCTGTCTATGATATGAAGCTACCTTATAGCAATTCGATACTAGAGCCCGTTGCTGGTGCGATAATGCTGATCTGTGCTACTATCGCACCGTTGAGAGAAAGAAAACGCTTAGAAACCGATCGACGATTATGGGTGGCTACAGCTTCTGCATTTTGTCTTCTATTATTACCTTTAGCTAATTTTCTTACCTGGCAACAACCAGTCCCTGTTCAAGGCAAAGGTTACCCTCTTCGTGTTATGACTTACAATCTGCACAATGGCTTTAATACCAAGGGACACCTTGATATGGAAGAGCTTGCCAGAGTTATCGAAAACAACAACCCTGATGTTGTGGCATTACAAGAAGTATCTAGGGGCTGGGTAGTAAGCGGGCGAATTGACATGCTTGCCTGGCTGTCTCACAGGTTGAAAATGCCATATATCTTCGGACCTACAGCCGACCCCTTGTGGGGCAATGCTATTCTTAGCCGCTATCCGGTGCTGGCTTACAGCCGGCATGCATTGCCACCTTCTGATTTATTCATTGAACGAGGTTTCATTGTAGCTCTTATAGACTTAGGCAACGGCGATGCAGTGAAGGTAATTGCCACACACTTTCATCATCTCAAACACGATACCGCTATACGGCAAACACAATCTCAAGTCATTTTGAATTTCTGGAGTGGTCTAGACCACACAGTTATCATGGGCGATTTTAACGGCGAACCTGATAGTTCAGAGATCATCGCCTTCAGACGAGCAGGACTCACAGACACAGCAAAGGTGATGTACAGCAATCCACCGTTTACCTACAGTTCAGATAATCCGATGCGCCGCATAGATTATATTTGGACATCGAGCGATCTAAATGTGCTTGATGTGGTTGTGCCACTGAGCACTGCCTCTGACCATTTACCAGTCGTTGCCACAGTGACCAAAGAGATAATCTGGAGGTAGAGGATGGAGATAATCGAACTGCTAAGGTTAATGGTAGAAAAAAGAGCTTCGGATCTGCATATAAGAGTGCCTGTCCCACCAGTACTGAGGATCGATGGCAATTTGACAATACTAAAAGATTTGCCCCCGGTTACGCCAGAATATGCCGAAAGCATTCTAAACCAAATTACTACCCCAATGCAAAGAGAGAGGTTTTACCAAGAGAAAGAATTAGATTTTGCTTACGGTGTTTCCAGACTCGCTCGATTCCGTGTCAATGTTTTGCAGCAGCGGGGAACCATTAGCCTTGCTTTCCGTATGATACCGTTTGACATCCCCACTATCGATGAACTTGGGCTACCACAGATCTGCAAAGAACTCGTCCTTAGACCCAGAGGGCTCATTCTGGTCACCGGTCCCACAGGCAGTGGTAAATCCACGACTCTAGCCGCTATGATCCATCACTTAAATCAAACCCTCGCCCGCAATGTCATCACAATCGAAGATCCGATCGAATATCTGCACAGAAATATCAAATGTATAATTGCCCAAAGAGAATTAGGTAGCGACACCCATTCGTTCGACCAAGCCTTAGTTCATGCGTTAAGGCATGACCCAGATGTAATACTCGTTGGTGAGATGCGTGACCTCGAGACTATTTCCACAGCTATGAGAGCAGCCGAGACTGGACACCTTGTAATGGGTACACTCCATACTACTGATGCCCCACAAACGGTTGACCGCATCATTGATATCTTCCCAGCCAGTCAACAGCAACAGATCAGGCTACAATTTTCCCAGGCAATTGAAGCAGTACTCTCACAGACATTGCTGCCCCGAGCCACAGGTGAAGGTAGAATTGCCGCCTTTGAAATCATGATTGCCAACACTGCTGTTAGAAATCTTATACGTGAAGGTAAGACTTACGAATTGCACAATGTAATGCAACTCAGTGCCAGCGAAGGCATGCAAACGCTGGATCAAGCGCTAGCTGACCTTGTTAGGAGGAAATTGATCACCCTAGAAGAAGCTATGATGAAGAGTAGCTCCCCTGAGAAATTGAAAAAGCTGCTCGACTTCCATGTTAGGGCTATACGACATTAGACAACAGCGCACAATCCTCACGCTCCTAAAGCTTCTTATCATCTCCTTCAGAAATAAGGTACAGAGCTATTTAGAGTTGTGCTGCTACTATTTCCGCAATATCTCGGGCTTTAAGCGACTCTTCAGCCCCTTTCGCTTTTATAGCATCCTCGAACATCTGCAAGCAATAAGGGCAAGCTGTTGCCACAGTGTCAGCCCTGACCTCCAGTACATGTTCAATGCGAGCTTCGCTGATTCTCTTTCCGATTCTTTCCTCCATCCAGTAGCGCCCACCACCGGCGCCACAGCAAAAACCATTGCGCCGTGAGCGTCCCATCTCCACTAGTTTGGATTGCGAAACGGCAAATAATATCCGTCTTGGAGGCTCATAGATATCATTATGCCTGCCAAGGTAGCAAGAGTCATGATAAGTCACCCTTCCGCTTATTTGTGGAGTCAAATGCAATTTACCTTCTTTAAGTAAAGTAGCGATAAGTTCGGTGTGATGCACTACCTCAAATTCACCACCAAACTGCGGATACTCATTCTTTATGGTATTAAAGCAGTGAGGACAGCTCGTCACCACCTTTTTCACACCATAGTTCTTCAACAGTTCTATATTCTTCACCGCCTGCATTTGGAAAAGATATTCGTTGCCCAACCTCCTAGCTGGCTCGCCACAACAAGTCTCCTCTGGTCCCAAAATAGCAAAGTTCGCTCCAGCAGCTTTCAAAATCTTCGCCACTGAGATTGCTATTTTCATGCTCCTCTCTTCCAAGGCAGATGCACAACCTACATAATAAACATAATCTACATCCTTACTTTCGGACAGAAGTTTGATATCCAGTCCACTGGTCCAATCTGTTCTGGTAAATGTCGTTCCTCTACAGCTATGCCCCCTGGCTTCAATACAACGCAATGCAGCCTCGCCTGTCTCCGGTACACTTGCCTGTTCTAGAACCAGATTGCGACGCATATCAACAATCTTGTCAATATGCTCAACAAAGACAGGACATATCTCCTGACAGGCACGGCAGGTAGTACATGACCAGATTTCATCCTCGGTCACCGCTTCTCCGATAAGCACTTTATCTCCCCCACCATCAGCACCACCTGCATGGAGCAGGACCTTGCTTCTTTCAAGCCAGTGAGACTTCAAGTTTTGAATTAACTTTCGCGGTGATAAAGGTTTGTCAGTAAGATAAGCCGGGCATCTATCCTGGCATCTACCACAATTAGTACAGGCATCAAGGTCAAGAAGTTGTTTCCAGGTGAAGCTTTCTATCTTACTAACTCCAAAACTTTCAGCCTCCTCAAGATTTATAGGTGAAAGAGCACCTTTTGGTTTTAGGGAACGGAAAAAGACATTTATCGGTGAAACAATTATGTGTGTTAGTTTGTCAAAGGTAACACAGGCATAGAATATAGCCGCCAGAGAAACCGCAGCATGAAACCACCATAGAGTCACATACGTGACCGATTTTGTAACTTCAGATAGATTACTAAACAGCCCGGCGATGAAGTAAGCCACGAAAGACCACCTTGACCACTCAGGGTAAGCGTAGAATTCAGGTTGATGCATCCCCTCAGGAACCGCGACAAGCATTCGAAAGCCTTCCAAGAAAAAGCCTGTAAGGACGATCACAAAAATAAAGCTCAAAATCGCAGCGTCATCCAAGACAGTCTCAAGCCTTTTTGGTTTCTGAACATACCGCCGTATCACTGCAATAATAGCGCCGATGAGTATGGCTAGACCAGCAAAGTCCAGAGTAAAGCTGAGCCCAAGATACACATTGCCTCGTATGAAATGGATTACATAGTGGTCTATGACATCTAGGGCTGTCCCCACAAGCAACACGATAGCGCCACCGAAAATCAAGAAGTGCATTGTCCCGGGATATGGCTCGCGGAAGAACCGCCTATGGAATAAGCCATCTATAATGCCGGTAACTATAAAATTCCAGATTCTCTTTCCCAAGTTGTCCCACCGTTTCTCCGGGCTGCCCAGTCTCCATAATAGTGAACGCCGGTATATTGCATATACAAAAATTGCCAGCGCAGCTATCCCCAAGGGATACAAGATAAAAGGTCCAAAACTGATGCCCCAGAAGATCTCGCGAAAGGCTTCCATGGTATAGTCCCCCTTTCTTTAATAGTCTTGCAGTGTAAAGCTGCTAGAATCTAGGCTATTTGCCAGAGACATTCAGTCTCGGGTTCATAGCCTTTAGTAACTCCACACTATGCGAGTTTGCCAGAGCAAACAATTTCTCAAGGGATTCTGGTGGAGTAAGCATCACGCCCATCATTACCTCAATATCATCATTAAAAGCGTGATAGTCGGTGCCACCTGTAGCAATCAGACTATGCCGGTTAGCCACCTTCAGTAGCTTATCAATTGTTTCCGCATTATAGTCACGGTAATATACCTCGATGCCAACCAGCCCGAATTCTTTCAATTCGGGAAGGAGGCTGTCTAAGTCGTCGATATCAGCCGGATGAGCTAACACTGGTAGCCCTCGAGCTTTGGCAATTAGCTTAACAGCCTCCGAAGGAGATAACTTATACCTCTCTACATAAGCCGGTCTGCCATGCCCTATATATTTATCAAAGGCTTCTTTCTCCGAGATAACATACCCTTTTTCTAGCAAAGCTTTCGCTATATGAGGTCTGCATATTGATTTTCCCCGTGCTAGCTCTTCAATCCGGTGCCATTCAAGATTCAGTCCAAGATTTGCCAGTTTAACAACCATCTCTTGAGCGCGTGACCGCCGGGCATTACGTAACCTCTGTAGGATAGCTGCCAGTGCTTGGTCAGTGTAATCCAAAAAATAGCCCAGTACGTGAACTTCACCATCAGGAACATCGGTGTTGATCTCAACTCCGGGGATGACCAAGAAATCAGGAAATGCTTGTGCCGCTTTTAGGGCAGGTACTACGCCGTCAACTGTATCATGGTCTGTAATTGCAATGCAATCGAGCCCAACCCCAACTGCCAGACGAACAACTTCCTCAGGATCAAGCCTCCCATCGGAAGCAGTGGTGTGAACATGTAGATCAGCCTTCATTATTCGCTCTGCTTTATACGCCGTATTATCGTAGCCTTACCTGTTGCATTGTCTGCCTCGACCAACACAGCATCGAGAGCAGCCGGCCCTTCACTTATAGCAAAACGGTGAGGCATACTAGTAAGAAAGTTCTGGATTGCCAGTTGTGTATCGACACCTATCACCGAGTTTATAGGCCCGGTCATGCCCACATCGGTGACATAGGCGGTGCCCTTAGGTAAAATCTGGGCATCTATAGTGCCAATGTGAGTGTGCGTACCGAAAATAGCACTTACTCGCCCGTCCAGATATCTCCCCAGGGCAACTTTCTCAGATGTAGCTTCAGCATGAAAATCGACCACAATAGTCCGACTTACATCAGACATACAGGAGAGTAAAGAGTCCATGGCTCGAAAGGGGCAATCGAACTGTCCTACAAAGACACGCCCGATAAGATTAACAACCGTCACATCCTTGACCTCCAAATAGCCACGCCCTGGTGCATCTGGGGGAAAATTGAGAGGACGAAGAATAGGAAGACCACTGTCGAGGCAGGGGATTATCTCCTTCTTAGCCCAAACGTGATTACCTGTAGTTATCACATCAATGCCACAATCAAGAAGCTCCTTCGCAGTCTCGGGAGTCAGTCCTAATCCACCAGCAGCGTTCTCGCCGTTGGCTATCACCAAATCAATTTGATAATCGTGGAACAGGCCTGGTAGAAATTGCCGTACCGCTCTCCTGCCAGGCCTGCCCACAATATCGCCTATCATTAAGATACGCAATATAACCCCTTGCTTGTCTTATTTAGCATAATCCACCGCTCTGACCTCTCGTAACACGGTCACTTTCACTTGCCCCGGATATTCAAGGGTCTCCTCTATCTTTTTAACAATATCCCGGGCAAGCCTCATAGCACCGAGATCATCAACCTGTTCTGGCTTAACCAGAATACGTACCTCCCGCCCGGCTTGAATAGCAAAAGCTCTTTCCACACCGGGAAAGCTCTTAGCAACGTTCTCTAGGGCTTCGATACGCTTCAAGTATTGTTCCAGCGACTCCCGCCGTGCCCCTAGCCTCGCCCCACTTATAGCGTCCGCAGTAGCTACAATATAACCTAACACGCTGGTGGTTCCGGTTTCGCCATGGTGCTCAGCGATAGCTTCAGCTATCCCAGGCGACTTGTCCCACTGCCGGACTAGATTAGCACCTATTGCAGCATGTGGTCCCTCCACCTCATGGTCTACTGCCTTGCCGATATCGTGCAACAGTCCTGCCTTTTTAGCCGCTCCTACATCAGCTCCCATTTCAGCAGCCAGCATCCCAGAAAGGTGGGCAACCTCTATGCTGTGTGTTAACATGTTCTGCCCATAGCTGGTTCTGAACTTTAGTTTGCCCAATAAGCGCACCAACTCAGGATGCAATCCGATCACGCCAGTCTCGTGAGCAGCTCTTTCGCCCTCACCTTTGATTATTGACTCAACCTCAGCTTTAGCCTTTTCTACAACCTCCTCTATCCGCGCGGGATGAATACGACCATCGAGTATTAAGCTCTGCAAAGCAATCCTAGCTACTTCACGTCTCAGCGGATCGAAACTAGATATGGTCACTGTCTCAGGAGTATCATCTATGATCAGGTCAACCCCGGTAGCTTGTTCCAGCGCTCTAATATTACGCCCCTCACGACCAATAAGTCGTCCTTTCATCTCGTCGCTGGGCAGTGGTACTATTGAAACAGTAGTTTCTGAAACCACATCTGTCGCACAACGCTGTATAGTGGTTGCCAAGATCTCTCTTGCCTTCTCTTCGGATTCGCTTTTTATCCGTGCCTCCCATTCTCGCACAAGCCGCGATGCCTCCTCACGCACCTCATCCTCTATAGCCTTCAATAACTCCTGCTTCGCCTCCTCGCTTGACATGCCCGATATAAGTTCCAGCCTCTGCATCTGCTTACTTCTTAAATCATCAAGCTGGGCTCTTAGGTTTTCAATTTCCCTTTCACGGTTCGATATTGCTCGCTCACGACGCTCGAGTGCTTCTAGCTTACGCTCAAGCTTTTCTTCTTTCTGGGCAAAACGCCTCTCTAGCCTTTGTAATTCATAGCGACGCTCACGGCTTTCAGCTTCGGCGGCAGCTCGAACCTTGACTGCCTCCTCTCTGGCCTTCTTGAGCATCTCCTCATGGGTGGCTATCGCTTCTTCAAGTAGTCGTTTTGCCTCATCTTGAGCCTTTCGAAGCTGCTGATTGGCTAATATCTGTCTGGCAAAATAGCCGAAGAGCAGGCCTAAGACAAGAACAAGCCCGATTAAGACAAAGTATAATGTTGTAGGAATTACAGAATCCATCTAAATGCCTCACTTTCCTAGAAGAACACCCCATCATAGAGACCAAAACCTTCGTTTCATATAAATTTGCTTTCCTCTAATAATAGTAATTCTTTACTTAAACGATGTCAAATGAGCTTATAGGTCAGGATATTTCCCATTATGAGAGTGGGAATACTCAATTAGCCTCCAGCAGTGCTTGACACTGCACTTGTGTAGAAAGTATCCTTGAAAGCAAAACGGCACACATAAAGGAGATGCAAATGCGGCTAAAGGATAAAGTTGCTATAGTAGTAGGTGCAGGTTCAGTAAGACCAGGTATGGGTAACGGAAAAGCCACTGCTATCCTCTTCGCCAAAGAGGGAGCAAGAGTGGCTTGTGTCGATTTACATCTCGAAGCTGCCATGGACACAGCAGAAATCATAAAGAAACAGGGCGGGGAGGCTATAGCAATACCAGCTGACGCTACTCGGGAAGCCGATGTCCAAAGAATGGTGCAGGAAGTGACCAAGGAATATGGCAAAATAGATATACTCTTTAACAATGTAGGCATAGGCTTGGGTGACCCTGGACTTAAGATAACGGAGAAGGACTGGGACACAGTCATGAGCACCAATCTCAAGAGCATCCTCATCACCTGTAAGTATGTCGTACCTGAGATGATCAAAGGCGGTGGTGGAGCAATAGTGAACAATGCTTCAATGGCTGCCTTTTACGGGCACTACAATTACCCCTATGCTACTTCTAAAGCAGGAGTCATTGCTATAACAAAATGCCTTGCAGTAGGGCTGGCAAAATACAATATTCGAGTGAACTGTGTAGCACCAGGTTACATTGCTACCCCTATGGTGGCATCCCTGATGGGAGCAAAACGCGATGCTGCTATCGAGCAACGCGTACCTCTAAAACGACACGGAAAACCGGAGGAGGTGGCTTACGCTGTACTTTTTCTGGCGTCCGAAGAGGCTTCTTTCATCACAGGGCAGACTATTTGCGTCGATGGCGGGCTGTCAGCGATGTAGCAGAATGAAAATTACACTCGGAGGCAATAATGGCACGTGTCAGCTTCGTGGAAAAAGATCAAGCACACCCGTTAATGAAAGAGGTCTACACAAGACTGGAAAGCCAGGGAACCCAGGTTCTCAACTTGCACAAGGTCATGGCACATTGCCCTTGGATAGGTCGCAACTTTCTGCGGCTGGGCAATTCCATCCTCAAAGGAGAGGAACTGCCAGCTAAACTGCGAGAATTGGCTATCCTGAGAGTAGGCAATCTCTTGCAAGCTGAATATGAGGTTACTAAGCACGTCCCGCTTGCTATGCAAGCCGGTGTCAGTCAAAAACAAATCAACCAATTACTCAGCGGAAGCCATGCATTAGAATTTGATGATAAGGAAAAGGTGATCCTAGAGTACACAGATAGCCTTACCAAAGATTGCAAGGTGGATAATGCGACCTTTGAGAAACTAAAGGGTTTCCTCAGTGACCGTGCCATAGTCGAATTGACCGCAGCGATAGGCTATTACAACATGGTGTGCAGAATTCTCGTTGGTCTGCAGATAGAGCTGGAAAAATAGTGAAGACAAACAGCGGTATAACCAGACTTTGCTGATTAAGCAGCCTCAAAAAGCAAACTGGACATAGCGCACTGACTGGATAAGCTCTGCCTCCAGTCTGGACTCATCTAATTAATCCACACATAAATCTTTTCGGCAACTTTTTCCGGCGCGGCGGAAAAACACAGTTGAAAGTAGCTTGACAATCTTTGGCTATAAAGTAATATAATTGCGCAGGTGCTAGATTGACTGTAATAGCAGCTTCGTTGTCCCTAGTAAGGAGAAGATTCCCGGCAAAACAAAAAACATAGTCCCGCAAGTAGAAACGCGAAAGAAGGAGGATAAATGGCTGGCATCAAATCTTATGGAGCATATATCCCGTATAGAAGACTATCTCGCAATATGATCAATGCCGCTTGGGGAGGCACTGGAGGACGTGGTGAGCGCGCGGTGGCTGCTATTGATGAGGACTCCGTTACCATGGCAACAGCAGCGAGCATAGATTGTCTGAAGGGAGTTGACCCAAAAACAGTTGACGCTGTATTCCTGGCAACCACTACCGCTCCCTATGCTGAACGCCTGAATGCGAACATAGTTGCTAATGCCCTTGACTGTCGCAGGGACACACGAAATGCTGATTTTGCCAATTGTCTCAGGGCAGGCACCGGCGCCTTGTTATCAGCTATAGATGCGGTAAAAGCTGGTTCGCTGAAGAATGTCCTTGTGGCTATCGCTGATATGCGTATGGCAGGTGCTGGAGGAGAAGACGAACAAATGCTTGGTGATGGCGCCGCAGCTTTTCTGGTCGGGGACGACGGTGTCGCTGTTGAGATCGAAGGCAATTATACACTATCAGATGACATGGTCGATTATTGGCGGCTTGAAGGTGACCGTTTTATCCGCTCCTGGGAAGACCGTTTTGGGCGAGATGCAGGATATCTAGTGACGCCGGTAGAAACAGTGAAACAGTTGCTAAAAAGGCTAAACCTGACACCAAAGGATATTACTAAAGCCTGCATCTATGGCACCAACGCTAGAACACACAGTGCTCTGGCTAGAGCTATGGGCTTCACTCCAGAGCAGATTCAAGACCCGCTACTTGACAGCGTTGGCAACACCGGGGCAGCACTTGCGCCGATGATACTGGTCTCAGTTCTGGAACAGTCTAAGCCAGGGGATAGATTCCTCCTAGTCGATTGGGGCAACGGTTGTGATGCTGTTGTACTCAAGACAACTGAAGCAATTACCAAAATCGGTCAAAGGCGAGGCATCAAAGGGCACCTGAAGATGAGAGGCGAACTGGAAAGCTACACTAAGTATTTACGCTGGCGTGAAATGGTGGCATTAGCCCCGCTCTCCCGTCCAGGCGGGAGCGCAGTATCAATGGCAGCGGAGTGGAGAGAGCGAAGAGCAGGGTTACCGCTTTATGGTGTAAAATGCTTGAAATGCGGCACAATCCAACTGTACATGAAAGGCACCTCAATGCGTGCCCACGTGTGTCTCGAATGCCAGTCCAAGGATAGTTTCGAGCCTTATCGCTTCGCCGATAAGAAAGGCAAGGTGGTCAGTTTCAGCCATGATTACCTCGGAGGCGGCATTGACCCGCCAGCAACACGCACAGTGGTTGACTTTGAAGGGGGTGGCAGAGGACTTTTTGATATGGTCGACCGGGACCCAGCAGAGTGTAAAGTAGGAATGATGGTCGAGATGACATTCAGAAAGGTACGGTCAGCACCGGGTTCCAATGTCTATTTCTGGAAGTGCAAACCAGTGAGAGACTAAGCTACTTTTGAATTGGTAACTTAAGAATTTTGAATCGAGGAGGTTGATAAAAATGGCAGGAAGTATAAAAGACAGAGTCGCAGTTGCTGGCATGGGCTGCAGCAAATTCGGAGAGCGTTGGGATGCCAGCACAGATGATCTCATCGTGGAAGCCGCCTATGAAGCCTTCGAAGATGCTGGAATAGAACCCAAAGATATTCAGGCGGCTTGGCTTGGGACCACAACCGGCTCCACAGGGATGACATTGTCCGAGCCTCTTCGGCTCCAGTACATTCCCATCACCCGTGTAGAAAATGCCTGTGCCACTGCCTCAGACGCATTCCGGAATGCCTGTTACGCTGTAGCCGCTGGTATCTATGATATCGTGCTAGCACTGGGAGTCGACAAATTCAAAGACAGCGGCATAAGTGGACTGGGTGACGGGGGTATCCCTGGACCAAGTCATGGCATGATGGCAGGAGCAGCTGGTCCACCGCCAGCACAATTCGCCATGCTGGCAACTACTTATTTTCATCGTTACGGACTAAGCTATGAAGAAGGCAAGCATATGATTGCCCGCGTGTCCTGGAAGAGCCACATGAATGGTGCCCGCCATAAGAAAGCACATTTCCAGCGAGAAGTAGATATGGATACAATTCTCAATGCCCCCATCATCGCTTGGCCATTGGGGCTATTTGATTGCTGCGGCGTCAGCGATGGTGCTGCTGCTGCTATTATTACTACCCCAGAAATAGCCAAGAGACTGCGAAAAGGCAAAGAGCCGCCCATGTTTGTTAAAGCATTGCAGATTGCTATGGCACCTAATGATGGCAACGTTAACACCAAGTTTGATTACACGCATGTTGAAGCCACGGTGAGAGCTGCGCAAGCCGCTTATAAGGAAGCTGGCATAACCAATCCGCGCGAGCAAATAAGCATGGCTGAGGTTCATGACTGCTTCTCTATCACCGAGGCGGTTACTATGGAAGACCTGGGGTTCAGTCCCAGAGGTAAAGTGCAGAGAGACATTGAAGACGGTTTCTTTGACTTGGATGGTAAACTGCCGGTACAGCCAGATGGTGGTCTGAAATGCTTCGGACATCCCATCGGCGCCAGCGGTATCCGCATGCTTTACGAGATGTATAACCAGCTACAAGGACGGGCAGACAGGATGCTCATTCCTGGAAAACCTTCCCGACAGATAAAGAACCCTACTCTGGGACTAACTCATAACTTGGGAGGTGCCCCGGCTGGCTGTGCTATTTTTGTTGGGATCGTAGGGCTTGAGGGTGTGTAGTAGAGGTTGATCAACTAGCCTCCCTGTTTACAGATGAACTAGGTTAGTTTTCTGGAAGGCGCTGGTAACAGTCAGCCGAGGAAGCTGTTAGTATTTGGTATCTGTTTGTATTTGCAATCTTAGAGCTAAGTATGACTTTGGTTACTGGCTGTTACCTCCCTTTCCAAACAGGCGCTCTCTTCTCACGGAAAGCTCTAATACCTTCTCTGCAGTCCTCTGTCTGATTTAGGCTGCGGAACCGGACTCTCGTTTGATCCAAGTGTACTTTTGGAGTCCATTCAAGCGAGCCGTACACCAGTTCTTTAACAGCTTTCACCGCCAAGGGCGCGCCACGAATCAACCTTTGTGCCATTTCCTTTGCTGCCGACATGAGTTGCTCTGCTGGAACTACCTTGTCAGCAAGACCTATTCTAGCTGCTTCATGAGCGTCAATTATATCCCCAGAATACAAGAGGTATAGGGCTTTGCTCCAGCCTACAATATATGGCAAAAGGTAAGGTCCGGAGCCATAGTCAGGGCAAAGCCCTCTTAAAGGAAAAACCCAACCGAAGCGGGCATTTTCTGAAGCAATTCTGATATCACATTGGACAACCCACTCAGCGCCCATTCCTACAGCCGCACCATTAACTGCAGCGATGGTCGGCTTGGGGATACGTGTAAAAGTCCAGTCGGGGAGAGGATAGGCATCAGGCAGGGTTATGCTCTTTGCCATTACTCTCCTTTGCTCCTGGATGATGGCTTCCTCTTCAGGTGTTCTCCCTAAATTTGATACGTCAGTGCCGCTACAAAAGGCTCGACCGTTCCCCGTAAGAATTACAGCCCTAACCTCGTCATCGTAGATGACTTCGCGTATCATCTCCATCAACTGCATTCGCATCTCTTGCGTGACTGCATTAAGGCGGTCAGGTCGATTAAGAGTGATAATACCAATGTTGTTCTCTTTCTCATACAGGATTTCTTTTTCTGGCACCGTGTCACCCCCTTAAGTTTAAATTCGAAACGAGCCGGCTACTCCATCGCACTCATCTGGTTTCTGAAACGTCTGTGCCTCGTTCCGTCTTGTGCATATTATATACAATTTTAATTCCTGTTTATACCTCGCACCCTATCTGCCCCGGATAAACAGACAAGGCACAAAAGCCTCTCACGCCAAATAGCCCTCCATCATCTGTATAACAGTGTTATTCTCTCACAGAGGAGAAATCAACAACGACAAAGGCTTAGCGACCTGAAGCTAAACTTCGATAATAAAGACATGAGAATGGTAATAGTATTACCTATGGTGAGCGTTACTGGACAGTTCCCGAACTACTATTAGAGAAGAAGGGACCGATTCCAGCGGTGTAGCAGTTGCTGGTTAATTCGCGCATTTGATACATTGCCCTGTTCATTCTATACTTAAAGCGATGGCTGAACTGACCAGTGACAAGATTCTGATTGTAGAGGATGACCGCAACCTGTTGGATACCCTCAAATACAACCTCCGCAAAGAAGGCTACGAAGTCATCACAGCTATTGACGGCGCTGAAGCTCTTAACGTTGCCCGCAAGGAGAAACCTGCCCTCATTATCCTTGATATAATGTTGCCCAAGATTAGCGGCTTTGAGGTCTGCCGCATTTTGCGTAAGGAAATGACGGTTCCGATACTGATGCTCACAGCCAAAGCCGAAGAGACCGACAAGATAGTCGGTCTGGAAATCGGTGCTGATGACTATATGACCAAGCCCTTCAGCCTAAGGGAATTGCTCGCCCGGCTGAGGGCGATGCTGCGCCGGGCAAAAATGGTGGAAACACAACCCGAAATCGAGTTATTGAAAATTGGCGATATTGAGCTTGATATCCCACGCCATCGCGCCTCTATTTCCGGCAGAACACTGGAGCTAACGCCGAAGGAATTTGACCTGCTTGCTTTCCTAGCCAGAAACAAGGGATTAGTATTTAGGCGGGAGCAGCTCCTTGAAAAGGTGTGGGGTTATGACTTTGCCGGTGATACGCGTACCGTTGATGTGCATATCCGCTGGCTCAGGCAGAAGATAGAACCAGACCCCGAGCGGCCAAGGTATCTTATGACTGTACGTGGAGCGGGGTATAAACTGGAGGGCTAAAGTTGCACACTTTCCAGTGGCGTATCGCTGTATCCTTCATCACACTCATCGTCATCAGCATGCTTGTGCTTGGGGTCTACGTCACAAATTCGGTCAGAAATTCCCAGCTTGATAACCTGCGTTTCCATCTCAAACAGGAAGCGAAGATCATCGCGGAGGGAAGCGTACCGTTCTTACAGGAGCAGGGCTATTCCGCCGATGACTTTTCCAAAGCGCTCGCAAACGAAGTAGATTGCCGTATTACAATTATTGCCACGGATGGCACGGTGCTGGGCGATTCTATTGAAGACCCAATGAAAATGGAAAACCACGCCGCACGTCCCGAAGTAAAAGATGCTTTAGCCTACGGCATCGGCGAAAGCACCCGTTATAGCACCACATTAAGACAGGAGATGATGTACGTGGCGGTGCCTATTTACAAGCAGGGTGAGCTAATAGGCATAGCTAGGACAGCATTACCTTTAACTACCGTAGAGAACTCGGTCAAGCATGTAACCCGAATAATCATTCTGGCAACGGTCGTGACAGCCATGCTGGCAGTTGTGGCCGCCTGGCTTATTGCGCGGACGGTGACGCGCCCCGTCCGGCAGCTTACCAAAGGGGCACAAAAAATTGCCGCCGGAGAACTGGGGCAGAAGATAGATGTAGCCACAAAAGACGAAATCGGACAGCTTGCTCGAGCCTTCAACGACATGTCTGTCGCACTTAAGGTCACGATGGATAGCGTCTCAAGCGAGAAAAATAAGCTTGCCAACATCCTCGCCAACATGGCTGATGGTGTCATCATGACAGATGTCGAAGGCAACGTGGTTCTGTCTAATACAGCGGCAGGCAAATTCCTTGGCTTCAAAGAAGTGGACTCACTCAATAAACACCTCATCGAAGTCGTTCATGACCACGAACTAGATACAGTAGTAAAGCAGTGTCTTGAAACGGCAAAAGAACAGGAGATTCAGTTCGAGTGCGGCATTACCAGGCGCTTTTTGAGGGCTATTGCTTTGCCTCTCCAACACCAAGGTCGTTTGAACGGGGCACTTATTCTAGTTCAGGATCTAACAGAACTTCGCAACCTACAGACCACGCGGCGGGAACTGATAGGCAATATCTCTCATGAGTTACGCACACCCCTCGCCAGTATCAAAGCCATGGTTGAAACCTTGCAGAGTGGTGCAATTGGTGATAAGGAAGCAGCGCACGATTTCTTATGGCGTATAAATGGAGAGATTGACCATCTCACCCAGATGGTCGCCGAACTGACCCAGCTTTCACGCATCGAGGCCGGGCAGGCAGAGTTGAAAATAGAGCGAGTTGACCTTAATACGACGGTGGATGAGGTCGTTGCACAATTGAAACCTTTGGCAGAGAGGCAAGAAATAGTCATCTCTAAAGACTTGTCTCCAGCCCTTCCATCTATACCAGCAGATAGAGACAGAATCCGACAGACTATCACCAACCTGGTGCATAACGCCATCAAGTTTAATAGATCGGGAGGGAAAATAACTATTTCCACTTCTTATGATAGTAACTCTGTTTCCGTCAGTGTCACTGACACTGGCATCGGTATTGCCAGAGAGGATTTGCCCCATATCTTCGAGCGCTTCTATAAAGCAGATAAGGCCCGCTCCGGGGGTGGTAGCGGACTGGGACTAGCCATTGCCAAACACACCATCCAGGCTCATGGCGGTGAAATCTGGGCAGAGAGCGAGGAAGGTAAAGGCTCCGCCTTCACCTTCCGTCTTCCCCGAAAATAATCGCCTGAAAATTTAACACAACCTTAACATACCCTTAAACTGTCCTTAAACTCCTGCGCTTACAATTAGTCATAGAAAGAAATGACAATATTAAGCGGACAGGAGGACAAAATTGTCAAAACCCACTAGAAAATGCATTATACCTCTTATGCTGGCTATTGCCCTTGTCTTGGTTGGCTGCACCAGCAACCCTTCATCTACGGATACTTCAACCCTTTCCGGCTCATTCAAAATTATTGGCTCTAACACGGTCACACCTTTAAGCTCGGTCTGGTCGGAAAACTTCATGAGAGCCAACCCCAAGGTGAGCATCGCCGTTAGCGGTCCTGGCTCCGGGGTTGGCATTGCTGCTCTTATCGATGGCACCACGGACATCTGCCAGTCTTCCCGACTCATCACCCCAAAGGAGATAGAGCAGGCAAAAGCTAAAGGTGTTAATCCTTATGAGATCCAAGTGGCTTCCGATGCCCTTGCTATTATTGTCAACCCGGCTAACCCCGTCTCCGATCTGACTATTGAGCAGCTTTCTGCCATATATACTAACAAAATAACTAACTGGAAAGAACTCGGCGGCAAAGACGCGCCAATAGTAGTTCTGGCTCGGGATACCAACTCCGGTACCCATGTGTTCTTCAAGGAGCATGTCGTCCAGATGTACGGTCTACCTCCTGCCGATAAGACCCTTGAATATGGCAATAAGGTACTGTTCCTGCCTTCTACTGAAGCAGGGATATCGCAGGTAGCGAGCAATCCCAACGCAGTTTTCTACGCTGGGCTGGGATATGTTAACAATAAGGTCAAGACTATTGCGGTAAAGAAAACTGCCAGCGACCGTGCGGTCAAGCCCAGCGTGGACAGCGCCCTGGACGGTACCTACCCCATCTCCCGCCCACTCTTATACTATACCAATGGTGTCCCAACCGGCGTTATTAAAGCCTATATCGAATACTGTCTATCGAAAGAAGGACAAAAGCTTGTTCTAGAAGCGGGATTTGTGCCAGTGGCTAAATAGAGTAATGAGCTTGGCGAAACTGCAAAGGCCGAATACCGCTGATACGGTCTCGAAAACTGGGCTGGAGCGGCGGTTGCGGCTTAGTGAAAGAGTTATCGAAAGTTGGATATTCCTATCCGGACTGCTGGCAATAGTAGTCCTCTTGGGAATAATCTTCATCCTGCTTAAAGAAGGCTTACCCATCTTTGCCCACACCAGTCCATGGGAATTTCTGTTCGGCACCCGCTGGTACCCCGTCTCCGACCCGCCCACCTTTGGCATTGCGCCCTTCGTCATTTCCACACTGATGATTACTCTTATCTCTACAGCTATAGCTGTGCCCATCGGCGTGGCCTGCGCCGCTTATTTATCCGAGGTAGCGCCCAAGCGAGTAGCTGAAGCAGTAAAGCCTGTTATCGAAATACTTGCCGGTATTCCCTCGGTGATGATGGGGTTTCTCGGGCTGGTACTCCTGTCACCTCTAGTACAAAGCGCCTTTAACTTGAATACCGGTCTTTGTGGATTTACCGCTGCCATTATGCTCTCGCTGATGAGCCTGCCGATTATCGTGAGTGTCTCCGAAGATGCATTGCACGCTGTACCCGGAGAGTTCAAAGAGGCTTCTTACGCTCTAGGGGCGACAAAATGGGAAACGATATGGCATCTCTGTCTTCCTGCTGCTCTCTCCGGCGTTGCTGCCGCCATAATGCTGGGGATAGGCCGAGCAATAGGCGAGACCATGACAGTCCTGATGGTAGCCGGTGGGGCTTTAGCAGTACCGGTCTCTCCCACTGACCCCATGACTACCATGACAGCCGCCATTGCCTCCGGCATCGGCAATGCAGTCCGCGGAGGGCTACAGTACCAGGCTCTGTTTGCGTTGGGCTTGATACTATTTGCCTTAACATTGGCGGTCAACATTATTGCCGACAGGGTACTGGAACGGCAGAAAAGGAAGTTCGCAAGGTAATTTATTATGGCAACAGCAATTTTTAACTCGCGCCGCATATCCCAAGCCACAGCTTTTACCTTTTTAGGGCTAGCAACAGCAATCACGGTGCTGCCTGTCCTATTTGTCATTATCTACACCATCATTAAGGGTAGTGGGGCGATAAACTGGGAATTCCTAACGCAATTTCCATCACAGGCGGGGCGGGCTGGAGGTATTCTGCCTGCAATCATCGGCACTTTTTATCTTATGCTTGGGACTCTCCTGTTTGCCTTACCTATCGGGGTGCTGGCAGGCATCTATCTAACTGAGTACGCTCGCGATAACTGGCTGACACGGCTCATCAACCTTGCCATCGCGAACTTGGCCGGTGTGCCCAGCATCGTCTTTGGGCTCTTTGGGTTGAGTGTGTTCGTGCTGGCTTTCAATTTCGGGCTGTCGCTGCTGGCGGCCAGCTTGACTCTGGCTGCCCAGGCACTGGCGATGGTCATTACCACCTCAAGAGAAGCCATCCTGGCGGTACCGCAGGAATACCGCGAGGGGAGCCTGGCTATCGGGGTGACTAAATGGCAGACGGTGAGGCACATCGTCCTGCCGCAGGCTTTGCCTGGCATTATCACCGGGGCAGTGCTCGCCATTAGCCGTGCCGCCGGGGAGACCGCGCCGATACTGGTGACTGGGGCAGCTTTTCTGCTTCCCCATCTCCCACAATCTCCGCTGGACCAGTTTATGGCGCTGCCTTACCACCTTTATACCGTTGCCGCGCACGTCCCGAACATGCCCAAGGAAATGATGTGGGGATGTGCCCTTGTCTTGCTTGTCGTGGTGCTTTCTTTTGACTCGCTGGCGGCAGCCATCAGGATAAGAACGAGGCAAAGGAGATGATTTAATGAGCATCAACCTTAACGTGCAAAGCGTTTCAGCGAAACCTGTTGAAAAATGTAGCACCAAACTCAAAACGGAGCGCGTTGACCTATATTACGGCTCTTTTCAGGCGCTAAGAAATATCACGCTAGACACACCCTCTTGTGCCATCACGGCCATCATAGGGCCTTCCGGCTGCGGCAAGTCATCACTACTGCGTCTCTTCAACCGTATGAACGACCTCATACCCGGCGCTAGAGTTAAAGGAAATGTAGAGCTGGACGGCAGTCCGATTTACGACTCAAGAATTGATGTCGCCGAGCTAAGGAAAAGAGTGGGCATGGTCTTTCAGAAGCCAAATCCCTTCCCTATGTCAGTCTTTGAAAATGTAGCTTACGGACCCAGGCGGCACGGCGTCAAGAGTCGGGCACAACTCGAGGAGATTGTGGAAAAAAGCCTGCGCCAAGCCGCATTGTGGGAGGAGGTAAAAGACAAGCTAGGACAATCAGCTCTTGCGCTTTCCGGTGGTCAACAGCAGAGACTCTGCATAGCTCGCGTGCTGGCAGTGGAACCGGAAGTAATCTTGATGGATGAGCCTTGTAGCGCACTTGATCCATTGGCTACCCTGAAGATTGAAGACCTGATGCGCGGTCTGTCCCAGGACTACACCATCATCATCGTCACCCACAATATGCAGCAAGCAGCCAGAGTATCCGATATGGCAGCCTTCATGATGATCGAACCAGATAGGGCAGGGGTACTTGTCGAGTATGGGCCAACGGCGCAGATTTTTACCAATCCCAAAGATAGGCGCACCGAGGATTACATTACTGGGCGCTTCGGATAACATCAAGGAGGTAGCTATGGAAATAAGGACAGCCTTTCACAAGAAGTTAAGAGAAATTCAGGACGAAATTCTGGCACTGGGCAGCATGGTAAGCAAAGCGACGTTGCGCTCTATTGACGCTCTCAAGAACCGGGACCTAGAATTGGCTAGGCAGATAATATCGGAGGACAAGAAGGTAAACCAGAAACGGTTTGAAATCGAGGAAAAGTGCATTGAGCTCATCGCCACGCAACAGCCCATGGCCAGCGACCTGCGTGTCATTGTGGCGGTGCTTAACATCGTTACTGAGCTAGAGCGCATAGGCGACCATGCCGAGGGTATCGCTAGGATTACGATTATGATTGGTGATGAACCACCATTAAAGCCGCTAATAGATATACCCAGAATGGCAGAACAGGTGGTGGGCATGCTGCACCGGAGTCTAGATGCTCTCATCAACCGCGACGCCGAAGCTGCCCGGGAAATCTGCGCCGAAGATGATATTATCGACCAGCTTTATGACCAGGTTTTCAGAGAACTGCTTACCTTCATGCTAGAAGACCCCAGAACGATCACGCGGGCAACCCGCCTTATCTGGGTAGCCCATAACCTTGAACGAAGCGGCGACAGGGTTACCAATATCTGCGAGCGCGTGGTCTTTGTAGTGACGGGCAAAATGGAAGAGATCGGGGCTTCAAAGTATTAGGCTGGAGACTAGTAGAGAAGCTTATAGCGTCTGATAGTCCCCTACGGTCTAACGCTATTGTCAAGGCAATACTATTACCCTGTTTCACGAAAGGGAATTAGAGGATAATTCCAGAGGTTGAACAATCCAAGCTAATCAGTGGTAATGATATTACCTATGGTGGGGAAGCGGGGACTCGAACCCCGACGCCTTGCGGCACATGATCCTAAGTCATGCCCGTCTGCCAGTTCCGGCACTTCCCCGAACAAAGCACCGCCTACCACCTCGAGCCGATACCCTTACATTCAGGGCACACTTTCCAACTTCTGCCACCCCCGAGTGAACGCCCTGTACCCTGGCACAGCCCACACATCAGTGCATCGTCCGGTACTAAATTATAGCCTCTTTGACTGCACACCGGACAGGGTTGGACAGATACTCCCGGCTCATCACCCGGTACAGCACCTTGACCTTTACAGTAAGGACACCGTTTCTTTATCATCATTTCTAGCTACCTTCGCATTAAGACACGTTTGCTCAAATTAAAACGGCAATACCCTTGTTGTTCGTCGCCAGACCCACCTCCTGGCGCTCAACGACCGGAGTTTATCATAAGCCACCTCGACACTTATCCCGAATGCTTCAGCTACCTGATTTTCAGTAGCACCATCAGTATGCTCCAGAAACTCCAGTATACTAGCATCCAGCTCCTGTCCCAACCTTCTTAAAGCCGGTACCGCCTTTCGCCCCAGAGTCGTTAATACGTACACATCCATCGCACTATCACACCCACCACGATTTTACAACTTTACTCACTTCCACAGCAATGGACGAGCCGACTTAAAAACAAGATTATTACTCAATACCCGCAAGTTCTGGCAGCATCAAGATAGATAGTCACAGATTTCATGTTTTATCTAAATCTGGTATTATAAGCTTAAATAACCAGAGCACACGTTGAGTTAGAAGAAGGCACCAGGGGAGCGTGTGAGTTCCGGTGAGCTTCGCGGACTTCAAATCCGTCGGAAGGCATTGTTGATGTCTTCGGTGGGTTCGACTCCCATACGCTCCCGCCATTCACCCCGTATCTGCTTACCCCACACACAGATATAAGTTAACACAACCCGACCGAAACAAAAGCCAAAAAGCCGACCAGATATATCAGTCTATCACGGATGAAATAAATACCTGATATCATAGTAGATACCAGGCAAATACCCAGAAGAGCAAAGCAACAAACAGGAAACCACCAAGCACGCCAATAAGCTCTTTGTTCATTGCACTTAAAAACACGGAGAGCTAGACAAGAAACCACAGACAGGCTACAACTATGACAGAGATAAGGATAATACCGTCAAGCAGGGCACCGCCAAATGCAATCCATAATTTCCTATCTTCCTTTATAATGGACAACAACCTTTTAGCCATATCCATCTTAACGCCCCCTGTGGAAAGTTCTGCACCCTCATCTTCGCATAACCATACAGGGGAAAGCATGATTCATCAGTACCAATTAGTAAAGGTTGTGTAGTACCACAAACCTGGCATTACTTTAGTACTCTAATCAAAGTAAGTTGCACAATGCCAAGGCAAGGAGTATCCCGCTGATTATCGGTATAGGACTAAGCAAGAGCGCTGGAATCAAATAGCTTCGGCGGTGAGGAAATTACCGTAAAACTCGCATATCGCCTATACGGCGAGTAATCTTCTTTTCATCCATATGCTCTAGAAGCGCCGTGGCATACTTACGGCTGGTGTTTAGCATGTCCCTGACTTCACCAACAGTGACCTTGCCTTTTTCCTTCACGTAGGCAACCACTCTATTTACCATTTCATCATAAGCAGTAGCAGAAAAAACAATTCCTTCTGCCACCTTGATAACCCGACGTTGCTCAAGAAGCAAATTCAGCAGGTCGTCTTCAATAGCTACACCAACAGTCGGAGAGTAAGGATGCTCATCTAAGGCAGCAAGGAAAGCTGCTATTTTCCTTTGTTGCTCTTCAGAAAGCTGGACCTTATGCGAAGGGAGAGCTACAAAAGCACCTCCATCAATAACAACTCCGTCTCTGAAGAGTCTATCCAGTGCCGGAGAATGGGACATGAGTTGCAATTTACTGCATAACTCACCTTTTGGCATCCCGGTTCGCGCGGGGAACCGTCGATGATAATCCTCTACCACCGCCTTCGCCTTTCTGACAAAATTCTCCCAGCCACTAACTGTAAACAGCAGTCTGTCTTCGCTGTGACCCGCCGCAATCACTTTCTTCTCAGAAATTAATTCATTCATAATTCGCTCAGTTTCATCAACAGACAGATTGCATCTCACTGAAAGCCGCTCCACAGAAAGGGGCTGACTAACTTCTAAGGTGGCAAGCAGTACATCCTTAGCTGTGCCTCCACTCCTAATCTTCAGGTTTCTTATGATGTCAGGGCGAAAGCGGCGGTGGCGTACAGCATGGGGATCGATAATCTGCCCACCACCCAGAGTAATGGCAGGCGAACGAATAATGAAATGGTCACCCTTAACCAGAACCATCGACTTGGTCAATGCAAGCTGCGCCCATGAAGTATCTCCAGGCCTAAGCTCATCTTTATCTAAAAGATGCACCTTGACCAGACATTCGTCAGAGCCCGCAAAGAAGTTGACGACAGCACCATGTCGTAAAGGATGTTTAACCCCTGAAAGCAAACGCAGTTTAACGTCTATCCGTGTCGCTGGAATAAGCCATCCGGGCTTGGTAAGCACATTACCACGTTCCACACGAGAGGTAGCAATCCCTGCAAGATTAGCAGCCACACGAGAACCTGGACCCACAACATCAACGCGTGTTTTATGGGTCTGTAACGCCCGAATACGTGTCCTCAAACCCGCAGGTTGTATCTCCACCTCCTCGCCTACGGATAGCTTCCCATCGACCAAGGTCCCTGTAACGACAGTACCGGATCCAGCTATGGTGAAAACACGGTCTATGAACAACCTCGGTCTGCCTATATCCATCCTCTGTTGAGTACCTAGTAATACCCGGTCAATGGTTGATACCAGCTCAGCAAGCCCCTCACCTGTAATTGCCGAAACAAGAACAAGCGGACTCCCTTTCAAATTTGTCGGTTCTAATAGCGAATTTAACTCCAATTTGACTACGCTCAGCAACTCATCATCAACCAAGTCTATTTTGGTGATTACTCCGATACCTAATTTTATGTCAAGTAAATCGAGTATAGCCAAGTGCTCCCTAGTCTGCGGCATAATCCCCTCGTCGGCAGCAACAACAAGCAGGGCGAGGTCAATCCCTCCTACCCCAGCCAACATGTTCTTTATGAAGCGCTCATGTCCAGGGACATCGACTATGCCGACTTCCTGACCGCTTGGCAGCTTAAGCCAAGCAAAGCCTAAATCTATAGTCATACCCCGCTCTTTTTCTTCGCGCAAACGGTCGGGGTCTATGCCTGTTAGAGCACGTATCAAAGCAGATTTGCCATGGTCAACGTGCCCGGCAGTTCCCAAGACGAACATCTGTATTCCTGCGAACTAAAGTCTAATTCTTATACTGCACTAGATTAGCGCTAAATTCCGAATATCACCGACCTAGGCTAGCGACAACATTGTCAAGCGCCTGAACTACAATCTCGTCTTGCTCAGGAAGGACGGCACGCGGGTCTAGAAGTAGGTAATCCCCCTCTACGCGGCCGATAATCGGCGGCTCACATCTTCTGAGCATTCGAGCTAACTTTAGGGCTATATTATGGCGTCCTTTCCCGCCCCCAATAGTGACCACCCTTGTAGGGAGCGTCGCACCTGGTAAGCTGCCACCACCAACCACCGATTCTCCCTCAACCACTCTAGCCAGCCCACCAAGTCTCTGCGCCCACAGGCTAGCTCGTCTCTCAATCTCAGATACCGGCATAGCTATCATACGCCACACCGGGATTTCCTTTACAGCTTCACCTCTAATATAATGACTCAATGTCGCCGCTAAGCCAGCTAGCCTTACCTTATCTATACGCAAAGCACGAGCTAAAGGATGCTTTCTCAATCTGTCCACAAAAGCCTCTTTGCCGACAATTATACCTGCCTGTGGTCCACCGAGTAATTTATCCCCAGAAAAAAAGGCAAGGCTGACGCCCCGAGCAACGCTTTCCTGCACTGTAGGCTCTGGTGCTAAGCCAAAGACAGTGGTATCCAGAAAACAACCGCTACCCAGGTCATCAAATACGGGAATGTCATACCTCTCCCCTAGTGCTAGCAACTCTTCCAAAGTGACAAAATGAGTAAAGCCTTGTATCCTGAAATTGCTGGAATGGACACGCAAAAGCGCTCCAGTCCTGGAACTAATGGCTCGCTCATAATCGTCGATATAAGTACAATTAGTTGTACCCACTTCTATTAACTTTGCACCGCTCTGTCTCATCACATCAGGAATACGGAAACCACCGCCAATCTCCACAGCTTGTCCCCTGGAGACAATAACCTCCCTTTTTTTGACCAAGGCAGTGAGTGCCAGCAAGACAGCAGAAGCATTATTATTTACCACCAGAGCAGCTTCAGCTCCCGAGAGTCGACACAGAAGCATCTCGACATGTACGTCTCGAGAACCGCGAGTGCCACTATCCAGATCAAATTCTAAATTAGAATAAGCATGAGCCACCGATTCCATAGCGGCAATCGCTCTCTTGCTAATGGGTGCCCTGCCCAGATTAGTATGAAGTATCACCCCTGTGGCATTGATAACAGGTTGCAGACTCAACCGTGTAAGCTTATCCAGCTGGGCACAGACTGTATCAACAATATAATCCAGAGGTCGACAGGGGTTACCATTTAAGATAGAAAGGCGCTCTTGCTCCACAACCTGCCGGGCAATATCAACGAGCAAACTGTGTGGCAAGATCTGCCGCCATTGCACCAGTCTTTCATCGTTGATGACCTTATCTATGCTTGGCAGCGATCTGAGTTCATCTGCCATGATATCCTATTCTACTATACTTAAAGAAAGTTTAAAAAGAGCCTCTTGCTTGTTACAGTCCTTGTAGGCAAGATATAATTAAGCACGATGCGATACAAGCGGCTGGTAGTTAAATTTGGCACAAATCTGCTGACCGGAGGTTCTGGTCGGCTCGATGTAGGCATTATGTCAAGTTTAACTGCACAGGTCGCACAGCTTCACCGCGCGGGACATGAAATAATCATCGTATCCTCGGGTGCAGTTGCTGCTGGAAGGCAAAAGCTTGGACTCGCCAGAGAAATAAAAGGTATTCCTTTCAAACAAGTGCTTGCTTCAGTAGGACAGAGCCAATTAATGAACATCTACGACCAACTTTTTACTAAACACAATATTGTTATAGCACAAGCCCTGCTTACCAAATCAGACCTTATTGACCGCAGTGGCTACCTGAATGCCAGGAACACTCTGCTCGCTCTGTTGGATTTGGGCGTAATTTGCATCGTCAATGAAAACGATGTAGTAGCCACTGAAGAACTCGGTGAGCTTATTTTTGGAGACAATGATAACCTCTCTGCGATGGTAGCTAACCTAGTCGATGCTGATCTGCTAGTGATACTGACAGACATTGATGGTCTATACACTGCTGATCCTCGGCGCTGCCCCGATGCCAAACTCATTCCAAAAGTAGAAAAGATAGACGCCGAAATCGAACGTCTAGCTGGTAATGCCGGGACTTCCTATGGCATCGGTGGTATGGTAACCAAGATTGAAGCTGCAAAGCTAGCAACAACATCCGGGATCACCGTGGTTATAGCGAATGGCGCCAAGCCAGATATCCTGAAACAAATAGTAAATGGACATAGCGTTGGCACCATCTTCCCGCCCCGGACCAGTAAAATGGAGAGCAGAAAGCGCTGGATGCTCAGTGGTCTAGCTTCCAAAGGGAAAATCATAATCGATGATGGGGCAGTAGCTGCCCTCAAAACCGAGGGGCGTAGTCTCCTCCCTGCTGGTGTAATAAAAGTAGAAGGCGACTTTGAGCGCGGGGATGTGGTAGATATCTTTGATACCAATGGTAACCACATTGGCTGCGGTATGTCTAATTACAATTCCACAGCTGCCAACAGAATTAAAGGAGCACATTCTGAGGACATACTTGACCTGCTAGGTTATGAGTATGGCGATGAAATCATTCACAGGAACAACATGGTGCTTATTTAAGGAGGAGAAAATATGGAGGCAGCAATAGCCGAACTTGAACAAAAAGGCAGAGCAGCCAAGGCAGCATCAAAAAGGCTTGCTTTCTTACCCACTAAGGTCAAGAACCAAGCATTGCTTAGCATCGCTGAAGCACTTATTTTGCGACAAGACGAGATACTTACAGCTAACGAACTTGATTACAAAGATGCCGAAGCTTCCGGAATGAGCGCTGCGATGCTCGACCGCCTGCTACTCACACCCAGTCGAATACAGGCCATAGCACAGGACGTAAAGACGGTGTCCAATCTACCTGACCCAATAGGTGAAATCATCGAGGAGCGAACACTCCCCAACGGATTAAAGCTAATTAAGAAGCGGGTACCTCTTGGTGTAATCGGTGCCATCTATGAAAGTCGCCCCAATGTGACTGTGGATATTTCAGCGCTTTGCTTGAAAGCAGGTAACGCAGTAATTCTCAGAGGCGGCAAAGAAGCCCTGCGTTCTAACTCGATATTGGCTCGCGTTATTCAGCAAGCCGCTTATCAAACTGGGATACCTGAGGGTGCTATTCAGTTTATCGAGACAGCCGAGAAGAGTTTAGTCGACCATATGCTAAGAATGAAAGAGGTTATAGACCTCTTAATCCCTCGGGGTGGCGCTGGACTGATTAAATTCGTCGGTGAAAATGCTACTATGCCGGTAATCACAGGTGGTATCGGGGTCTGTCACACTTATGTTGACAAAAGTGCAGACCTCAATAAAGCTGTCGCAATTGCTTATAATGCCAAGGTACAGCGCCCTACAGTGTGCAATGCGCTTGATGCACTTCTAGTACACTCTGAAATTGCACCGAGGTACCTACCACTAATCGCTGAGGAGTGGTCCAAAGCAGGCGTAGAGATGCACTGTGACCAACGCGCTCTGGAAATCCTTGGCTCGATGCCATCACTCAAAATCGTCCCTGCCACTGCGGAAGACTGGGGAAAGGAATTTCTAGCACTCATTGCAGCGATAAGAGTCGTCAACTCATTGGATGAAGCACTTGAACACATCGAGCGCTATGGCTCGGGACACTCTGAAGCCATAGTGGCTGAAGACGAACTGGCGACAGAACGCTTTCTCAACGAAGTTGATGCTGCCTGTGTTTACGCTAATGCTAGCACACGATTCACAGATGGTGCCCAGTTCGGACTCGGAGCTGAAATAGGGATCAGTACACAAAAGTTCCATGCCCGAGGTCCTATGGCGCTGAGAGAAATTACCAGCTATAAGTGGATTATCATTGGAAGGGGGCATGTACGCCCTTAACTGAACCGAGCCAGGGCTGTATTCTGGCTGTCTAATAATTGTCGTATACCTTTTTCTGCTAGAGCCAGCAAATTCGTTACCATTTCCTTGGAGAATGGCTTGCCCTCGGCTGTACCCTGAATCTCCACAAACTCTCCTTTGTCTGTCATAACTACATTGAAATCTACAGATGCACGGAAATCCTCATCGTAGCACAGATCAAGCAATAGTTCTCCATCAACAACGCCAACACTGGTAGCTGCTACCGCAGCTCGAAAGGGAATACGAGGTAAGACTCCTTGCTTTCTTAAATTATAGAAAGCCTGAAATAGTGCCACGTATCCGCCGGTTATAGCCGCAGTGCGTGTACCCCCGTCAGCCTGCAATACATCGCAGTCAACGATGAATGTCCTTTCGCCTAGCAAAGAAAGGTCAGTGACTGCTCTTAAACTTCGACCGATAAGACGCTGAATTTCCTGGCTCCTGCCAGCTGTTCTTTCTGAAGAAAAATTTCGCGGCACACGAGTTAAGGTAGAACGGGGCAGCATAGCATACTCTGCAGTAATCCAACCACTTCCTTCACCTTTGAGAAAAGCAGGAACCCTCTCTTCAACGCTAACAGCACACAAGACCCTGGTCTTCCCTAACTCGATTAATGCTGACCCCTCAGCAAAAATCTGGTAGCCAAGTTCTATTCGTACCGGACGGAGTTCATCATTATTGCGCCCGTCTACCCTTTTCATCGCCATCGCTAGCTAGAACCAGTATAGCATCCGCTTGTACAATAGGACAACTTGTATCATGCTTGAAATAACAATCGAAATTGACCAACCACAATGCTTGATGTTACCATTTCACCACTTTGACCGAGTTGAATATTTGGTTACTGAGCGGCACAGGGCTGTTCGCTGGGTTGACAGGTTCGATGCTTGGAATTGGCGGGGGCTTTTTCATAGTCCCTATCCTCACTTTGGTAATGCATTTACCAATCAAGATTGCTATTGGTAGTAGCTTAGTAGCCATCGTAGCTAATGCTTCTCTCGCTGCCAGCAGGTACACAAGGACACAGTTGACCAATATAAAATTAGGACTCCTTCTGTGCTCCACAACAGTGCCAGGCGCTATCATAGGAGGTTTGCTTGGCGAAATATTCTCCCCCGCCATACTGAGTACCTTCTTCGGGCTCGTCCTCATTTATGTCGCCTATACCATGATGGCAAGCCAGGACACCTCGTCTCAGAAACAAAGCTACTGGGATAACCCGATTACAACCACAAGCGCAGATACCCAAGACATAGCTAGATATTACGATAAGGCAACAGCTAAATTTGTAGGCTACAGAATTAATCGTATCCCCCAAGGATTAGGTGGTAGTTTCTTCGCCGGGTTACTTTCAAGCTTACTCGGTATAGGAGGAGGAGTTGTTCAAGTACCCGTTATGAATATCATTATGACAGTACCTATCAAAGCCGCAATAGGAACCAGTACCTTCATAATGGCAATTACCACCGCTGTCGGAGCACTTGTCTACTATTATCACGGGTACATTCACCCTTTCGTAGTAGCACCTTTGCTTTTAGGAATCCTCCCAGGGGCTCTTATCGGGACTACTCTGACAGAACGAATTGGAACAACAATACTCAGACGCGCTTTCGGAGTCCTGCTCTTTATCACAGCTATATTGATGTTCCTGAAGGCTGCTAACTTAATATGAAGCACTTTGCCTTTATGAATAACATTCAAAGACAACAAAACACGAAACGGAACAAAAAGAACCTCAACGACCTGATCAGCACAGGTTTCATGGTCTGTACCTTGCTTTCCCTGACTATGATTATAGCTGGCTTTATCCTGCTCTTTTTCTCCGATATCGAAAATGTCCAGTTATCCATTCGTCTAGACCAAATACCGGCAGCAATTACATTAAATCTAGGAATCTTAGTCCTCGTTTCCACACCTATCATACAGGTGATACTAGCATCGGTGAAATTCTCGCTAGAAAGAGATAAGGTTTTTGCTGGCATCTCCTTATTAGTATTAGCCCTCCTTAGCACCTGCTTCATCATAGCACTGGTTTAGATAAATTGACGCTCTGCGAAGCCTGTGTTATGATTGCCTTAGATGTCAGTGCTTAGTGAACTTTATAAAGCAATCGAACATTGTCAGGAATGTGAGCTAGCAAAATACCGCAATAGAGTAGTGCCAGGAGAAGGTCCCGAAAACAGTAAACTTTTCTTTATTGGCGAAGCACCGGGATGGCATGAAGACCAACAAGGTCGCCCCTTCGTTGGTCCAGCAGGCAAATTCCTAGAGGAGCTTTTGTCCCTGATAGGTCTTAGACGGGAGCAAGTTTACATTGCGAATGTCATTAAGTGCCGTCCTCCAAACAACCGTGATCCGTTGCCTGGAGAAATCCAGGCTTGCAGCAAATGGTTGGACAAACAAATAGAAATAGTCCATCCTCTGATGATCGTCACTTTAGGACGTTACTCCATGGCAAAATTCTTCCCCAATCAAAGTATCAGTCAAATTCATGGCAAAGCCAAGAAACAAGGTGGCACAATCTATTATGCTATGTACCATCCAGCAGCAGCCCTTCATCAAGGAAGCTTGCGCAAGCTAATCGAAACAGACATGTTAAAAATCCCCCAGATTCTAGCTCAAGCAGAGAGGTTAATCGAAGGTGAGCCTCAACCCCAACAATTGAGCCTCTTCTAGATGGATTTATACCTATGGCCGGACAAAAACTAAGAGTCATCCCATTAGGCGGGCTAGGCGAGATCGGCAAAAATATGATGGTGTTAGAATACGCAAACGACATCGTCGTTATAGACGCCGGTCTAATGTTTCCTGAAGAAGACATGTTGGGGGTTGACCTTGTAATCCCAGACATAAACTATTTACTGGAAAGGCGGAGTAAGATAAGAGGTATCATAATCACCCACGGGCACGAAGACCATGTTGGAGCACTCCCTTACATACTGCCACAGCTAGATGTGCCTGTGTATGGTAGTAAGCTTACCTTAGGGCTCGTCTCGGTCAAGCTCAAGGAGCATAGATATATAAAAAAAGCTACCCTAAAGTTAATTAAAAGTGGGGAAAGGTTCTCTTTGGGAAATTTCAAGATCGAACCTTTTTCCGTCTGTCATAGCATTCCAGACTCATTTGGACTCATAATCCACACTCCGATAGGCACACTAGTCCACAGCGGAGACTTTAAGATAGATTACACACCAGTCGACGGTAAGCCTACCGAATTAGCCAAGCTGGCACAACTGGGTAACCAGGGCGTCTTGGCGCTTTTTGCTGACTCTACCTATGCCGAACTAGCTGGATATACACCTTCAGAAACTATTGTTGGCGAAACCCTGCAGCGCATCATTGCCGAAGCCCCTGGTCGAGTAATTATCACCACTTTCTCCTCCCTAGTCTCCCGAATCCAGCAAGTGATAGATGCTGCAATCAAACACCAGAGGCACGTCTTTATCATCGGGCGAAGCATGCGAGACACTGTGCGCATAGCTAAGGAATTGGGCTATCTTAACATTCCTGACGGGGTAGTACGGCGCATCGATGAACTCCATCGCTTCCCCCGCAACAGGGTCATACTTCTGACGACTGGCAGCCAGGGGGAACCTACTTCAGCCCTAGTACGCATCGCCAACAAGGATAATAGTCAGGTCAGAATTGTGGCTGGAGACACGGTGATCATCTCAGCCACGCCGGTACCAGGCAATGAGTCATTAATTAACCGCACTATTGATTCCCTGTTCCGCCAAGGAGCCCAAGTCATCTACGAGAAACTAGCCCAGGTACATGTACACGGACACGGCAGCCAAGAGGAGCTAAAACTCCTTCTTAGTCTAGTTAGGCCTAGGTTCTTCATACCGATCCACGGTGAATTTCGTCACCTGAGTCTACACGCCAAGCTGGCAAGAAGCTTGGGTATGCCAGAAAATAACATTTTTGTCATAGAAAACGGGGCTGTGCTGGAACTCGACCGCGAAAGAGCCAGAACTCTCGGCAAGATCCCTGTTGGAAACGTGTACGTAAACGGCATAGTTATGGGGAATATTGATAGCGTAGTTCTCCGTGATCGCAAGCTGTTATCTAGAGATGGTATTGTGGTGGTAATAGTTGCTATTGACAAGGAAAAGGGCAAAGTCATAGGTCAACCTGATATTATTTCCCGAGGCTTTATAGACATGAAAGAAGGCGAAGCTATACTTGAGCAAGGACGAGAGCTGGTAAAAACTACGCTGGATCATATCGGTGGACACCCCATTCAATGGAGTTTCATCAATAATAAAGTCAAGGACACTTTGACAAAGTTTTTCTATGAACAGACCCGCCGCCGCCCGATGATTCTTACCACAACAGTAGAAGTATAACCAAAAACATGCCCAAGAAGAAAACAACTGGTGCCGGCACCAGAAGAAGCAAAACCTTTTGGAAACAAGCTTCCGCCCCGCTACTCCGGATATTAGCCTTAGCCACGGTGATAGCTATGGGGGTCTATTTCTGGACAGATATCACAAGCTGGGCAATTATTATTTGGGAACTTATAACCGGCTGGTGCATTACTGTTTGGGAATATCTACTAGGACTATTCGGTATCGGCTTGCTAGTAGTAGCCGCAGCCACTGGCATCGCACTGGGGGTAGTCATTTCAGGCAAATTCTCTATATTTACAAGATACTGGAGGTGGTGGTTTGGCGGAATCCTTTTAACTCTGGCTGCTTGGGGAATAGCCTCCTTCTTTACTCCGGGCAGTGGCATCATCAGCACTGTGACTTTGGGAGGGAGAATAGGCAAAAACATCATCAGCGGTTCCATTACCATAGCCGTTTTGCGCCTCCTTGCACTGGTCTTTTTGGGTATCGTCTTTCTGACACCACGGTGGATATGGCGCACAATTGTAGCTATGGCTAAAGCCACAGCTAAACTCTTCAAGCTAATGTGGTCAAGACTGCTCAAGCCTATTCAGTCCCGAGCCGAGACAGGTCCGGCAGAGAGAAAGATCGATTTCGGCAAGTCAGAAGGGGGCAAAAAGGCTATTACCCCGATGGAGGTACAAACCCCTACAGCCGTCCAACCACCACCCCCTGAGGCATGGGAACCTGGCAAGTACCGACCGACACTTACTCCAAGTGGCTGGCAATTGCCGCCTATCAGTATACTGGACAAACCAATCGAAGTGGAACTAAGCCAAAGTGAGATCGAAAAACGAGCTAAGCTAATTGAAGAAGCCTTAGCCAGTTATGGTGTTGAGGCTAAAGTAGTACAAATAAACGTCGGTCCCACCGTTACCCAATTTGGTGTTGAACCCGGATGGGACCGCAAATATAAAGAAATCAAAGAACGAGATAAAGACGGCAATATCAAAATTCGTTTAGAAGAGATATCAAAGACTAGGGTTAAAGTAGACCGCATTTCCTCTCTAGCCAGTGACCTAGCTCTGGCTTTAGCTGCACCCAGCATCAGAATTGAAGCTCCAGTACCAGGTAAATCGATTGTAGGTGTGGAAGTGCCCAACACAACTTTCGGTCTAGTAAACTTACGAAGTGTTATCGAGAGCACAGCGTTCCAAAAAACATGTACTAAGTCAAAGCTGGCTCTTGCTCTAGGTAAAGGTCCAGGAGGTGAAACCGTAGCTGCTGATCTTACCAAGATGCCCCACTTACTCATCGCCGGTGCCACTGGCAGCGGAAAGACTGCCTGCCTCAATTCGATTATCTGCTGCATACTTACGCATAATACGCCCGAAGATGTCCAATTTATCCTGATTGACCCAAAGAGGGTCGAGCTAGTCAATTTCAATAGCATACCGCACCTTATAGCGCCGGTCGTGGTTGACGTCGACAAAGCGATACTAGCGCTGCGCTGGCTAAATCAAGAAATGGACAACCGTTACCAGAAATTCGCCCAAGCAGGAGCACGAAATATCGAAAGCTATAATAAAAACCGCCCGCCCGAAGAGGTAATGCCATATATCGTGCTTATCATCGATGAATTGGCAGACCTTATGATGGCTGCTTTTGATGAAGTGGAACATACGCTTTGTCGCCTAGCCCAGTTAGCTAGAGCCACTGGAATTCATCTGATAGTAGCCACACAACGCCCTTCGGTGGACGTTATAACCGGGCTCATCAAGGCAAATTTCCCGACTCGTATAAGCTTCGCCCTTACTTCCCAAGTAGATTCACGCACTATACTCGACTCCGCCGGAGCAGAAAAACTGTTGGGTAGAGGTGATATGCTCTACATGCCCACTGATGCCAACAAACCGAAACGCCTCCAGGGAACCTTTGTATCAGACCCTGAGATCGAGAGATTAGTGCATTTCTGGAGTGGTCAGCGAAAACCGGGAACATTCCCCGTTAGATTCGAAGAGATGAAAGAAGTTATTTCAAAAGAAAAAAGCGAGGAGGACTCGCTGTTAGATGCTGCCAGACAACTTGCCTTAGAACACAAAAATATCTCAACCTCGTTCTTACAACGCCGTCTCCGCATCGGCTATCCCAGAGCTGCTAGACTCATGGAAAAACTGCAAGAGGAAGGCTATCAGAGAAGCTCTAATCTTGACCCGTACACTAAAAACAGACCTGAAAGCAGCTAAAAGACTGGAAAGATGTCTATAGCAGTCTAAAAATTAATAGTTACCGCATTTGCCGACATTTTCTCCTTGAAACTTCCAAGTATTTGAGCAAACCTTATACAAGACAGCAGCTATTTGAACCTTACCAAAGGCGAGAGCAACTCCTCGTCTTTCCTGAGTTCGATAATGCGGTCGCGAAGCAGTGCTGCTTTTTCAAACTCGAGATTCTTAGCTGCCCTTCTCATCTGGGTCTCCAACTCTTTGATAAGCCTGACCACTTCTTCCCTAGATATAGGAGTAGGGGTATAAGGTGCTTTCGTCTCTGCTACTGCTCTGACTCGCTCAGTAATATCCCTGATAGCCTTTTTAATACTTCTTGGTGTGATACCATGCTTTTTATTGTAAGCCTCCTGGATGCTCCGCCGCCGATAAGTCTCATCTATAGCTTCTCTCATCGCTGTGGTCATGGTATCAGCATACATAATTACATGCCCATCCACATGACGAGCCGCCCGCCCCATTGTCTGTATAAGAGCCTCCTTTGACCGCAGATATCCCTCTTTGTCAGCATCGAGAATAGCCACTAAGCTCACTTCAGGTAGGTCCAGTCCCTCACGAAGCAGATTTATCCCGACCACTACATCATAAACACCGAGCCTCAGATCTCGCAGGATCTCGACCCTCTCCAAGGTATCAATTTCGGAATGTAAGTAATGTGTCTTTATATCCATCTCTCTGAGGTAATCAGCTAACTCCTCAGCCATTCTTTTTGTCAGCGTGGTCACCAAGCATCGTTCCCCCTTTTCCACTCTGACCCTGATTTGATGTATAAGGTCATCTATTTGCCCCTTAGTCGGCCTGATCTCAACAGTCGGTTCGAGAAGACCGGTGGGGCGAATCAGTTGCTCCACTATCTGCTCACTACACTTATACTCATATTCACCCGGAGTTGCTGAAACATAGATAACCTGGTTAATACGCTCTTCAAATTCTTCAAAGCTCAAAGGGCGATTATCCAATGCTGAGGGTAAGCGAAATCCATAGTCCACCAAGGTCTGTTTCCGAGAAATGTCACCATGGTACATACCATGTATCTGGGGTAAAGTCATATGTGACTCGTCAATAAAGATCAGAAAATCGTCGGGGAAATAGTCCAGTAATGTCCATGGTGGACTTCCTGGTGGACGCCTTTGTAAGTGTCTGGAATAGTTTTCCACCGCATGGCAATAGCCCATCTCAAGTAGCATTTCTACGTCATAATTGGTGCGAGCTTCTAGCCTAGTTGCCTCAAGCGTCTTACCCTGAGCCCTCAACTCGCGTAGTCTCTCAGCCAGCTCCGCTTTGATGTCTTCAACAGCCGCTAACAATTTGTCCCGTGAGGTCACAAAGTGTTTAGCTGGATAAATATCAATCGAGTCCTTATAAGCTAATATCTCACCAGTAAGCGGGTCAAGCTCAACTATGCGCTCAACCTCGTCTCCCCAGAATTCAATTCGGAGAGCTATTTCTTCGTAAGACGGTTGGACTTCCAAAGTGTCACCTCTGATCCGAAACCTGCCACGTGTGAAATCAAAGTCATTCCTTTCGTACTGCATCTCGACCAGGCGACGGACCAACTTGCTTCGGTTATACTTCTCGCCCTTTTTGACCGTAAGCACAAAACTGCGGTATTCTTCGGGTTCACCCAAGCTATATATGCATGAAACCGAAGCGACTATTATAACATCACGCCGCTCGAAAAGAGCACGAGTAGCTGCGTGACGCAATTTGTCAATCTCCTCATTTATGTCTATTTCCTTTTCAATATAAGTATCTGTACTCGGAATATAAGCCTCAGGTTGATAGTAGTCATAATAGCTGACAAAATACTCCACCGCATTCTCTGGGAAAAATTCTTTGAATTCAGTAGCTAATTGAGCCGCCAGAGTCTTATTGTGACAAATCACCAGAGTAGGTCTTTGCACCCGTTCCACGACATTCGCCATGGTAAAGGTCTTCCCGCTCCCAGTAACCCCAAGCAGAGTCTGCTTTTTAAGACCCCACATTAGCCCCTCGACTAGCCTTTCCACCGCTTGGGGCTGGTCGCCGGTCATTTTGAAATCAGAAACAACCTTGAACTCTGGCATTATCACCTCTAGCAGCGCCAGATAGAAAAGCGTAACAACATTATCTTAACCAAAACGGATTGTGCCGGAATAGTCTGCAGCCCAAAAACAGTATAAGTGCCCACTACTATCACACAGATGCCAGCTGCTTCAAGGCAAGCTTAATTTTATCCTCCAAACTAAGTTCCGAGGAGCCAGCAAGAGCAGAAACAGCCTGAGTTGCTTCCCTCGGGGAGTAGCCCAGACTGACCAGAGCCGCTACGACATCAGCATCCTCCTGTAGCAAGGCTGGAGACAGCGTCTCGCCCCAGCTCTTCTCAAGCCTTCCCCTTAACTCCAGAATAATCCGCTCAGCCATCTTTTTGCCCAAACCAGGTGCTTGACAGAGCAGCTTCACATTACTACCCACTATAGCTGAAACCAAATGCTCTGGGCTAAACACAGAAAGCAATCCTAAAGCTGTTTTGGGTCCAATTCCAGAAACAGTGATAAGGCTCTTAAACAATTCCAAAGCTTCGGTCGAAGAAAAACCATAAAGAACAACACTGTCCTCTTTTATATAAAGAAACGTATGCAAGAAAACCGTACTACCTACATCTCCAAATTGAACCAGTGTAGAAGCAGGTGCATAGACTTGTACACTGATTGAACCAACCTTCACGACAATAAAATCAGCACCGCGACCTTGTAAGATCCCTTCGATGGCGACTATCATAGCCTGCCTTCAACCTCTTGATTTAGCAATTTTGCAAGCTGCCGCTTGTGGACATGACAAATAGCAATAGCTAGTGCATCAGCAGCATCACTAGGTTGGGGGTACTCGGCTAGACCCAGTAAAATTTTTACCATTTCCTGTACCTGCTCCTTGCCACTACCCCCATAAGCAGTCACCTGCTGCTTTACTTGAGCAGGCAAATAACGAAAAATAGGCAACTTCTGGCTCGTAGCAACGAGCATCGCCACAGTCTGCGCCCTACCTACTGCCAGTGCTGTGCGCGCATTCATTGCCACAAAGGGTTCCTCTATAGCTACTTCGTCCGGCTGGTAGCAAGCCACAATTTCGCTTAACTTAGTATATAACGAAAACAAGCGTAATTCGACTGAAGTTTTAGGGGAAACACTTAATACCCCGCAAGCAACCATGCTCATCGTACCATCAGCCTCATCAATAACACCATACCCAAGATGTAGAGTTCCAGGGTCAATCCCAAGGATACGCATAATCAAACTTGTACCCGCAGTTTCTCAAACACAGCCTCGGAGTAATCAAGATTAGCATAAACCTTTTGGACGTCGTCCAGATCTTCCAGCTGGTCAAGAAACTTCAAAGTCTGAATAGCCTCCTTTTCGTCCAGCACCACGGTGCTCTTGGGCACTTTCAAAATCTCGGCTGAAGTAGCTGGTTTAATCTTCTCTACAACTCTACGGACTTGCTCTAGATTTTGCGGCAGTGTGTAGATCTCAAGATAACCCTTTTCTTCCTTGACATCCTCAGCTCCAGCATCTATAGCCGCCAATGCTAGTTCCTCAACATCTATCCCTTCGGTAACAATTGTTATTACACCCCTTGTCTCAAATAGCCATGATACACAGCCACTTTCACCCAAGCTACCACCATGACGATTAAACAAACTACGCACTTCCTGCAGAGTGCGGTTGCGATTGTCAGTCAGCGCTTCAACCAAAACAGCCACACCATTAGGACCATAGCCCTCAATAATTAGCTCAGACAGACTTGATACCCCAGTCTCGCCACTGCCCCGTTTAATAGCCCGCTCAATATTCTCCATGGGCATGTTATTATCGCGCGCTCTTTGTATTGCCAGTCGCAAGCGAAAATTTGATTCCGGATTCGTACCACCCTCTCGCACAGCCACCATGATTTCGCGCGTAAGCTTAGTAAACAATTGCCCCCGACGCGCGTCAGCAACCCCTTTCTGGCGTTTAATTTGCGCCCACTTTGAATGTCCTGACATATGACCCTCCGCTTGACGTAATTTTACCACTGCACTCTGCAAGGGTAAAGCTGCCACAAGACATTAAGCTCTCTAGAACTACAGCTTATTGTCCAAAATGCGGTTTACAGTTATGCCTTGTCTCCAAATGACAAACACAACACTGTAAGGTGTCTTTGACTATGCTATACTACTTCAAAAACCTGACCATAATACTGGGAGAAAAATCACAAAAGTGCGAGTAGACGGTACACCGCGACCCAGTGACTACATCAAAGTAACCATCTTCGGAGTCGGATTATCAGTCTTGTGGACAAGCCTCCACACAATAATAATCCCGATCCGGTTATTGGATATTGCCCCCGAAGCCCAAAAAAACACATACCTCGGTCTTTTAACTTTCTCGGGGTTGATACTGGCTATGCTTATACAACCTGTCGCAGGAGCACTCAGTGATCGATTTGTCTCACCTTTTGGACGACGACGTCCTTTCATCTTTGTAGGAACATTGCTAGCACTCCTCCTGCTCCCCACAATAGGCATATCAGATACCTTCTGTTTTCTTTTTTTGAGCTATTGTTCTCTACAACTCGCTAGCAACATTGCCCAAGGTCCTTTCCAGGCTTTTATCCCCGACTTTATACCAAAAGGACATAGAGGCACAGCCTCAGGGGTAAAGAGCTTGCTCGAAATACTGTTCGCCGTGCTATTGCTCCGCCTGATAGCTTATTTTATGGACACATATGTTGTCCAACAACATAGCCTCGGGCTATGGATATCTTTAGCCGTTCCAGGGCTTATCATGCTCGCAACCATGACCGCTACGCTTCTCACTGTAAACGAGCAGCGTCCGGACCCAAAGACACAGATCTCGTCAGCAAAAGCAATAACTGGTGCTTACAAGATAGACACAAAAAGAGACCTGAATTTTGTTTGGTTCTTGGCATCACGGCTGTTCATACTTATGGCGATGGGAACACTACAGACCTTCGCTCTGTATTTCTTGAGGGATGTCGTTCAAGCCCCAAATCCAGCGGGAATGACCGCAGACTTACTGATAACAGTCGGCATCTTCCTTCTCCTCGTCGTCTACCCTGCAGGACGGTTTTCAGACAAGTTTGGTCGCCACCCACTCATCTTTTTCTCCGGCTTTACTGGCATCTTGGGCATCCTAATCATATACTTTTCACCCACATACACCGGAGTATTGATTTGTGGTGGATTACTGGGCATCTCTACAGGTACCTTCCTGAGTACAAACTGGGCACTGGCAACAGACCTTGCCCTTTCTGGCGAAGAAGCACGCTATCTCGGGCTTACTAACTTGGCCACTGCTGGTGCTGGTGCTTTATCACGGCTCACTGGCCCTGTAATCGACTTCTTCAACAACAAACAAGCTGACCTAGGCTACTCAATCATGCTCATAATTTGTATCACCTACTTCATTATTGGTTCCACACTAGTCATATTGATCAGGGAAAAGACGGGCAGGAATGCTAACACCCGATAAAGGCAAAAAGCAGGTAGATGAAACGCGACGAAGGCGTTTTTGGTCAAGAGAACGCTACCTACAAATTCTATCGCTGAGCCTAGTGGTAGCACTGTCTATTTTCCTTTTCTACAATCGGGAAAAAGTAGTTGAATTGCAGATGTACTCATATGCAGGAGTATTTGTTATCTCCTTAATAACCTGCAGTAGCATTGTAGTACCCGTACCAGGTTGGATCTTAATAGCTGTTATGGGCACAATTTTGAACCCAATACTGGTAGGGATTGTATCTGGAATAGGTGGTACACTGGGAGAGATGACTGGCTACTTGCTAGGATACGGTGGACGTCTCATCATAGACAATTTCAGCACTTACTCGAAGATGGTACAATGGATGAGAAAATGGGGGGGAATTACCATTTTTGTCTTAGCACTTATTCCCAACCCTGCCTTTGATCTGGCTGGTGCTGCAGCAGGCTCACTGCACTTTCCTGTATGGAAATTCATCCTTTATGGTGCTGCAGGAAGAATACCAAAACATATATTGTTCGCTTACACCGGTTACTGGGGTATAAAACTAATGCCACTCTGACCAGTCTCTCGAATGTTATAAATTCAGAATCGCCTTAGTACTTGCGCAAACAGGAGGTAAGATGCTTAAGGAACTTGTGCTAAAGAACCGGAGCTATCGTAGATTTTACCAAGAATCTGCTATCAAGCATGAGACTTTGGTAGAGCTTGTCGATCTAGCTAGGCTTGCTGCCTCAGCACTTAACTTACAACCACTGAAATATATTCTTTCGTGTGACCCAAAGAAAAATGCGCTGATATTTCAACACCTTGCTTGGGCTAGTTACCTGAAAGACTGGCCAGGTCCAGCAGAAGGAGAAAGACCATCAGCGTACATAATTATTCTTGGCGACACTGAGATAACAAAGTCTTTCGGTTGTGACCATGGCATTGCAGCCCAAAATATTTTGCTTGGAGCTGTGGAAAAGGGGCTGGGAGGTTGCATGATTGCAAATGTAAGAAGACGTGAACTTTGCGAAGCCCTGAAGATACCAGCGCGCTACGAAATACTACTGGTTATCGCCTTGGGGAAACCGAAAGAAAAAGTAGTAATCGAACCAGTGGGACCAGATGGGAACATCAAGTATTGGCGGGACAGTCAGGGAGTTCACCATGTTCCCAAGAGGTCACTTAGCGAGATAATCATAGGCTGAACCGAAGCCAATCTCGCCATAACAAGGCGAAAAATCCAAACTCACTCTGAGCCGCAGAGGACTCGAACCTCTAACCGGGTGATTAAGAGTCACCTGCTCTACCTGTTGAGCTAGCGGCCCGAAGCAGAGCTTATGTTAGCACCCATACGCCAAGGAAGTCAAGCTGAAGGTAATAGCGATATTGTACTGCGTAAACAGATTGCTTCTCTAATCGTGTTATGCTATACTTTTGAGCAATGCAAAACTGGATAAGAGTATCTCTTCTACGATTAGGAGGTTAGAGATTTGGCAGAGCCCATATCAGTTAAACAACTTCTAGAAGCAGGGGCACACTTTGGTCACCTGACTGCCCACTGGCACCCCAAGATGAAAAGCTACATCTTCACAAAACGCAATGGGATCCACATCATAGACCTTGAGCAGACTGTGTCAATGCTGGAAAAAGCATGTAATTACATCAGGGATTTAGTAAGTAACGGACACAGCGTCCTTTTCGTCGGCACCAAAAAACAAGCGCAGGAAATCATAGAGCAAGAAGCCAAAAGATGCGGGATGTATTATGTTAATCAGAGGTGGCTCGGAGGAATGCTGACCAATTTTGCTACCATCCAAGCAAGAATAGACTATCTTGTGCGCCTTGAGGATAAAAGAAATAAGGGGGAATTAGACTATCTGACCAAGAAAGAACGGATGAAACTCGAGAAAGAGATGTCACGACTCAATAGACTGTTTGGTGGTTTTAAGGAGATGACACAACTCCCGGGAGTTCTATTCATTGTAGACCCGGTAAAAGAAAAAATAGCACTATCTGAAGCAAAGAGGTCGGGAATTCCAGTGGTGGCTATTGTAGATACAAACTGCGACCCTACAGACATCGATTATCCCATCCCCGCTAATGATGATGCCATAAAAGCGATCAAGCTTATATGCAGTAAGATAGCGGATGCCATTATCGAAGGAAAGCTAATAAAGGAGACAGGAGAACTGGCACCCGCTGAAGCAGCTACTACGGAAACAGAAGAATTGCTACAACCCCATGTCTTTACCCCAGATGACTAAGGCAGCATCCACAAAAGACCTTGAACTATAAGGAGGCAAACATTGCAACTCTCGACTGAGGTTATTAAAAAGCTGAGAGAACAAACCGGCGCTGGAATCATGGACTGCAAACGGGCACTTGCCGAGGCGCAAGGCGACATGTCAAAAGCCCTTGAAATACTCAGTCAACACGGGCTTACCATAGCACACAAGAAAGCCAATCGTACTACGGGTCAGGGCATAGTCGAAGCTTATGTGCATTTAGGCGGACGAATTGGCGTGCTTGTCGAGGTTAACTGCGAGACTGATTTTGTTGCTCACACCGATGAATTCAAGGAGCTTGCTCACAACATCGCCTTACAAATAGCAGCTATGTCACCGCAATTCATCTCTCCTGACGAGATGCCCAAAGAGACTGAAGAAAATCCCGAAGCACTTTGTCTCCTATTACAGCCGTTCATAAAGGACCCTAACAAAACAATCAAGAATATAATAGATGAGACTATAGCTAAAGTCGGCGAGAACATAAAGATCCGACGATTCGCCAGATTTGAAATAGGTTGCTGAAGTGGGAGCTATAAAACCTAAATACAGCCGCGTTTTACTTAAGCTAAGCGGTGAGGCGCTGATGGGGAAGAAAAGCTTCGGCATTGACCGCTCTGTGTTAACAAACGTAGCCAAACAGATAAAACGTGTAATAGAGGCAGGTGTAGAAGTAGCAATAGTTGTGGGCGGTGGTAATTTCTGGAGAGGAACTGGAAGTGAAGCTGAAGGCATGGATCGTGCAACAGCAGATTACGCAGGGATGCTAGCTACAGTAATCAATGCGTTAGCCCTGCAAGACTCTTTGGAAAACGAGGGCATCACCACCCGGACTCAATCAGCCATTACTATGCAAGCTGTAGCCGAACCTTACATACGCCGACGCGCTATCCGCCACCTCGAAAAAAAGAGAGTAGTCATCTTTGCTGGCGGCACAGGTAATCCCTACATGACCACAGACACTGCCGCAGCATTGCGGGCTATTGAAATTGGTGCTGAAGTCCTCCTTGTTGCCAAAAACAAAGTCGATGGTGTGTATGATGCAGACCCCCTCAAAAACCCAAAAGCCAAAAAATTTGAGCGCCTCACCCATAAAGACGCCCTGAATATGCATCTCCAAGTCATGGATAGCACTGCTTTTTCACTCTGCTTAGACAATAAGTTGCCAATAATAGTCTTTGACTTACAAGGCGAACGAAGTATAGAGCGTGCCATTTTTGGCGAGCATGTCGGCACCTTCGTCGAGGCTTGAAAATGATCGAAAGGATGCTCAGTGAAATCACTAGCAAGATGCAAAAGACTGTTGATGCTTTGAGCCGTGATCTGGCAACTATTCGCACAGGACGAGCTACGCCTGCACTGGTAGAACACATAAAGGTAGACTATCACGGTATTCCCACTCCTCTCAATCAACTCGCCTCTATCTCAGTCCCTGAAGCCAAGATGATTTTGATCCAGCCTTGGGATCGTAGTTCAATCCGCAGTATTGAAAAAGGCATCCTCACTTCAGACCTTGGACTTAACCCGATGAGTGACGGCAATGTCATACGTATAGTAGTCCCACCACTAACAGAAGAGCGGCGCAAGGAATTGATCAAAGTGGTCCGTAAGAGAGTAGAAGATGCACGAGTAGCCTTGCGCAACATAAGACGAGAGGCGATTGAACGGCTCAGAGAGGCAGAAAGAAACAAAGAACTTTCACAAGATCAGCACACACGGACCTCGGAGCAACTCCAAAAGCTTACCGATAGCTTCATTGAGAAGGTCAACAGCATAGGGCAAACAAAAGAGACAGAGATCATGGAAATCTAACAAGTTTCGAGTCTATCCCTCCGGTATAAGCAGCCCCGATACTCCACAATGTTAATAGAATGCTCAAACTGAGAATTATAACTGCTGTCATTGGCTTACCGATTCTTGTAGCTGCAGTATGGTTCGGTACTCCTTGGTTCACTATTCTCATCGTCGCTATGGCAGCAATAGCTAGCTTCGAATTTTACAAGATGAGCGGCAACCTTGGGCTGCAGCCATTAAGCCTTTTTGGCATATTTTGGACGGTACTACTCGTTGCTAGCCAGCACTGCCAATATGATGCCACAATCCCATTACTGGTTACTCTAGGTATAGTTATTCCAGCAATCTGGCTATTAATTCGTCCCTCTGGGAGAAATGCTCTAGCTAGCTGGGCTTTGACAATCGCTGGAATATTATACATCGGCTGGATGCTTGGCTGGTGGGTGAGCCTGAGAAATCTAGACAACGGTAGAGAATGGGTATTCTTCGGACTCATTGCCACGTTCGCCAACGATACTTGTGCGTTCTTTTGTGGTCGTACCTGGGGTACAAAGCCCTTAGCTCCATCCATAAGCCCCGGAAAAACTTGGCAAGGAGCTATCGGAGGTGGTCTCGCTACAATCGCTATATCAATAATTCTTAAAGCTCTTCTTCATCTCCCGACCAACTACTGGCAAATAGCTCTGCTAGGCTGTTTAACAAGTATATTCGCCCAGCTAGGGGACTTGACAGAATCACTGTTCAAACGAAATGCAGGCGTAAAAGATTCTGGCAGATTACTTCCCGGACATGGAGGTATACTCGACCGAGTCGACAGCCTCATATTCACAGGGGCTATAGTATACTATTGGGTAATACTAACCGGCTTGTAAAGCTATGGATAAACCTGCTAAGAAACTTGCTATCCTGGGTTCTACGGGGTCTATAGGACAACAAACTTTAGAAATAGTGGAAAGCTTCTCTGAAAAATATAAGGTCATGGGACTAGCCGGTGGTAGAAACACCGAGCTACTCATCAAACAGGTGAAGCGATTTCGCCCTATACTAGCATATTCAGCCACTGAACTTGAACTACCAAGTAGCACCAACTTTGCCACGATGGAACAAATAGCTAGCCATCCAGAAGTAGACCTTGTCGTGATAGCTACCTCAGGTAAAGAGGGCTTAACACCAACCTTGGCGGCCATTCACGCTGGCAAAAATATCGCCCTGGCTAACAAAGAGGTGCTTGTTATGGCTGGCGAAATAATTACCAGAGAAGCTAAAAAACACAAGGCTACAATCATACCCATAGATAGTGAGCACAGCGCAATATGGCAATGCTTGCAGGGCGAAATAAGCGGCATATCACGGGTCATTTTGACAGCATCCGGAGGACCATTCTATCAACTAACCAAAAAACAACTAGCAAAGGTCACCGTCGAAGATGCGCTCAAACACCCTACATGGGAAATGGGTAGAAAAATTACCGTTGATTCGGCAACACTGATGAACAAAGGTCTGGAAGTTATCGAAGCGCACTGGCTTTTCTCCCTGCCCTTTGATAAAATCGATATTGTATTACATCCTCAAAGCATTGTGCACTCCTTGGTGGAATTTATCGATGGCTCATTAAAGGCACAGCTTAGCCTTCCAGATATGAGGTTACCCATTCAATATGCACTATCTTATCCTGAGCGATTAGAAAACCCAAGGCTACCACATCTCGACATGACTAAGACACATCTAATCTTCAAACGGATTGATCGCTCGCGTTTCCCTTGCCTTCAACTGGCATTAGAAGCCGGTAAAAGAGGAGGGACATACCCTGCAGCACTCTGCGCAGCAGATGAGATCGCAGTTAGCCTGTTCCTTGATAAGCAAATCAATTTCCTTAAGATAGGCGAGATAATAGACAAGACACTCAGTTTGCATGAAGGCATAGCTACTCCAACTCTCGAAGATATTCTAGCTACCGATAAATGGGCAAGAGAGACCGCTCTCAAGCTCGCATATGAGGGAAACAAATGTTAGTTACTGTACTACTTACGGTTGCTAGCTTCCTAGGTATGTTAATAGTGCTCGTCTTTGCGCATGAATTTGGACACTTCATCACCGCCAAGCTTACAAAAGTAAAAGTGGAGGAATTTGGTATTGGTTTTCCGCCAAGGCTGTTCAGTTTTAGAAAAGGGGAGACAACATATTCCTTAAACGCCATACCTTTAGGTGGTTTCACCAAAATGGCAGGAGAAGAAGACCCAGCAATACCCGATGGTCTGGCTGGAAAAAGCATCCCTATTAGAGTGCTAGTCCTTACAGCCGGTTCCCTAATGAATATCCTGCTCCCTGTACTATTTTTTACTGTTAGCCTAATGCTACCTCATAACGTAGTGATGGAAGAGGTACATGTAGAAGAGGTAGCACCTGATTCACCGGCTTACGCAGCTGGCATCGAACCAGGGGACAAAATCATAAGCATAAACAACCGCCCTGTAAACAGCCGCAATGACGTGGTGTACTCCATCCAGCTTCACCTCGGTTCAGAAATAAAAATGCTAACTCAAAAAAGCGATGGTAGCCAGCTCGAAGTATACTTGACTCCTCGATGGAGACCGCCGGAAGGACAAGGACCAACAGGTATTCTGATCACTGGCACAAATATCACAAATATGCGCAAGTCATACCCGTTCTGGCAGGCAATTCCATCTAGTTTCGTTCACTGCTGGGAGATACTCGTGCTATTCAGAAATGAAATAGCAAGCTGGTTCATCCAAGGTACACTGCCTCAATTGACCGGGCCTATAGGGATCGCTGAACTAACAGGGCAAGTAGCTAGAGCCGGACTTAGCCCTTTGCTCGAGTTTGCAGCACTGATTAGTATAAACCTGGCAATTATCAATCTATTTCCATTTCCTGGATTGGATGGTGGCAGACTCATTTTTGTATTCTTAGAGTGGGTGCGACGCGGGAAAAAGATACCACCTAAGAAAGAAGGACTTATCCATTTAATCGGGATGGCAGTGTTGTTGACTCTTATTATTGTCATAAGCTATTACGATATTGCTAGCATTGTGAAAAACAATCCGGTGCCATGACATCGCGCAGGTTATCAAAAACGATCCGAGTCGGAGACATAACCATAGGTGGTACCGCCCCCATCGTAGTTCAGTCCATGACAAAAACCGACACTAGAGATACGACTGCAACACTAGCTCAGATCAAGGAACTTGAAGACCATGGTTGCGAAATAGTCAGAATAGCAGTACCTGACAAAGACGCTGCCGAGGCGTTGTCGTACATTAAGCGCAAAGCCCATCTCCCCATTATAGCCGACATTCACTTTGATTACCGCTTAGCTCTTCTGGCACTTAGAGCAGGTGCTGACGGCTTACGTTTGAACCCCGGGAATATCCGTGACCCAGAACAAATCGCGAAAGTGGTGCAAGAAGCTAAGCAAAGACAGGTGCCAATTCGCATCGGTATCAACGCCGGGAGCCTGCCGCCTGCCACAAAACAGTACAAGTCTGTAGCCGAAAGAATGGTCGATTCAGCATTAGCACAGGTAGAACTGCTGGAAAGTCTAGGCTTCGACCTTATTAAAATTTCCCTCAAAGCGTTTGACGTACCGACTACGGTCGAAGCTTATAGAAAAATTGCTACCAGAACACCTTATCCTTTGCACCTAGGAATAACTGAGGCAGGCTTGCCCGGTGCCGGAACTGTTCGTAATGCCATCGGCATAGGGATACTACTCTCCGAAGGAATAGGAGATACTATTCGTGTCTCTCTCAGCGCTGATCCCTGCGAGGAAGTGGATACCGCCTATGAGATATTGAAGAGCCTGGATATTCGACATCGCGGTCCTACTTTGATAAGTTGCCCCTCATGCGGGCGAGCTGAAGTTGATATAATAAGCTTGGCTAGGGCTGTAAATGAAAAATTAAAGCAGTTCTCCAATGCGACCGTAAAGGTTGCCGTTATGGGCTGTGTTGTAAACGGACCAGGCGAAGCCAAAGACGCCGATATAGGAATTGCTTGCGGTAAAGGCAGAGCCGCCATCTTTGAAAAGGGAAGAGTTATAAAGACTGTTACTGAGACTGATTTCCTTAGCGCACTAATGGCTGAAATAGAAAACTTATTGAGTCAAGTAATCGAGCAGGAGGAGAAAAGATAGATTGAGGTTCTCGAGACTTTTTGGTAAGACACTCAGAGAGGTGCCCTCTGAAGCAGATACTACCAGCCACCAACTACTTCTTCGAACTGGGATGATCTGTCAAATTGCCAGTGGCATCTATTCTTTCCTACCACTAGGCTGGCGTATACTCCGCAAAATAGAGATGATAATCCGCGAAGAAATGGACAAGACAGGCGGGCAGGAACTGATGTCACCAATGCTACAACCTGCAGAATTATGGGAAGAATCAGGAAGGTTTTCTTCTTTTGGCAAGACACTTTTCATCGTTGTTGACCGCAAAGAGCATCGACTAATTTTGGGACCAACCCACGAAGAGATTATCACTGTGCTTGCCCGCCGTTACATACAAAGCTATAAAGACCTGCCTCTACTGCTTTATCAGATACAAAACAAATTTCGTGACGAACCACGTCCCAGGGGAGGGTTGCTACGTGTTAGAGAATTTATCATGAAAGACCTTTATAGTTTCGATGCCGATGAAGATGGTCTTGACGAGACATACAAAAAAATGATCCAGGCATATAGAAACATTTATTCGCGCTGTGGCTTACCAGCAATGCTAGTGGAAGCTGATAGTGGTGCAATAGGTGGCAAAGAATCCCATGAGTTCATGCTTATCACAGAAACCGGCGAGGATGAGATTATCTATTGCTCAACTTGTGGCTATGCTGCCAACAAGGAAAAAGCACAAAGTACTAAGCCAAAACTGGAGGCAGCACCAGCTTTGCCACTGGAAGAGCTACGAACCCCTAACATAAAGACAATAGAAGAGGTAGCTGGCTTTGTAGGAGTACCCATCAGCCAGACGCTTAAAGCAGTATTTTACTCGGCTGATAATGAACTCACTTTTGTCGTCGTCCGTGGTGATTTTGAAGTAAATGAAACAAAGCTCAAGAATTTACTTAAGTGCTCAGAGCTGCGTCTAGCTTCTAAAGACGAGGTTGAAGGAGCCGGATTAGTAGCTGGCTCAGCTTCACCGATCGGGCTAAAAGGCATAAGAATTGTAGCCGATGATTCTATTACCTTGGGCTCCAACTTCATTGCCGGCGCTAACAAACCCGACACCCATATTAGAAATGTAAATTACCCACGAGATTTCACAGTTGACATCATTGCCGACATTGTCTCGGCTCGACCGGGAGATAGCTGCCCCAGATGCAACGGGCGACTCCTTTCCAGCCGCGGAATCGAAGTAGGGCATGTTTTCAAATTGGGCACCTTCCTTAGCGAGAAACTCGGTGCTTATTTTCTCGACAAAAATGGCAACTCTCGCCCTCTCGTAATGGGGTGTTACGGCATCGGACTAGGTAGATTACTGGCAGCCGCAGTCGAGCAAAACCACGATGAAAAAGGTATTACCTGGCCAGTGGCAATAGCCCCCTATCATATTTACCTCTGCCCGCTTAATACAGAAGAACCAACAATCGTTGACACTGCTGAAAAACTGTACCAAGAACTCACAAGCAAAGGCATGGAAGTGCTTTTTGACGACCGAGTCGAGTCTGCAGGGGTAAAATTCAACGATGCTGACTTGCTGGGAATACCCCTGCGTGTAACATTGAGCCGCCGCACCCTGCAAAACCAAAGTGTCGAGATAAAATGGCGTAAGCAGAAACAGACTCAATTCGTTCCGATTGAAGGCTTATCTGACCATATAAAAGCCTTGTTGGTAAGCTACCAAAAACAAGAGGAGGCATCCATACTAAACCACAGTCTCAGCATGTAGCCCAAAACAAATATACCGGGTACACGTCACGCGCATTTTCTGGCACATTGTGAATATAACTAATACGCTGTAAAAACCCAAAACTAGCCTCAGCTACAGGTACACTAGCGGGAATTACGTAAATTGATTTTCGTCTGTATCTCGTGTAAACTAGCACCACGTCATCGCATTAAATCTCTATGAACTACCCAATTAGCCAAGTGGAGTAGAAATTGCTGTCCAAAGTAGGCGTACCATCACTAGAGTTCAAACATCCAAATTATCTGGTTGCAGTAGTATTTCTCCTTACTTTATTATCATATTTGATTGCACCACCTCAGACACAAGCTCAAGCATCACTAAGCCTTTCTCCCACATCTGGTACAGTGGGTACAGACGTAACCATCACTGGCAATGGCTTCACCAGCCGCTTTGTAGCAATATACTGGGATGACCAAGTTCTCGCCCCTAAAATAAAACTTAGTGAGGACGGGAAAATAAATTACAGGTTTAAAGTCCCACCCTCTCCCCGAGGAGAACACAGTGTTAAAATCAAGGGTAACGATACTTTGGACATCGGCGCAACCACAGCGATATTCACTGTAATTCCGCATGTCACTATCTTTCCCGATGTCGGCAAAGCGCACATACCTATAACCATCACTGGTAGCGGTTTTACGCCCTTTGAGAAAAATATCAAGATACTCTGGGACAACACAGAATTGCCGATATCAACAAACGCAAATTACCTTGGCTCATGGGGCGTCACCTTTGAAGTACCAGATTCAGAAAAAGGCGAGCATTTCATAATCGCCTCAGGCAGCGTAACCACTGCTGAGGAGGTTGGTGTACTAAAATTTACCATATCCCCGGTAGCTAAAGCTGAGCCTACTTCAGGAGCTGTGGGTACAGAAGTCAAGATCAGCGGGGTCGGTTTTCGCACTGGCGAAGACGGTATCACTATCACGTATGATGGCGAAATAATACAATGTAACATAGTCGGTGGAGCTGATGGAAGCTGGAACACCACTGTGACCGTACCAGCATCCACCTCTGGTTACCATATAATCGGTGTCTACGGTAGCAGTTTCACTCCCAAAGGTACAGTCCCTGACATCCCGTTTAGGGTAATCCCAAAAATCGAATTGCAGCCAGCTGTTGGAAGTAAGGGAGATAAAGTCATTTTAAAAGGAACAGGATTTGCCAGCAATGAGAAGGTGACTTTCAGCTTTGATGATTTAGTACTGGACAACATGACTGCTGATAGCTTAGGTTGCTTTGAACTGGACTTTCGAGTCCCACAGAGTAGCAAAGGGAAGCACACTATAACTGCCTCAGGTGATTCGGGTAACTCAGCTAGCGCATCCTTCTCTGTAGAAAAAACTCCGCCTTTAGCCCCCCAACCCCTCCAGCCCAAAGACAAAGCTAAGCTAGAAATCTTCAGCTCGCCTGGTAAGCTTTTATCGACCACCACTGCTCTATTGATACGCACAATTGTCTTTTGGAAAAACTCGTCATCTCCAACTTCTGCAATACCGCAATTCAACCTCGAGTGGGCTGATGCCACCAGAGACAGCGAGGTAACCTACGCCTTACAGATCAGCCAAGGCTGGAATAATGATTTCTCACTGCCTGTACTAATCGAGGAGAATCTGACTGAAACGGAATACAGATTCAATTTATCCCAAGGCTGTTACACCTGGAGAGTAAAGGCTGTGGATGACATCGGTAATGAGAGCCCATGGTCAGAACCACAGCAGTTCCAGGTAGTTGTGATTTCTCCTCATACCCTTGCCTTATCCCTAGCAATCCCAATATCTATCGCAGGCATAGCAATAGGGTTATGGATATTGGTACAACAACCGCAAAAGACTTCTTAAGACAAAGAGCAAAAAATCACCAATCCCAGCTCTTTAAGCTAATTATTGCGTCTTTGACATTTAAATCAGTGGTGTGATAGAGTCAGCAGGAAGGTACAAACAGTCAGATTCTTAGAAACGCCTTCAATTCCTGAAACAGAAAGTGATTGTTAGCTTCAACTAAGGAGGGTTCAACTATGGCTAGAGAATCTTTAATCTCCGATGAATTACAGAAGATGATAGGAATGCGCTCGGAGCCTGTCATCTTTAAAGTCGAAGAAGGGGCTATTCAACGTTACGCTGAAGCTATAGGAGACACAAACCCACTGTATAATGACCTGGAGTACGCTAAAAAAAGCAAGTATGGCAGGTTGATCTGTCCTCCCGGTTTCACCGGCTGGCCAGTAAGGCGGGGGAGAACTACTGAAAGCATATCCGCTCTGCTAGTTAAAGCTGGCGCGCCTTCACGGCTATTAGATGGAGGTGTCGAATTTGAATTCTTCGAGCCCATGGGTGCCGGAGACATGCTGGTAGCTACAACTACAATCGCTCAAATAACTGAGAAACAAACAAGGCTGGGGAGTACTCTGTTTACTACTACGGAAACCACCTACCTAAATCAGAATGGCAATTTAGTCCTTAAAGCCAAGCAAACGCTCATACTATTCTAAACATACTTCAAACTCCGAGGAGGCAACATGGCTAAGCAGCTTTACTACGAAGATATAGAAATCGGTACAGAGATACCACCACTGGCTAAAGTAGCCACCACAAGAATGCTTGTCCAATGGGCTGGAGCTTCAGGGGACTTCAATCCACTGCACTACGACGAGGAATTTGCTAAATCCATGGGAGTAGGAGCGCCTATCGTCCACGGCGCACTGAAGCGAGCATGGTTGGGTCAACTGATGACCGACTGGATCGGAGAACAAGGTGTGCTCAAACGATTATCATGTCAGTACCGTGGCATGGACTATCCACGCAAGATGAGGACTATGGTAGAACCACAAGATGGAGAAACATGGTGGTGCAAAGGCAAAGTGGTCAAAAAATACGAAGAAAGAGGTGAATATCTGGTCGAATGTCAAATCTGGGTAGAAAACGGAAAGGGTGAGGTAACAACGCCAGGCACTGCCTTGGTATCTCTGCCATCGAAAGCCGCTCACAAGAGTTAAAAAAGAGGAACGCAAGTTTTGGAAATGTGATTGGCACCATCACGCTTCTTGAGACACTCTAAACTTTTCTTCATCACCGATTAGGCAGCAAAAATAGCCGCTACACAGAATCGGGAGCGGTAATAAACTGTATAGTCACTCACAAGATTTGACAACGATGCCATTGCTGCTTTATATTAACTCCGCTAGGCACAAAGATGAACCCTGATAAAAAGTTCCAACACCAAAATTTGCTAAACTACAATCTAGCACAAGCAGCAACCCAATTCATCCTCACACTACCATCAGAGAAGAGAACAAAGGCCCAGCAAGAAATTTACAAATTCGTACGCTGGTTCGGAGAAACACTCCCTTTAAGCAAACTCACTATTCCAGAAGTTGAAAATTACACGCAACAGATTCGTCCAACGACTCCTGAAATGGTCGAAAAGCTGGTCACGATAAAGACCTTCCTCAACTATGCCTATAAGCACGGATTGACCACGATAAATTTAGCCAATTCTATCAAGGTTAAGAAAATTCTGCCCAAAATGAGCTCGCCCAAAAGCCCTAATTACTCAAAAGTAATGCTAACCCCGGACGGTTATGCGAACTTGCAAGCAGAGCTTGAATCGCTGAAAAAAGAACGCCCTCGGATAGCCGAGGAATTGCAGAAAGCAGCTGCCGATAAAGACCTTCGTGAAAATGCTCCGTTCGAGGCGATTAAAGAATACCAGGGACAAGTAGAAGCACGCATCAGAGAACTCGAAGCGGTCTTAGAAAACGCAGTAACAGTAAACACTCAGCAGAAAAGTAACCAAGAAATAGCCCTTGGCGATGTCGTCAAACTTAAGAATTTGACGACAGGTGAAACAGTAACTTATATTCTGGTAGATAGCAATGAAGCTAACCTCTGGGCAGGCAAAATATCAATAGCCTCCCCAATGGGACAAGCACTTCTGGGTAAAACAGAGGGGCAGAAAATAGAAGTTAAGGCACCAGCCGGTGTCCTGCTTTACCAAATTGAAGCGATTCTAAGAGGCGGCCAGACACAAGACATTAACAACAAGTAAAATTAATAGCTGCTAAACAACTTGTGATGGTCCAAAACAAAAACCAGTAAATCCTACCGAATATAAGCATTGGAAATCGTACAAGATTTGTGCTACAATTTGATTTCGGCAAAGCGGCGTGGTGCCAATATAAAAAATACACTCAGTGACACCTTAGACAACATACCATGTAATCCCGATAAGTTATTTCGACAGACAAGGTGAGACAAGCAACCAAAAGAGCTCACTTGGCAATGAAGAACCACTAAAGGAGGTAAAAAATGGACTTTGAACTTACCAAAGAACAGGAAGCACGCAGACAGATGTTTTTCGACGCATGTAAGGCACTGGAACACAAGAAACCAGCCACCATGATAGGAACCGAGACTACCTTTACCATCGATGAATGCTGGGAATTTCACCTTTACTGTGCCAAAGAATTTGCCAAGAAGAATTGGCTTGCACTGGGCTGGCCTCCTGAGTATGGTGGCACAGGAGATATTATGGACAGAGTGTTCTTCGCCGAAGCAAGAGGCTACTATGGAATTCCTGGCGTAGATATCTTTGGTGTCGGCATGCTTGCCCCCACCCTCCTGGCAGCAGCCAGTGAGGAAATCAAAAGGGAATTTCTGCCCCCGATAGCCAAAGCAGAGGTTATGTGGTGTGAACTGTGGAGTGAACCAAACGCAGGCTCAGACTTAGCTGTCCTGAGCACCACCGCGATTAAAAAAGGCGACGAATACATAATTAATGGACAAAAGACCTGGAACACGGGGGCTAACCGAGCTGATTGGGGATTCGGCGTATTCAAAACAGACCCTGCCGGTCGAAAGCACCATAACTTAACTTTTATCCTGCTCGATATGAAAACACCTGGGGTCACTGTCAGACCGATTCTCTACATGACCCGTGAAACACCATTCTGTGAGGTCTATTTTGACGATGTCCATGTACCAGCCAAAAACATTGTGGGACAGGAAAACGAGGGCTGGGCTGTGGTCAATGTACTGGCAGGATTCGAAAGATCCGGGATGGGTGAGGTAGCATCCATGGGGCGTATACTGGAGGAAGTGGTGGAATTCCTCAATGAGACAAAGAGAGGTGGACAACCACTGGCCAAAGACCCTATCATCCGTAATCGGATAGCCCAGCTAGCTTGCGAACTTGAGGCAGCCCGAACCCTGTCCTATAGAATAGCCGACCTGCAAAGCAGGAACGAGATGGCATTAATGGATGCATCAGCAGCAAAAATATTCTATAGCGAATTAGGTGAACGCTTTGCTTTTACCATGATGGATATTCTCGGTCCTTCCGGTCTGGTCAAGTTCTCCAGGTGGGCACCAATGCAGGGGCACTGGGAAAGAGCGGCTCAGGAATGTTTCGTGACCACCATCTCCATGGGAACAAACGAGATACAGCGAAACATCATCGCCTGGTACGGGCTGGGACTACCTCGAATGAAATAACAAACAAGGGTCAATTAGATGATAAGGAGGAATCATGGACCTAAGATTTACTGAAGCACAAGAAATACTGAGAAAGATGGCACGTGATTTTCTAGCTACCGAGTGCCCCAAAAGCTTGATAAGAGAACTCGAGCAAAGCGAAAAGGGATATTCCCCAGAATTGTGGAAAAAGATGGCAGAACTCGGCTGGATGGGACTGGTAATCCCCGAACGATACGAAGGTATGGGATATACATTCCAAGACCTCACAGTCCTTGCCGAAGAAATAGGACGGAATATCCTCCCCGGCCCCTTCATCTGCACCGTAACCAGCACATTCCCCATTATCGAAGCAGGAACCGAAGAACAAAAGAAAGAATTCTTGCCCAAGATAGCCAGAGGGGAACTGATCTTGACCGCTGCTCTTCTGGAAGCTGAAGGAGTCTTTAGCCCGTCTGGCATTACAGTCAGTGCCACTGCAAAAGGTGATAATTTTGTGATTAACGGCACAAAGCTATTTGTGGAAATGGCACACGTTGCTAATTACATCATCTGTGCCATCAGGACAAGGTCGGGTTCACAGCCAGAAGAAGGTATAAGCCTCCTCATAGTCGATGCCAACACACCAGGCATAAAGTGCGAGGTCATACCCACAATAGCTGACGACAAGCTCTGTGAAGTCCGCTTTGAAAATGTGCTCGTGCCCAGGAAAAACTTGCTGGGCAAACTTGACAACGCATGGCCTCTAGTACAGATGCTCTTGCGTAAAGGGGCAATCATCAAATGTGCCGAGTCCATAGGTGGCATGCAAGCTTGCGTCGAGATGACCGTTGCGTATTCCAAAGAAAGGGTTCAGTACGATAGACCAATTGGCGCATTCCAAGCCCTGCAGCACATCATGGCTGACATGTGGACCGCTATGCAGACCAGCCGTTACCTTGTCTATCAAGCAGCCTGGATGGAATCAGCCGGAATGCCCTGCGAGAAACAGGCTTCCATGGCAAAGGCATATGTCAACGAAGCTTATAAGAACCTAACTAAATGGGCAGTGAGACTCCATGGCGCCATCGGCACCACTTACGACCACGATATCTCACTCTACTACCGCCGGTCTAAATCAGCGGATGTCGCATTCGGTGGCACTGATTTCCATCGCGAGATAGTCGCCCGCCAGATAGGTCTCGCTTAGCACTTGCCCTAGCTTATTGTCACCAAACTTAGCTCCTCACGCTGAGGGGCTAAGTTTTTGTTTAATACCGAGAACTACTCCGAACTTCATGAACACGAACCTAACCCCGGGGACTTGACAAATTGCCAAAATGAGTGTACACTTGTTTGTAGAACAAATGTACGACACAAGGTAGGCAAGGATGAGAAAGCCATCTGTTTCAAATAGAACAAGGCAACGCATATTGAAGTTTATTCATGATTTCATCGCTGATAAAGGCTATGCCCCTACTGTGCGAGACATACTAAGGGGGTGCCAATTGAGTTCCACTGCAGTTGTCCAACACCACTTGAATGTCCTTGAAAGAGAAGGTCATATACACCGAGACCCAGAGGTATTCAGGAGTATCCAGCTTGCAGGTAAAAAGAGGACTATTACTGTGCCGCTTTTAGGGACTATAGCTGCAGGTGAACCGATCCCGGTGCCAAACTCCGAGACATGGCACAGCGATACCTTGGAAACGCTAGCATTGCCAGAAGAACTCACCCAAGGGAAAGACGTATATGCCCTCAGGGTCAAAGGGTTATCCATGATGGATGCCCTGATAGACGACGGCGACATAGTACTTCTGGAGCCAACGAACACCGCTGATGACGGAGATATGGTGGCTGCATGGCTGAAAGATAAGCAAGAAGTAACACTGAAAAGGGTTTTCCATGAGAAAGGTGTGATTCGCCTTCAGCCAGCCAACTCACAAATGCAACCATTGTATACCGAGCCACAGAACCTGGAGATACAAGGGAGAGTGGTAGGAGTCATCAGGAAATTATGATGACCAGTCACAATATGTTGACAGGCGAACATATTGGTAAACGACAGGGTATAACACCTGAACCGCAGTATTACAATGATGAATAGTTCATTCTTAAGGAGGAACTGCACCATGCTACAAGCCATAAAAGAAACGGTACGATGTTCAAGATGCGGTTGTATTGCTTTACCCGATGCCAGCAGGTGCCCTAGATGTGGAGCGGTATACCACGAAGACAAAACTGTTGGACTCTCAGATACCATGGACGACGTCGCCTTAGAGTCAATCAGAACCAGAGAGCCTGATTGCATAAAAGTGGTAAAAGCAAACTACCAGCTAGACTGTCCCTATCACGGAAAAGTGTACATTAAAGCTGCCGTGATCAGTCCGTCCATGCGATGCCCCTTTTGTTAAACTGCCCACTGAAGACTTTTGCTATTCCATCCAGAATTGGCACAGGGATTGACAAACCGGTCTGTTTTACTTACATTTTAGCCATCTGACACACAAAGGGGGTACATGATGGGCAAACTTGATGGCAAAGTGGCAATAGTAACCGGGGCAAGCCGCGGCATCGGTAAAGCAATCGCAAAACTGTTCGCAGCCGAAGGGGCAAAAGTAGTCTGCGCCGCCCGCTCCTTGCACGAAGGCGACCACAAATTATTTGAAGGCTCGCTAACCACCACAGTTTCGGAAATCACAGCAACCGGTGGCATTGCTCTGGCAGCCCAGACCGACCTATCAAGGGAAGAGGACTGCATTCAACTCGTAGCAAAAGCCAGAGAGGCATTCGGTCCTGTGAATATCTTGATAAATAATGCAGCGGTAAGTTACTTCGTCCCGATTAAAGACATGACGCTCAAACAGTGGGATACTTCATGGGCAGTAGGACCACGTGCTATCTTTATATTGACTAAGCTGGTACTGCCAGATATGATAAACCGCCGAAGCGGTGCTATTGTGAATATCTCATCAGGTGCAGCCATCGGACCAGGTCGCGGTCCTTATAAAGATAGAGAGCCCTCAGCATACTCTGGCACAAAATATGGTGCTCAAAAGGCAGCGATAGAGCGATTTACCCAAGGACTGGCCGAAGAGGTGTACCAGTACGGTATCTCTGTAGCAGCCCTATCTCCCTCACAGGTTGTGGTTACACCTGGCACCTTATACTTCGGAATGGCAAGAGGACCAAACGACCCGCGGGCAGAACCGGTAGAACTGATGGCTAAAGCAGCCCTGCTTCTCGTGACAGAACCTCTGGATAAGATTACCGGTCGTGTTACCTATAGCCAAGCCATTCTAAAAGAGTTTGGCTGGATAACTGAAGCCAGAGGCATTGGCATTGACCGTCCGGGGACCGGGTACAGTCAAATCTAAACAAGAGACCCCAAGACTACTTCTCTAGTCATACCTGAACTATAGTATTCATCCTTGCTCTGGCTCGCTAAGGAGCCAGAATTATGATTGACATCGTTATACCAACAGTATAACATTCGGGTAAAATACAGAGGAATCAGGGGCATGTCATGATTCGGGAGGTATACGTCTATGTCAGACAATGTTTTAACCAAAGAGGGCTATATATATGGGGAATGGCGTAAGGCTATTAATGCTGCCGCCCATATAGCTAGTTCCATCCATGATGATACCGTAGGTAAGAAGGTCGGGATGAGGGGAGGAGTAGTAGCTGGCATCATGCATTTCGATCTTTTCCCGCCAATACTTGCGAAGGTATTCGGGCAAAAATGGTTTGAGCAAGGCACAATTAGCTTATACTTCACCTATGCACTGCTGCATGGTGAAGAACTGAGAGTGGTTATGCAGACGCCACCGAAGGACGACAAGGACACCCAGGTAGAAACACAGCTTGAATCGCGTGATAGGCACACTGTAGCAAGAGGTACAGTATCAGTAGGCAATCCTGATGAAAAACCGTACTTACAGACCCTGGAACTGGAAAATAGCCCGAGAGAAGAGTTACGTATTCTTAAGGACCTGGAAGTCGGCTGGGAGACACCGCTGAGTGATGTCTTAGAGACAAAGGATACACTAGAGAAATCATTAAAAAATTGCGAAGACACGGTGAAATGGTATGCAGGTAAATCTCCCTGGGGGTCAGCTATCCTCCCGCCCAGCCATACAGCCCGCATGATGCAGGTACGTTTACCATTTGAAGCTAAAGGGGTTGGATTCTACGGAGCCAGCGAATTACGCTATCTTAACGGTCCTGTCAAGGTTGATACACTCTACCAGACTAAAGGCAGGATTATCGCCGTAGGTGTTACCAGCAAAACCGAGTACTACTGGTTTGAGTCCCATTTGTATGAAAAGGCAAGCAACAAATTGGTCGCTACAATGCGCCATATGACACGCTATATGAAAGCCGGCTCGCCTCTTTATCCCGAGATTCCTACAAAGCAGTAGCGACATTTAGTAAATACTTCTAATTTGACACAATTCGGGGTGTAAAACCATCGGCGTGCCTTTTGATAAATCAGACAGGGTGGCGCCAGCCCAATCAGCCAAAGAGACAGCCACCAAGTTTTCGATGGGCTCCACCTAGTTGTCGTGCCATAAAAATGCTTAGCTGTCCTTGCTTGTAATAAAACTTATACAGCCATAAATGCTACATTCGGACAAATACAGCATGTTGACGGCAGACAAAGAGCAATCTACAATAAGCTGGAAATTTTTGGAGAACAAGCCCATCGCCGTTTTAATAATTCTATGGAGCTACTATTAGTCATTCCTATATACTCCAAAGGAGGTGAGAAACAGGCAAGATTTGATTTTCATGCAATAATCTAGTTGTAACTCTAAAAAGGAGGTTTGACTATGGAGTTTGGGTTTACTGAAGAGCAGGAAAAGTTGCGAAAAGAATTACACGATTTCTATGCTAACGAACTGCCAGAAGATGTCTCTGAAGTTCCAGCGATAAACAAAGAGCTACAAGATTTCTGGATGGACTTGCAGAGGAAAGCTGGAAAGAAAGGCTATCTAGCTCCAGGATGGCCTAAGGAGACCGGCGGTTTGGGGCTCGGTCACATCGAAGTTGGTGTTGCTAACGAGGTGGAAGGATATTGGGGGATAGCATGGCCCGATGGCATTGGTTTGCATATCGTTGGTCCTGGACTGCACCTCTTTGGCACTGAAGAACAAAAGAAAAGGTTTTTGCCTGAGATATCCAACGGAGAAAGAATCTGGTATGAGTGTTTTACAGAACCAGAAGCCGGTACTGACGAAGCTAATCAACAGACACGCGCTGTAAAACAGGGAGATAAATGGGTCATTAATGGTCAGAAGATCTATATCACTGGTGGCTACAAGCCAGATTGGCTCTATGTTGAGGCCAGAACAGCAGATACCATTCCCAAGCATCGAGGGCTTACTCTTTTCTGTATCAAGGCAGACACTCCAGGGGTAACTGTCTCCGCATTGCCATGCATGGGTGGCTACCGGGCAAACATATTCTATTTTGACGATGTCAAGGTAGGCGATGACGCTATCGTCGGGCAAATAAACCAGGGTTTCTATCATGTCATGGCTACCTTTGAGTTTGAAAGGTCTAACACCGCCGGTGCTGCCCGGGCTAAGCGAGAACTTCAAGAACTTGTGCAGTTCTGCCGCGAGACCAAACGGAACGGTAAGCCTCTCATTAAAGACCCGGCGGTACGAAAGGCACTAGCCAAGATGGCGATTGATATTGAGGTACTGAGACTGGCTGCCTGGCGCACTGCCTGGAGATTTGGCGAGAGAAAACGACTTGGTCCGTTGGACTTTGACCTGACCGGCCTTTTCAGCCGGCTAAATGGTATGTCCCACCCAACGTTGAAGATGAATATCCTTGGTACCTATAGTCAGCTCCGCATGGGCTCAAAGTATGCCAAACTGGCTGGCGCTATAGAACGCGAGTGGCAGAGGACCCGGAGCATGCACTACGCTGGCACCATGGAAGCAATCAAGATTGTGCTAGCAGGGCGAGTGCTTGGCTTGCCCAGAATACCCGCCAAGTTAAATACAACTATAATGAAAGCCCTGCAAGAAAAAGAAAAATAGACCAGGCACGGTAAATCGATTCTGAAGAGGTGAGAAATGAACTTCGAGCTTAGTGAAGAACAACAGATGCTCAAGAAAGCAGCACGCGAGTTCTTGGAGAATGAGTGCCCGGAGCGTGTGGTCAGAGAGGCCGAAGCCAGTGACCTTGGTTATCCCCGCGAACTGTGGAAAAAGACCGCTGACTTGGGCTGGCTGGGGCTGGTCTACCCCGAGAAATATGGTGGCAGCGGAATGAGTATATTAGATATGGCTATCCTTTACGAGGAGATGGGACGAGCCCTATTCCCCAGTCCACACCTTTCCACTGTAATTCTCTGCGGGCTGACTATTCTGGAAGCAGGTAGCGAGGAGCAGAAAGCTAATATACTTCCCAAAATAGCCAAGGGCGAGTTGATCCTGTCCTTAGCTCTGACCGAGCCGGAAACAACCTGGGACGGCAAAGGCTGGCTAGCTGAAGGTATAACTGTGCCAGCGACTGCAGATGGTGATAGCTATACCATCAATGGCATTAAACTATTTGTTCATGATGCTCGTGCCGCTGATTACTTACTGGTAGCTACCAGAACCAAGAAAAGTCGAAAAGCCACCGACGGAGTCACCATTTTCTTGGTTGACACTAAGAGCCAGGGAATAACCTACACCGTGCTCCGGACCACCGCTGGTGATAAGAGGCAATATGAAGTAGTTTTTGATCGGGTGAAGGTCCCCAGCAAGAATATCGTAGGCAAGCTACACAACGGTTGGGCAACACTGGAGAAAGTGATAAACATCGGTGCCGTGCTTCTCAGCGCTCAGATGGTCGGCTCCGCTGAGAAGGCTATGGAGCTGGCTGTAAACCATGCTAAGACCAGGATTCAATTTGATATGCCAATCGGTATTCATAACTGGGTTCAAGAGTACTGCATCATGGCATTTGCCGATGTTCAGGGTACCAGAAACCTGGTTTATGAAGCCGCATGGATGCTTAGCCAGGGCATCCCCTGCGACCTTGAAGTTGCGATGACTAAAGCCCGAGCTAATGAAGCTTGCACCGATGCCCACTGGCAGGCTCATCAGGTACTTGCTGGTGTCGGCTTTACTACACAGGATGGGGTACTACCGCTTCATACCAAGCGAGGTAAAGTCTGGCAATTGTACCTGGGCGATACCGACCACTGGATGGAGAAAGTTGCCCAACAGATAGAACAGTGGCCCGAGCCAGAAAAACCCAAAGGCAAACCATTAGGCATATTTGATGTACCAGAAGACCTGCAAGTACCCAACTGGGATGTCTGGGCAAATCAACTCAAGGCTAAAGGAAAGCTCTGGTAAGTGTCAAGCTAGCTGAAACCAGCGGCAAAATAAAGTATCACAGTTATAGTGCTCTTGCCGTATATAGGGGAGCCTGTGAATACTATGTTGCTTCTATTTAGGCTCCAGGTGAGGGCTGTGTTTTTGTCTTCAATCCATGGTCGGGGTGAGAGGATTTGAACCTCCGACCTCATGGTCCCAAACCATGCGCGCTAGCCGCTGCGCCACACCCCGCAACAAAAAGTATAAAGCAACACGTCTGCTGAGTCAAAGAGGATCGCTGTCTAAAACAGAGTTAGCTATCGACAATTAGGACAGACATCAAAGAGACCTTCTGGCAGCCCCCACTTCTTTGCAATATAATCTAGCTGTTTCTCTGGCGCCCAATAATTGCCACAAACTTTGCACTTTTTCAGCTTGAACTCGACCTTCCAGTTATGAATTATGCGAGTATCCCCCCTGTCCTCCATCTTTATAGCGCCAGTGGGGCAAACGTAATAACACGAACCACAACCAATGCAGTCTTTAGCAGGTTCATGAAAAGGTGGCGCTGGATGCTTGTCTACCCCACGACTTACCAGACTGATAGCGCTCACACCAACAACCTGCTCACATACTCTGACGCAAAGACCACAAACAATGCAGTCGTGGTCTTCAAGATATTCCTCGCGGACAAATGTCCCATTAACACCCATCTCCGCTGCCAAATCTTTGATAACAGGGTTCTTCGAACATTTGGCTAAAAGTAGTTCCAGCAATATCTTGCGGTTGCTTATTACCCGGGGAGAGTCTGTCTTCACCTCCAACCCTTCCTCCACAGGATAAAGACAAGAAGCTACTAACCTTGAGCGTCCGCCTTTTACAATCTCCACAATGCACATGCGGCAAGCGCCATATGGCTCAACCGCTTCATGATAACAAAGGGTGGGAATCTCAATACCATTTTCTTTTGCAGCTTGAAGTATGGTCTGCCCTCCTGCAGCTTTCAGCTGGCGACCGTCGATAGTCAAGTTTATCACTCTATCTGACATCGTTACTTAACACCTATAGCCTCTAGTTTACAAATATCGTAACAGGCGCCACACTTAATACACTTTGACTCATCAAGAACCACCGGTTTCTTTTTACCCATAAAAGTTATTGCCCCCTGAGGACATGCCTTGACACATAAACCACATCCCGGACATTTCTCCTCTATAACATAATAATGTATCAATGCTTTGCACACGCCGGCAGGACAACGTTTATCCTTAATATGAGCCTCATATTCTTCTCTAAAATACCGGATAGTGGTCAAAACAGGATTAGGCGCAGTGCTACCCAGTGCACACAGCGAACTGTCAATGAGTGTGTTCGATATTTCTTCCAGTAACTCCAAATCACCTTCCTGCCCCTTACCCTCAGTTATATCGTTCAAAATCTCTCTCATTCTCTTTATACCCTCACGACAAGGGACACATTTGCCACATGATTCCTCTTCAAGAAAGGTAAGAAAATACTTCGCCACGTCCACCATACATGTAGTCTCGTCCATCACGATCATGCCACCCGAACCCATCATCGAACCAGCCTTGGTCAATGCATCGAAATCTACTGGGAGATCGAGCAAACTCTCCGGCAAACAACCACCTGAAGGACCACCGGTCTGCACAGCCTTAAATTTTTTACCATCTTTGATGCCGCCACCAATATCGAAAATCATCTCCCGCAAAGTGACCCCCATAGGCACCTCGACGAGTCCAGTGTTGTTGACCTTTCCCACAAGAGAAAAAATCTTTGTCCCTTTGCTGTTCTCAGTACCTATAGTCCGATACCACTCAGCACCTTTGCTGATTATTAAAGGCACGTTAGCCCATGTCTCCACATTGTTCAAATTTGTAGGTCTATCCCACAGACCTTTTTCTACGGTATGCACATACTTGGCACGTGGCTCACCGATCTTGCCTTCTAGGGATGCCATCAGCGCTGTCGATTCACCACACACAAAAGCACCACCGCCTCTTGTTATGCGGACATCAAAGTCAAAACCCGACCCAAGAATGTTCTTTCCCAAAAGCCCCAGTTGTCTAGCCTGCTCGATAGCTATCCTGGCATTCTCTACAGCCAGAGGATACTCGTGGCGCACATAAATATAGCCGTCGTGAGCACCAATTGCATAGGCACCTATAATCAATCCCTCGAGTACGCTATGCGGATTGCCCTCTAGAAGGCTCCTGTCCATATAAGCACCCGGGTCACCTTCGTCAGCATTAACGATCACATATTTGATGTCACCCGGCGCTTTACGGCAGGACTCCCACTTCACTCCTGTTGGAAAACCACCACCACCACGCCCCCTGAGCCCAGAACGCTTAACCTCTTCTACAACCTCCTCTGGAGACATATGGAAAAGCACTTTAGCAAGAGCGGAATAACCACCTATAGCTATATAGTCTTCTATGCTGGTCGGGTCTATCTCACCATTATTCCCGAAGATAAGTCTCAGCTGCTTCTTGTAAAAAGGTATGTCATAATAATTTGTAAACCTCACCCCTGTCGCAGAGTCACTGTAAAGCAACCTCTCCACCACTCCCTTACCATTGAGCACCTTATCCAATATCTCGCCCACATCCCCCGGACCCACACGCTGGTAAAAAATATCCCCAGGCTGGACAACAACCACAGGACCTCGCTCACAAAATCCGTGACACCCAGTTGTCTTTATATCAACCTTATCACTCACCCTCTTTCGGTCTACCTCAGCCCGCAGGGCATCTGAAACCCTCGTGCAGCCATAAGCCTGACACCCTGTACCGTGACAAACAGCTATCCTCGGCTTAACACTCTTCCTGCTTCGCAATATTTCTTCTCTAAAAAGCTCTAAACTTTCTTCAGAATTAAGCCTGTTTTTCATTGTTGCCGTTTACCAACACCCCTAGATTTCACCTACTCCGCCACAAACTGGCGAAGCATGTGGTCAACCTTCTCTATATTCATTTGCCCAAAATATTCGCCATCAACCCGCACTACAGGTCCCAGAGCACACGCCCCCATACAGTTCACCGTCTCTAAAGTGAACCGATAATCAGGGGTAGTCTCGCCAGATTTAATACTCAGGCTCCGCTCCAGTTTTTCTAGGACTTTAACTGCCCCCCTCACATGACACGCAGTCCCTAAACAAACATGTATCACATGCTTACCCCTCGGCTTCAAACTAAATGCTCGGAAAAAGGTCGCTACATTGTATACTTGGCTCAAGGGGACTCCCAAAATCTCGCTCACTTTCATTAACGCCTCTTTGGGCAGATAGTGATATACGCTCTGAGTATCCTGGAGTATGGCAACCAATTGCCCGCGATCGTTATTATATTTGTTGACTATAGCAGTAACCTCGTCAGCCATCAGCTTATAAGACCTCCAGCTTTGCGCTTAAGTTCTGTATACTCTTTAATAACACGCTCCTGAATCTTATCCATTGTGCTTTTATCAAGGTGTCTGAACCTGCCTTGTAACTTAAGATAGTCTTCTACCGGGCGCAATTGTGCGAAGTCAACATTCAGAGTGTAGTTGCCATTTTTCACTTCATAAAGTGGAAAGACCCCCGTCTCGACTGCCAAGCGCCCTATTCTGATAGCCAAATCAGGAGACGCTCGCCAACCGGTAGGACAAACAGACAACACATGAATATACGCTGGACCTTCGACCTCAAGAGCTTTGCGGACTTTGTCCATCAGGTCAAAAGGGTAACTATGACAAGCTGTAGCCACATATGGTATACCGTGGGCTGCAGCAATTGCTGGCATATTCTTTTTCCATGTGGTCTGTCCGATACTTCTCTTACCTGCAGGAGCTGTCGTGGTGGAAGCCCCAAACGGAGTTGCTCCGGAGCGCTGTATGCCTGTATTCATATATGCCTCATTATCAAAGCATATGTAGACCAAATTATGACCCCGCTCTAAAGCCCCCGAAAGTGCTTGGAGACCAATATCGGCGGTGCCACCATCACCACCCATAGCAACCACTTTTACCTTTTTCGCTGAATACTTCTTCTTCCGTTGCAAGACCTTTATTCCAGCCTCTATCCCAGATGCCACCGCAGCAGTGTTCTCGAACAAGGTATGAATCCACGGTACCTCCCAAGAGGTATAAGGAAGCTGCGAAGAAACTATTTCCATGCAGCCAGTGGCATTGGCAATTATCACATTCCTACCCAGAGCTTTACATACCAGTCTTACCGCCAGGGCTTCACCACACCCTAAACAAGCCCGATGTCCAGGAGCAAAATATTCCCTAGGCGTTACCAAGCGAGGGACATAAATAGCCAGGCTCTCCATTACTCTCGCACTCCAATCATTTCAAACTCATCGAGCTTACCCTGCTCTGCTCTTTTCACTCCGCGATGCATCAAATCCACAAAACCTTCTACAGAGATGTCCCGACCCCCAAGTCCACCAACGAAGCTCACTACATTCGGTTTAACAGCCAAGGGATAAAGTGCCGCCTGGACTTCAGAGCAGACTGGTGGTGGTCCACCCGGAGAAATGGAACGGTCTAGGACAATGAGGGTCCGGACTTTTGCCACCGCTTGACGTAGTTCCTCTACAGGGAAGGGACGCCACAGGCGTAACCTGATTAAGCCGACTTTCTCACCACTATCCCGCATCCTGTCTACAGCCATCATCGCCGTTTCGCTAAAACTACCTAAACAAAGTAATAAGATTTCAGCATCGTCTGTCATATAGCTTTCTACCAGATTGTAATGTCTACCGCTCAACTCGCCAAATTGTCCAAAGACATCCTCGACCACTCTTTTAGAAGACCGTAATGCAAAATCCTGCGCCTTCTTCGCCTCCGTATAGATAAATGGCGGTCCAAAATCACCCATGGTCACCGGCCTGTCAGGATGCAAGGCATAAGGATGCTGATATGGTGGCAAAAAACTGTCCACAACCTCCTGGTCAAGCAAATAGAGCGACTCGATAACATGTGATAGATGAAAGCCGTCAATATGAACCATCACTGGAAATAGCACTGACGGGTCTTCACCAATGCGAAAAGCACAAAGGACTAAATCAAAGGCTTGCTGAGCATTTTCAGCAAAAAGCTGAATCCAGCCACAGTCCCGCACTGCCATAACATCTGAGTGGTCCCCCCAAACGCTCAGTGGTGCTGAGAGAGCACGGTTCGCTACTACCATAACGATAGGTAAACGCATTGAGGAAGCTACATAGAGAACCTCGTGCATCAATTCCAGCCCCTGACCGGCTGTGGCAGTAAAAGTCCTAGCACCCACAGCAGAAGTCCCGAGACAGGCGCTCATTGCTGAGTGCTCTGATTCTACAGGTATGTACTCGGCATCCAGTTCCCCATTAGCCACAAGCTCCGCCAACCGTTCAACTATGTGTGTTTGTGGAGTGATAGGATAGGCAGCGATAGCATCGGTTCGAGCTAACTTAACAGCTTCAGCCACAGCAAAGGAACCCTCTAGACCCACTCTTTTCCTTAACGTAGACATGTCAACCTTCTTCCACCATAGTTATCGCTTGCGTCCAGCATTCCCGAGCGCAAATGCCACACCCTTTGCAATAGTAAAGGTCGGCTTCAAAATACCCCTCACTATTCTGCTTTACGCATCCTTCCGGACAGAAGATGAAACATATTCCGCACTTGATACATCTATCATGATTCCACACCGGGCGCTCAGACCTCCAATCTCCGGTGCGATAACTTCTAGCATTGCCAGGTTCGACAACCACACACCCGGGTAATAAGTCTCGCCATGAAGGCAATTTCTCCTCAGCAAATACCTGAGGCGCCCGTTTTGAATCAGGGACAGCTTCTGCAATTTGGGCGCTATCGTAAGCTGCTTGACAGGCTTCGATGTTGCTCCTCGCCCTGGCGCCGAAGCGCTCCTCTAACGGTCCCACCAGGGAATCCAACCTGACTATACCAGTTGCCTTCACCAGTGCTCCGAGCATAGTCGTGTTAACAATAGGCGCGCCAAGCACCTGCCTGGCAATTGCCGTAGCATTAACCAGCGCTAACCGCCACGGACCCCCCAGCTTTTCTTTAACCTCATCCAGTCCTTTTGATGTGTTCAGCACCAGCACCCCGTTCGTTTTAAGTCCTGAGGTAACATCAGTCACATAGGGCAGCCCCTGGTCAAGGACTACGACAACATCCGGGCTAACAATGGGAGCCCTTATGCGGATATGTCCACTGGTACTTACCCTGGTAAAAGCAAGGACTGGTGCCCCCCTTCTTTCTGGACCAAAACTAGGAAACGCCTGAGCAAACTTGCTTTCGCTTATAGCTGCCAGCGCTACGAGCTCTGCCGATGTTACCGCTCCCTGCCCTCCTCTGCCATGCCACCGGATTTCAAAAATAGTATCACCTGTTAGCAATTCATAAACCCCTAGATAAACGGAACGCCCCTGGAGGGACTCGAACCCTCGCACCCGGCTCCGGAGGCCGGCGCTCTCTCCCCTGAGCTACAGGGGCTTTGGCTATTCTACAGTCATTTGTCCAATCTGTCAAACAATCTTAGCGTGTACGATATACAAACACGAATGTTAGCTGTTGCGACTACTGGAATCGCTCTGTCCACCCTTTGCTAATCAACAAGAATTTCGCCCTTGGGCTCGCTCACCACTTCCCCAATGATAGCGGCATCTGCAATCCCGGCTTCTTTGAGCTTCTTCACAAACGCCCCTGCCGACACCGCGGATAATGAAACCAGCAGCCCCCCGGATGTCTGAGGGTCAAAGATGATTTCCCTTAAATACTCAGGAGTGTTTTTTGAATATTTCACCTTATCCCCGTAGAACTCCTTGTTCCGGTACAAACCACCAGGGCAGAGCCCCTTACCGATGAAATCTTTTGCCTCTTCAAACAGAGGGACACTCACTGAATCTATCTTTATGCCCACCTGACTGTTTTGAGCTAACTGACAAGCATGACCGACAAGCCCAAACCCGGTTATATCTGTACAGGCATGAACACCAAATTCCAGCATTAGCTCACTTGCCTTCTTGTTGAGTGCTGCCATGCGCTGTGTTACCCTGGCTATTGTCTCCTTGTCAGCCTCTCCAGCTTTTATTGCAGTGCCTATGATTCCTGTACCTAAAGGTTTGGTAAGGACGAGCCTATCTCCAGGTAGTGCTCCTGAATTTGTGACCAGACGCTTTGGGTGCACTGTGCCGGTTACTGACAGCCCGTATTTCAGTTCCGCATCATCTACACTATGACCACCGAGCAATAACACGCCTGCCTCCCGCATCTTGTCCACACCACCCTTTAAGATAGCTTGCAAAACCGATATATCAAGCGACTTAGATGGAAAGCATACTATGTTAAGAGCAGTCAAGGGCTTCCCACCCATAGTGTAGACATCACTCAATGCATTAGCCACAGCAATCTGCCCGAAATCGTAGGGGTCATCCACGATAGGCGTGAAGAAGTCAACTGTCTGGATGATAGCCAACTCATCGCTTATTTTGTACACGCCGGCATCATCCATGCTCTCCATCCCCCGGAGCACATTTTCATCTGCCATCAGTGGCAAGCCGCAAAGAGCTCTGCTCAGGTCCCCCGGACCCAGTTTAGAAGCTCAGCCAGCCCCGGTGACAGTCCTGGTTAGATGGGCAACTAACTCTTCGTCCATAACAGAATCCCAAAGTAACCTAATTTTAACATTGGCACTCGGATCTAGTCTATACAAGATACCTAATCGATACTTGACACTATATGGTATAATACAACTGAATGCACGATGGTGGGGTTCCTCCTCGTTGACCCATGTTAATGTACACCGTGGTGTGCACATAGTTTATGACAAAGGAGGTGAGGCTATCGAGAAATCAAGACCACATATAGACCCAAAAGCTACCCATAACTTACAAAAAGTGGAAGGAGGTCGATGTTTATGAAACGGATTGTTTTCTTATCTTTGGCATGTCTGTTACTAGTGGCACTTGCTCTGCCAGCTTGCGCTCCAGGTGCCAAAGAAGCAACTATTAAGATTGGTGTGGCAGGACCGATGCAGTTTGTTCAGGGACAACACCACTGGATGGGTGCTACTATGGCAGCCGATAAGATTAACGCTGCTGGCGGCATCAAGATCGGTGACAAGACATATAAAATCGAGCTGGTGAAAGTAGATACTAATGAGATCCTCGACATTGCCGGGGCTGCCACTGCCGTAGAAAGAGCAATAACTGTGGACAAGGTGGACTTTCTCGTCGGTGGTTTTAGGACAGAAGCCGTGTATCCCATGTCCGATGTAGCCATGGAGTATAAGAAGGTCTTCCTTGGCTGTGGTGCTGCTACCACAGAGCTCTGCACAAGGGTTCAGGACAACTATGCCAAGTATAAGTATTGGTTCAGGCTTACTCCGGTGAATAGTACTTTCCTTGTCACCACCGACTTCAAGATGCTAGCGTATGTGGCAGGTGTCTTGAAGCAGCAGTTCGGCATAGCCAAGCCGAAGGTTGCCATCATCGCTGAGAAGCTCGCCTGGGCTGACCCCATGGTGGCTATTGCCCAGCAGCGGTTGCCAGCCATGGGTCTGGAAGTTGTGGGCACCTGGAGACCGTCTGATACGGCGACTGATGTCACTGCCGAGCTCACAGCTATAGCCGCAAAGGAACCTCATATTATCTTCACCACTTTCTCTGGTCCTGTAGGCATCACCTATGCCAAGCAGCTTGGCGAACTCAAAATACCGGCTTGCTCGGTGGGTATCAATGTGGAAGCCCAGAAGAAAGGCTTCTGGGAAGCTACTGGCGGCAAAGGTGAATACGAGTTCACCATGAACACCTACGCCAGAGTGCCCATAGGTCCGATGACCATTGAGTTCTGGGACGAGTTTTTGAAGCGGACGGGAGAGATACCAACATATAATGCAGCCACGCACGATGCGGTCTACGTATTGAAAATGGCTATAGAAAAGGCACAAACGCTCGATTCCGATGCGCTGGTACCTGTCTTGGAGACCATGGAATGGAGCTTGACCGCCGCTGCCAAGGGCAAGTTTTATCCGCCCGATTCCAAGTGCCCAAAGTGCCCTCATGACATTGTTTACGGTCCTGGCAACGCCACCGGTCTCGGTATTCAGTGGATAAAGGGCGATATGGCGGTCGTTTGGCCCAAGAAAGAGTTTGGCACCAAAGATGACTATGGCGACTGGGCGTTCGAATATCCGGGCACTGTGATGTACACCGTGCCACCGTGGGCAGCGGAAAAATTTAAAGCCGCTAAACCGGCAGAGGCAGAGAAACCCAAGGAGGAAAAACCAGCAGCACCTAAACTTTCCTTTACACCAGCTGAATATAAGAATGATCAGCTTGGCTTCTCCATAAAATACCCCAAGGACTGGACAGAGAAAAAGGATCGCGAGACTGGAAAGATCGTCTTTTTCGCTTCTGCAGACAGTGTCCCATCTTTGTCCATCTCTTCTGGCTGGGAAGGTGCCTTCGCTGACATAGAGAAAGAAGCCCTCGCAGCCGCTGGCGGTACAGATATAAAGGTCGGCACACCCGCAGAAACCACGTTGGCTGATGGCACCAAGGTCACATACGCCAAGGTGAACTGGATTATTGCCGGGTACGATGCTGAGACCTTCGCCATGGGTGTACAGAAGGGTGGAAAGTGGATCCTCGTCAATTTGACCACTGTGACCCTCTACGGCTACAACGAGGCACTTTTCAAAGAGATAGCCTTCACTTTCCAGTCCACGAAGTAATGCCCACTACAAAGCCGCCGGCAGCTTTGTTAGCCGCCGGCGGCTTTGTTAACATTGTAAAAAGGCACCCGAATATCGAAGGAACTAAAAACTGGCTGGAAACAGCCTTGTGCAACTGTCGCAAAGAGTCCAGTATAGAAGCACAAATAACCTGCTTGTTTAGCAAAACCGGGATAAAGATATCATTTAGGAAGGAAAGATGGTTCAAGCTCTTATAATGCAGGCACTTCTAACGGGGGGTGTATACGCACTTCTAGCAGTGGGGTTTTCCCTCATCTTTGGTGTCGCTCGCATGTTGAACCTGGCACACACTGCATTTTTTATGCTTACCGCCTACGGTATGTACTACTTCACTTACCGAGCTGGTTTAGGTCCAGTCCCGGCAATGATTGTTTCGGTGCTCGTCACCACCTTCATCGGTGCAGCAAGTTATAAGCTGTTCATCGACCGTATCCGAGAGCACCATGTTGCAGTGCTCCTAGTGACCATCGCCCTGGCAATGGTGTTCCAGGAGATTATGCTCCTGGGTTTCGGTGCCCATTTTCGAGAGTCCCCACCGCTTATGTCCGGGGTCTGGCAAATATTTGGAGTCAAGATTACTTACCAGCAGCTTCTCTCTATAGGTATAATGCTTGCTACCCTTGTCATTGTATGGGCACTCCTGGCACGGACGAAAATGGGCATTGCCATCAGGGCTACAGCCCAGGATCCTGAAATTGCTGGCTTAATGGGCATCGGTGTACCCACGATATTACTTGTGACCATGACTATAGCCACAGCCCTGGCTGCTGTCGCCGGTGCCACGATTGCACCCCTGTGGACCACCTATCCATACATGTGGATGTCACCACTGGTAATGGTCATGGTCATTGTGGTGCTTGGCGGTCTTGGCAGCATAAAAGGCAGCATCATCGGTGCTTTCATCATAGCTACAGTTGAGACGTTGATCGTATTCCTGCTTCCAGCAGGTGCTTTCCTGAAACTAGCCTTCTCCCTGCTGATTATGGTGATAGTCCTCGTAATCAGACCAGAAGGACTATTCGGTGTAGCTTTTGAAGAGGAGAGACTATAATGATAAGGCGGTTACTTAAGGACTTCCAGGGCGATGTTATAGCAATTCCCGGGAGACTAATCGCTCTGGTCTTCTTCTTGCTCATCTTCATTCTTCCTGCTATTACCCGTGACCCCTATATTCTCCGCATCCTTATCTTCACCAATATATTCGTTATCTTTGCTGTGAGCTGGGACTTCCTGTCGGGATATACAGGTCAGGTGAATTTTGGTCATGCATTGTTCTTTGGTGTAGCCGCCTACACCGCCGGCATGCTGAACCACTACTTTGGCATACAGCCATGGGCAACAATACCGATAGGCGCTCTTGCCGGAGTGATCATCGGAGTCGTCACCTGTTTCCCAGCACTGAGACTTAGAGGTCCATACCTGTCCCTGGTCACACTTGCTTTCCCACTGATATTGCTTGCCATTATAAAAGCTTTCCCGGATGTGACCGGCGGGGAACACGGTATCTCCGGGCTCACTCGCCTCTCTGAGTCCAGAGTGACGGAGTATTATATCTCGGTAATCGTAATGACCATCTCTGTGCTTATAATGTGGAAACTCACGGACGCTAAGAGCGGCTTGGTAAGGACAGGAATCATCCTCCACGCTATCCGTGAGGACGAGATCGCTGCCCGGGCTACCGGAATAAACACTATAAATTACAAGATACTGGCTTTCGCCATTGGTGGCTTCTTTGCAGGAATAGCTGGAGCCCTTTTTGCTCATGCGATGAGAATTGCTGGTCCTTCTACACTGGAACTTACATTGTCATTCAACGCCGTGATCTGGTCCGTTTTCGGTGGCATCGTCAGTATCTATGGACCAGTTTTCGGTGTATACTTTCTATACCCCCTCCTAGAAGGTCTGCATGTCATTGCCGAGATAAGATTCCTCATATTTGCCGCCATAATAATAGCAGTGCTACTTTTTATGCCCGAGGGGATCGCTGTATGGATAAGGGACAAGATTGAGCGCGAATGTCCCCGTTGTAAACTGGCAAATACTGCCTGGCGAAAGGAGTGCCGGGCTTGCGGTGCCTCATTGTATTAGCACCACCAGCAAGGAACAAAAAATAGCGAGGTGTTTAAAACACCTCGCTATTTTATATTTCAGCACCAGTGAAAGAGCAAATCAGGTTATAGTCCCAGATATGTCTTTCTTATAGTCTCGTCTTTCAATAAGTCATCTGCTTTGCCTTGTGCAATTATGTGCCCCCGCGACATCACATAGTTCCTGACTGAAAGAGAGAAGGCGAAACTAACGTCCTGCTCCGCAAGTAGTATGGTCACCCCAAGCTCGTGGTAAATCTCTTCAATCCGTTTGAACAGATCCTCTTTTAGCTTTGGCGCCAGACCGCTGGACGGCTCATCAACCAGCATAAGCTTTGGCTGGCGCATTAGCGCCCTGCCAATAGCTAACATCTGCCGCTCTCCACCAGAGAGAGTCCCGGCTATCTGGTTCTCCCTCTCCTTCAACCTCGGGAATAGCTCATAGACCTTAGCAAGTCCGCGCTCCACTTCTTTCCTGTCTTTACAAAGATAGGCACCGGCAAGCAGGTTCTCCTTTACCGTCATTTCAACAAAAGGTCTGCCTCTTTCAGGACAGAGTAGCAACCCCCTTTTAGCTATCTCAGCAGCCGAAAGTTTCTCGATCCTTTCACCTTCGAATTCAATAGTCCCGGTGAAGGTGATGTCACCCTTCCTCGTCCCCTTCAACACTTCTTTCTCCCAGTTTATCAACCCCGCCACTGCACGGAGCAAGGTTGACTTGCCAGCGCCATTGGGACCAACAAGCCCCACCAGTTCGCCTTTTTCCACATTTAAACTGGCATCATCCAGCACCATAGCGGTGTCATAGCATACGGTTACATTCTTAATCTCGAGCAACGAGCACCTCCTTCCCCGTATATGCTTGAATGACCATAGGATTTTTAGATATCTCTTCGGGAGTCCCCTGAGCGATCACTTCACCAAAATTAAGCACAATCACTCTATCGACGATTTTCATCAACTCAGCCAGCTTATGCTCGATGATAAGCATGGCTGGACCTTCGCTATGAAGCCTGCCAAACCGTCCACCTTTATGTAACCTCCTCATTGATTTAGCCACCAGTTCTGTCTCTGCAGGGTTAAGTCCACCAAAAGGCTCATCGAGAATGAGGAGCTCAGGCTCGGTGGCAATCGCTCTTGCTACCTCCAGACGCTTCAAATCGCCATGTGACAGGATAGACGCTGGCTCCAGGGCTAAATCGGCTATACCCACGAACTCCAGAGCTTCTCTCGCCTTAGCCTCCGCCCTCTTGACCCATTCACCACGCTTAGTTATCCTCGGGCAAAGGCAACCCACCATCACATTAGCTATTATGGGCAAGCGACGGAATGGTTTGACCACCTGGAATGTGCCCACCAGACCTCGCTGGACTATTTCCCACGGACGCCTTCTAGTTATGTCTTCACCCTTAAAGATCACCTTGCCTGAATCGGACTTGAGTATGCCCAGTATGCAACGTACCAAAGTGCTTTTTCCGGCACCGTTGGGACCGATTAGACCAACTATTTCATCCCTGCCGATCTCAAAGCTGACATTATTGACCGCTACTAAGCCTCCAAAACGCTTGGTCAGGTTCTCTACTTTAAAAAAAGGTCCCATACTAAAGTTCCTCCTCCCTGAGTTCGCGGCGCGATACTTTACCCACATCAGTCTTGGGGACTTCGCCCCTGAACTCAACTATCTTGGGCACCTTGTAGTGCGCCAGCCTTTCTTCACAGTATTTAATGATGTCCTCTTCAGAAACTTTGCCTCTTGCCTCGGTCTCCAGAACCACTATCGCCTTCACTTTCTCACCCACCTCCGGGTCTGGGACACCAATGACCCCTGCTTCCTTGACCTGCGGATGGCTGGTTATAACCTCCTCAACTTCACGAGCAAAAACCGCCAGACCTTTATACTTTATCATATCCCGCTTTCTATCATAGAAGTAAAAATAACCGTCTTCGTCCATCCGCACCAGGTCACCGGTCCGGAGCCATGTCTCGCCATCGATATTGATAAACATCTTTTTAGTCTCGTCTGGTTTGTTCCAGTAACCCTTCGCCACCTGCGGTCCTTTGACAGCAAGCTCCCCAACTTCACCCACAGGCATGAACTTGTCACTATCGGGGTCAAGTATGCCAGCCACCGTATTCGGCAACGGCACTCCGAAGGAGCCGATCTTGGGTCTACCATAAGGGCTTACAATGCCCACGGAACTGGTCTCCGTCATCCCCCACCCCTCATGGATTTTAGCACCGGTCCTTTTCTCCCAGCCTCTCGCTGTATCCTCGAGAAGAGCATCAGCACCGGAGATAAGGACCTTTAACCTTTTCCAGTTTACTCTATCGGTGCGATGGTAGTCCCGAAGGTATTCATAAAGTGACGGTACACTATAGAACATGGAAGCGTTGTAAGACTCGATGGCATTCAAGATGTCATCAAGGTCTGGCGTGGTAAATATTACCAGAGTATAACCCTGACACAGCCCGCCCATCATGATCACCGATTGACCATATATATGGTAAAAAGGCAAGTACGCCAGTACCGTTTCCTTCCCTTCCTGTACCACATGAGTCCAGAATTTTTCAGCAATGGTGCGGGCGGCAACCATATTATAGTGAGTTATCATCGCCCCCTTCGGTAGTCCGGTAGTACCTCCAGTATAAGGGAGGGTGACTATGTCATTCCTTATATCGAATTCAATCTTAGGCGGGTTTGGGGCATATTTCTTGATTAAGTCCTGGAGCCGATAGAAACCCTCTTGCTCATATATCTCAGCAGGCGGCGCCGCCATTTTCTGGTACACTGCGCGCAGCACACTCTGCCCCAAAAATTTCTTCATCGGTGGCAGATATTCCGCAATGTTGGTAAGTATGACCGCATCCAGCTTAACTCCAGCCCTTTCCACATTGTCATAAAGGATGTCCATACAGATAATCATCCTGGCACCGCTGTCTTCAAGCTGGTGCTTGATCTCCGGGCTCACATATACCGGGCTTATAGCAGTTACAGTAGCCCCAGCTTTGACTGCCCCGAAGTAAGCAATAATGAACTGCGGTGAATTTAGCAGCAACAAAGCAACACGGTCACCCTTCTTCACACCCAAGTCACAAAGCGCTGTAGCCAGCCTATCAACCTGGTCCCTTAGTTCCTTATAAGTTATCTTTTTCCCGTAAAAGACAACCGCAGTCCTGTCCTTCCACTTTTCAGTTGCTTCATCAAAAGACTCGACCACCGATTTCTCCGGTATCTCGACATCCGGCGGTATATTGGGAGGATAAAATTTTAACCACGGTCTCGATTCATATATAGCCTTATTTGGATCTGCCAACTTAGACCTCCTTCCATAAGCTCCGTATCTTATGCGAGAGTGATTAGATTATACCACAATTCCTGTCAGTTGCAACGCATACTTTATATCGCACTATTAAAACGAGCTGCTAAGCTCTCCGATATCCCTCATCACCTCTAATGTCAGCACTCCCCCTACAGTCATCCCGCAGACGCTTCAGGACAGCTTCAATAACTGCATGAGCAAAGCCACGACGCTGCAAATAATGGTATAACCGGTTATGGAATTCCTCTCCAGTCAGGTTAGCAAAAACGCGCACTCTCTGCAATCCCGCACGATATGCCAGCGACTCCTCGTCCAGACCTTCTGTAACCTCACTCGCTATTTCCGGAGTGACCCCCTTGCGCCTTAGTTCAAGGTTTATCAGCCTTGCGCTCTTTGGTCTGAACTGAAGACGGTTTTCTGTCCAATACCGAGCAAACGCCACATCATCTACCAAGCCCTTTTGTTCTAAAACCATTAGAACCTTGTCTATCAAAATGTCAGAAAAACCACGCCTTAATAAACGCTGCCTTAACTCAGCACGACTACGAGGGCGATAGCCCAACAGACGCAATGCAGCCGCAAAACACCGCTCGGTCACATCAGCCTCGATCAACTCCCTTACCTCTTCAGACGATAATTCTGACCCACGCCAAAGCACACTCTGCTTGCCGATCCAACATTTATACGAAAGGAGTAGATGCCATCAACAATGACATTTACCAGCCCACCTCTATACCCAAAGGCAGTAATCTCCCCTGCTAGTACCATTCCCCTGTATTCTGAGAATTATCGGTCATAGGCTAAACGGTACGGCAGATAGTCCCTTATTCGAAAACCTCTTTAGAAACATCGGCACCAAGATCGGAGGTTCCTTGCGCCACTGTCCTTATCTTTTTTTCGATCTCAGACGCCAAGGCAGGATTCTGCCTCAAGTAATCTTTGACATTTTCCCGCCCCTGCCCTAGCTTTACATCACCATACGTAAAAAAAGTCCCTGCTTTCTTAATCACCCCCAACGCCACCCCTAAATCAACCAAATCACCCTCCTTGCTTATACCGTATTTAAACATTATGTCAAACTCAGCTGAACGAAATGGCGGTGCCATCTTATTCTTCACCACCCTAGCTCTCACTCTTGTACCCACCACCTCAGGACCGTGCTTGATGGCATCGATTTTTCTTAAGTCGATCCTAACAGAGCTGTAAAACTTTAATGCCCTTCCCCCGGGAGTGACCTCAGGGCTACCAAAAACTATGCCAACCTTTTCTCGCAGCTGATTGATGAATATCACTGCCGTATGGGACTTACTGATCGCAGCCACCAGCTTCCGTAGCGCTTGAGACATCAACCTCGCCTGCAAGCCTACGTGCGCATCTCCCATTTCACCCTCTATCTCTGCCCTGGGTACTAAGGCAGCCACGCTATCAATAACAACTACATCTACAGCCCCACTCCTCACCAGTTCCTCCGTAATCCCCAAAGCCTCCTCACCATTGTCCGGTTGAGCTATACGAAGTTCATCAATCTTTACACCACAATTTGCCGCATATGCAGTATCCAGAGCATGTTCCGCATCTATGTAAACAGCGATGCCGCCTAATTTCTGCGCTTCAGCAATTATATGTTGTGCCAGCGTGGTCTTCCCCGAAGCTTCTGCGCCAAATATCTCGGTCACCCTTCCCCTGGGCACACCACCAATACCCAGAGCTAAGTCCAAACTTAACGAGCCTGTAGGAATAGCTTCTACCGGCATCTTCGATGACATCTCGCCCAGCTTCATAATCGATCCTTCACCAAACTGCTTCTCTATACGACTTACGGCTAACTCAAGCGCCTTCTCTTTATCTGTAACCATGAACCTGTCCTCCTAGCTGCAATAAGTGGCTCACCCGCAATCATACTGCATCATAACACACACGACCTATCGAGGCAATGCCATCATGTCTATCCGATCAGCCAGACCAAAAAGGCGGCAATAGCGGTAGAGACCGCTTATGCGCACTTTTTGCAATCATAGAATCGATCTTATCCTTAATTTCTCCTTCTGCTTGCCCGCTTATTAAATAGCGGTCCAATTGGTGGTAAGTGACACCCATCTCACCCTCATCTGTCTGTCCTTCCCATAAACCTGCGGACGGAGGCTTATCAATTATCACCTGTGGAATACCCAAATATTTAGCCAAATCGCGTACCTGACTTTTCACTAGGTTGCCTAAAGGCATGATATCCACTCCACCATCACCATACTTGGTGAAATAACCGACGGAAAGCTCGCTCCGGTTGCTGGATCCGACAACCAGATAACCGAGACGGTTGGCAAAGTAGTAAAGCGTGACCATCCGTAATCGAGGCTTCATGTTCGCCAATGCTAAACGAGCCACAGACTCATCATTTTCCCTCAAAAATGGAAACGCTTTCACCAAAGCATCAAAGACACTATCAAGAACCACAACCGCGAATGGTATTTGAAATTTTTTAGCTACAAGCTCGGCATGCTCTCTATCAGTCTCACTGCTGTGGCAGGGCATGATCACCCCCAGACTGCTCTCAGGACAAGCTCGCTTGCACAGTACCGCTACCACCGAGGAATCGACCCCTCCACTCAGTCCAAACACCACCCCCTTACCTGAAGCATTTGCAACCACATCTTTCACCCACGAGATAATCATGTCAGCCAGTTTTGCATTTCCGAACATTGCACTTAACTCCGTTCCATCATGTCGTGTCGCTATTATACTAGCCTGGAGTTCGACATTCAAAAGTAGAAACTCCCACCACCATAATCCGTAGTCCGCTCAGATAGATGGGGGACACCAGGACATAGCAGGGCGGGAAGAGCACTGGCTGCTTTATCTCCCCCCGGGCGGTGAGCTTGAGTGAGAGGGATTGCCCCGACTTCGACCATCACCTTAGCCCTCCACCATCAAAGCAAATGAAAAGGCTAACGGGGACTAATTAGCCGCTTTCTGTCTTGAAAGCGATTAAGAATATATGTCACTAATGTATTGGACAAGTACAAATCCTTGACTTTAGGATAGCTTTCTAGCTAAACTTATATTGCAGACGGAGGGAAGAAATGCCCATCTATGAATACTTTTGTGCCGAGTGCGACCATAGATTCGAGATGATGAGACCCATCAGTAAAGCCAGCATAGAAACACCTTGTCCTAAATGTGGGCGCCCCGCAAGGCGACTATTTTCACGTTTTGCCTCTTTTTCCAAAGATAGCAACGGCGTTTCCTCGCCTATTGCAGGTACAGGTTCCTCCTGTGCCAGTTGCACTGCCTCCAGCTGCGCTGAGTGCGGTTTATGAGGTCTATGCCAAGTGCCAGAAATAAAAAGCGCTCTCAGCCCCTGCCTCCTGTTTACTAAATAATCCTAGAGCATACAGGCTCACGCCCATAACTAACAAAGTAACTATCAAGACAGCACCAAAAACGAACAGTGCTGCATCATAGAAAAAACCTTCAGGAAACAGCCTGATCAGATAATCTTTAGCCGGATCAAGCATCCAGTATTCATTAGAGAAACTCACAGCATGAAACAAGTAGAAAAAATATCTGAAGCCAAGCCAGCACCAGAGAATCATAACTGCCGCCGCACTCAGTGTCAGTACACTGCCAGCAAACAGCCCCTTAGCTAGATTAACCCACCTGTGCCTAGACAGAAACGACAACACAGATATACAGACCAGCATCACTGCTAAAGCCGATAACTGGACAACCGTATTCAACTGAATCAGACCCCTTACATCTTGTAAATGAATCAACTCCTTTGCACTAAATAGCCTAATCTCACCATCTCCACCTTTTATGATAACCTGGGCCTCGTCCCTTCTAAAATTGAAGTAGTCAATCAAATCAAGAGCTACTCTCCGCAATTCCGGGCTGGATATCCCGGTATCTTGACTTACCCGGTGTTTCGCAAATCCGTACTCATAGAGCCGCACTTCGCTAACTGCCCAACGAATAGCAGTGGTCACGAACAGAACCGGCAAGCAACAAACAAATAGCCAGAATGCAACATATCGTAGCGTCTGCAAGTTCACTTCTCCTCGGCGTCCAAAAACACCTTATGTGCTGACTAAAATAGTTAACTATAGCTAGATTATATTCCAAACAGGATGCAAGAACCAAAACTGGACAATACCGCGGACACCCTGCAAAACAAGTAAAAACTTCGCACCGCTAAAAGCCTTAACCAAGGCACCAAAAAGCACCCTGTGCTATAATTTTTTAGTAAACTGCACTTTCCGGACAAGTCTATGTTTACCCATTTACATGTCCACACCGAGTATAGCCTCCTTGACGGACTCTGTCGCATTCCGCAACTTATCGCCAGAGCGAAAGAACTGGAGATGGACAGCCTTGCTATCACAGACCACGGTAATATGTACGGTGTGATTGACTTTTACGTTACTGCCAAAGAAGCAGGGATGAAACCGATAATCGGCTGTGAAATCTATGTAGCTGAGACACACTACCAAAGCCGAGCCAGCAACGAAAAGGCACCCTATCACCTCACCCTCCTAGTCAAAAACCACGAAGGCTACCGCAATCTAATTCAGCTGGTAACCAAAGCCCATTTAGAAGGTTTCTATTACAAGCCCAGGGTGGACAAGGGACTACTTGCCCAGCATAGCACTGGATTGGTTGCCCTGTCAGGCTGCATGCAGGGTGAATTACCCCGTCTGATTCTGGAGGGACGCTACGACGAAGCAACCACGCAAGCTAAGTGGTACAAGGATACTTTCTGTGATTATTACTTAGAGATACAGCGCCACCCCATACCTGAACTGGATCATATCAACAAAGGACTGTTGTCTATTGCTGCTAAGCTGGATATCCCCATCGTAGCTACCAATGATGTCCATTATGTAAATAAAGAGGATGCCGTCTTACAAGACCTGTTGCTCTGTATTCAAACCAACACCTCGATCTACGATGAGAAAAGGCTAAAAATGCACGGGGACTTCTTCTATTTGAAGAGCCAGCAAGAGATGGGAGAACTTTTTGCTGATTTGCCCCAGGCTATAGAAAACACCGAGAAAATCGCCCGGATGTGCACATTTGAATTAGAATTCGGGCGCCTGCACCTTCCGCAAATAGACCTACCCTCTGACAAAACTTCTGACGAATATCTCGCTGAACTCTGCTGGAAAGGACTGAAACAGCAGTACAAACAACCAACCCCAGAAATCGAACAGCGTCTCCAATACGAGTTAGATGTCATCCGTCAGACAAAATTCGCCGATTATTTCCTTGTCGTCTGGGACCTCGTCTCATTTGCCAGAAAACGGAACATTCTTTTCGGCGTCCGTGGCAGTGCTGCTGCAAGCCTAGCGCTCTACTGTCTCGGCATAACCACCATAGACCCGGTAGCATATAAACTGGTCTTCGAACGCTTTCTCAACATCGAGCGCCGCGAGCCGCCAGATATAGACCTGGATTTCCAAGATGACCGCCGAGACGAGATGATAGCTTATGTTACCCAAAAATATGGCGCCGACCATGTGGCACAGATCATAACCTTCGGCACCTTGGGGGCAAGAGCAGCCCTGAGAGATGTCGGCAGGGCACTGGGAATGCCCTATGGGCAAGTAGACAGGGTAGCCCGACTTGTTCCCGCCAGACCAAACATTACCCTAGAACAGGCGCTTGCTGAAAGCCAGGAACTCCAGGATATATACCATGATGATAGCACTATAAGGAATCTGATAGACACTGCCAAAAAGTTAGAAGGCATAGCTCGCCACGCCAGTACACATGCTGCCGGCGTAGTGATATCTAAAGAACCGCTGACCCACTACGTGCCACTGCAACGAGTTACAAAGAGCAGTGAACAGGTCATCACCATGACCCAGTTCTCCATGGATAGCATAGCGCGCCTCGGATTACTTAAGCTGGACTTTCTAGGTCTGGCTAACCTGACTATATTATCAAAGACTATAGACACAATTAATAAGACGTATGGCACCACAATCGACCTGCAGCATATTCCTCTCGATGACCCGCTGACTTTCAGACTACTTGCCTCTGGAGAGACTAGCGGTATCTTCCAGCTAGAAAGTGCTGGCATGCGTCGCTACATAAAGGAACTCGGTCCAACTAACTTCAGCGACATTGCAGCCATGGTAGCTTTATACCGTCCCGGTCCTATGGAGCACATACCTACCTTTATTAAAGCCAAACGCGGCATACAGGATATTCGATATCCTCATCCATCCGTTAAAAAAATATTGGAGGAAACCTACGGTGTCATAGTCTACCAGGATCAGGTTCTCCACATCGTACGGGCTCTAGCTGGCTATAGCCTGGGGCAAGCTGATATCTTCCGAAAGGCAATGGGCAAGAAAATACCTGAGGTAATGAAAAAGGAAAAACAGAACTTCATAGCCGGTGCCGAGAAAAATGGCATTCCACCAAGTATCGCTGCCGAGATCTTCTCGCTTATCGAACCGTTTGCTGGGTACGCTTTCAACAAAGCTCATAGCGTGAGTTACGCTCTAATCGCTTACCAGACCGCCTATCTGAAAGCTAATTACCCACTCGAGTATATGACTGCCTTGTTGAACACATACATTGCACACCACGACAAGCTGGCTTCAGCAATAGCCGAATGCCGGCGGCTAGGCATTGCTGTGCTACCGCCCTGCATCAACAAAAGCGAAATCGATTTTAGTATTGAACATACTGATGAAAATGGCAGAGCTATTCGTTATAGTCTAACCGCAATAAAAAACCTCGGGCGCAATGCCATTGAGCCCATAATTCAAGCTCGGAGCATAAGCGGACCTTACAAATCTATCGAGGATTTCTGCCGCCGTGTTGATCTGCGAAACATCAACAAAAAGGCTTTGGAAAGCTTGATCAAGGCTGGTGCTCTAGACTGCTTAGCCCCGAGAGGAAGCCTACTCCACGCCATCGACCGCATTATGGCACTCGCCCAACAGGAACAAAAACTCCGGGAATCGGGGCAAACAAGCATGTTTGACCTGTGGGGGGGCACTGCTCCGACACCGCTCCCGAGTTTCAATCTGGATCATTTCGACGTCAGCCTTAAAGAGCGACTGGAATGGGAAAAAGAACTTCTGGGTGTATATTTCTCAGAACATCCCCTTGCGGCAATAGCACCCAAACTAGCCACAACAGTCACTGCACTCTGTGGCGAAATAGGTGCTGAAATGGCAGGGGAAAAGGTGATAGTCGCCGGCATGGTCACATCTATACGACAGCTACACACCAGGGACATGAAACCCTTCGTGATTGCAACGCTAGAAGACCTTGTTGGCAACATAGAAGTTACAGTTTGGTCGGACATTTACAGTCAGACCAAAGATCTATGGCAAGAAGGAAATATCCTGCTTCTCGAGGGTACCATAAGATTAAAAGATGACCGTGTGAGCATCAGCTGTCAGAAAGTACGCCAGTATCAAGAAACCAGCGCACCTGAGAAAAACACTGAGCAAAAGCCGCCTGTGCAACCCAATGCAACACAACGGAAGATAGTTGTTAATATTACTCAAAGCGACGATGCCGATAAAGACATCAAAAGCTTTGAACAAGTGCTGGCTACTCTTAATCGTTACCCTGGCAAAGACCCGGTCTTTCTCAGCATAAACACGTTTAAGGAAACAATAAATATGAGACTTCCTAATAAAATCAATTTCTGCTCAGAACTAGCTTTGGAGATAAGCAGATTACTTGGAGAAAACAGCATCAAAGTAGAAGAATAAACACCGAGCCCTCACAAATTCAATCCGTGCTCGAGGAACCCAAGCCCCGGTGATTAAAATCTCTTTCTTCCCACCACGGATAAAAGCTCGGCATGTCAGTGCTAGGCTTCATAGTAAAATGCGGGGGTCTTTTCTCAAGAAACGATAATGCGCCTTCGCTTGAATCAGGTTGCTGAAGCATCCAGGCAAACGCTTTTGATTCTATCCTGTTAGCTTCTAAAGGATGACCTGCACACGCCATTTTCCAGAGAAGTTGCCTCGAAAGTGCTACTGATACCGGTGAAGTATTGCTGGTAATATCCATAGCAATCTCTCGTGCCCTCGGGATTAATCTTTCTGGTGGTAGTACTTCATTGATTAAACCACAGGCTACGGCTTCCTGGACTCCAACTACTCTTCCGGTGAGCAGCAACTCAGCAGCCTTACCAAATCCTACAATGCGTGGTAGGAACCATGTGCTAGCCCCCTCCGGAATAAGCCCTCGTCTCGTAAAGACAAAACCGATTCTAGCATCTTGAGCCGCCAAGCGAATGTCCATCGCCAGCGTCATTGTAATCCCAACACCAACAGCCGGACCGTTGATTGCAGCAATCACCGGTTTCTTCAAATTATAAAGTAGCAAGGTGATTCTGCCAGCAGGGTCTCTATATACTTCAGGATCCGTAAGTGTTGGCACTGTAGAAAATGGTGACGAACTCGCCCCAAGATCAGCCCCGGCACAAAAGGCACGCCCTGCACCAGTGACAATCACTACCCGCACACTGTCATCTGCATCTGCTTTGCTGAAGATATCGACAAGTTCATCACACATAACCGGAGTAAAAGCATTCAACCTTTCAGGTCTGTTAAGCGTTATCATCAGAACCCCGTCTGCCAGGTCACATTTTATCTGATTATATTCCATTGTGTCCTCCATTTGATGCTGCTCTTGGATACTATCACCTAGGTCTCTTGAAGCAACTTTATAGACTGTGAATCGCTCCCGAGCTTTCTATCTGAAGCAACCGCCGTTTCAATTCTACCCCACCACTAAAACCGCCTAAAGTGCCATCGCTGTTTATCACCCTGTGACAAGGTACTATTATCGGCAATGGATTTCTAGCTAGTGCCTGTCCCACAGCCCTAGCCCCACCAGGTAACCCTAAAACCCCCGCCACCCACAAATAGCTTCGAGTCTGACTATAGGGGATTTGTTTTACCACACACCACACTCTCTTCTGAAACTCAGTTGCTGCCATCAAATCCAACCTATAATGGAACACAACCTCTTCGCCTTCAAGATAATGCCTTATATCCTCAGCCAGTCCACTAAGTTCGGGAAACCTATTATCATCCAGGGACCAACTATTTCGAGATATCTGCTCGAGTATAGCAGACTTAGAACTGTGGGGTAAAATGACCCTTTGTAGCCCGAATGATGACCCTACAACTGCCATCCATCCTAGGCAAGTCTCAAAAACCATAACACAACACACTACCTATAAATACCACCCGTTGAATAAATACACCTATCGCCGGGACCCGGGGCTAATCTAGCCCTGGCATTCAATTAACTTGCTGACATATGTATGATAAGTCCGAGCATCATAAAGGACGAAGCGTATTTCTTCCAATGAAGTTTCATAATTTCGCAGAAAATCGGCTACCGCCCTCAAGGCAACTTTTGCCGCCTCAGCGACAGGATAACCATAAGCGCCGGTGCTTATAGAAGGAAAAGCTACGCTTTTCAAACCATGCTCAGAGGCAAGTTTTAAACTCTCCACATAGGCACTGGCTAAAAGATCAGCCTCACTCTTACCCCCACCGCGCCAAACTGGTCCTACAGTATGAATCACATGTCGTGCTCTCAGCCTGCCTCCCGTAGTCATCACAGCCTTGCCAGCATCTAATCGTCCTATCCGCGCAATAATTCGGCGACACTCCTCCATAATGGCAGGACCGCCAGCCCTGTGTATAGCACCATCCACACCACCACCACCCATTAAGGCAGAATTAGCCGCATTAACAATGGCATCCGTATCTTGCTCCGTGATATCTCCCTGAAGCAACCTGATTCTTGTCTTGCCTATGACTAACTCGCTGCCTTCTGCCATGGTTATCAACCCATCCACTTAAGATAGCTTTGGCTCAATAAGACCATAATTACCATCATTCCGCCGATAGAGTAGATTGATGGAGTTGCTCTCGGAGTCAATAAACAGGAAAAAAGAGTGACCCAAAAGCTCCATCTGTTCTACAGCTTCACTTAAAGACATCGGCTTTATGGCGAAGCGTTTGACCTTCACTACCTTAGGTAATTTCTCATCGTGACGGCTTTCCAGTACCTCTCCAGTCAATTCTCCGTAAACAGGAGAATGCCGCGCTAAAGATAGTCCACGTCCTTTCTCATATAATCTACCCTTGTAACGCTCTATCTGACGATCTAGTATTTTGACCGCACTATCAACCGCTGCACGAACATTCCCTGCCCGCTCCTCACTCCGCAATAACATCCCGCTACTACTACTCAAGGTTATTTGGACATTAAAGCGATGCTCAGGAGATTTCGCTTTTTCTTCAATAATTTCTATCTTCCCACCGGTGATGCTGGGTAAATGGCGTGCTAATTTTTCAACCTTCCTACGCACGTAACCTTCAAGCAAAGGCGAAAGTTCCGCATTCTTACTAAAAATATGTAACTCCATGTCTATAAATCCTCCTTAGACTTCACGAGCAAAAGTTAGCCCCCACACCGAAGTAGCCCCAGCAATCTTGAGAGCAGCAGCACATGCTTCTAGGGTAGCCCCAGACGTGCACACATCGTCAATAACCAGTACGGATTTGCCTTTAATCCTGCCATCAGATTGACAAATAAACGCTCCCTTTACATTTTGGTGACGAGCATCTACGGACGCAGCTTTCACCTGTGGTAAGCTATCCTTTACCCGACACAACACATTTTCGAGAATAGGCAGCCTCACTATGTTGGCTAGCTCACGAGCTAAAAGACTTGACTGATTGTACCCACGCTCTCTTAAACGCCGACGATGAAGAGGCACCGGGACCAGAACTTCACCTGGTATATGATTATGACAGAGGTAATCAGCCATCAACCCAGCCAGATATTGAGAAAGCACCCTCTGGTTGCGATATTTCAATGCATGGACAGCTTCCCGCACTACCCCTTCAAAACGGAACGGAGACCGTATGCCATCTATGTAAGACTGCCATCCCCAACAGTTAGAGCACAGGGTCCCAGTAGACTCGGCTCTGCCACACTTCTGACACAAAGGCGGTAATAGGCGGGGCAGCTTCTGGCAACACGCCCGACACAAAAAATCGCCGATTTTTCCGCAAGCAATACACCGGCGTGGGAAGAAAAAATCAACCCCAACCCTTGCTATCTGCTTCGCTACAACAACGAAAGCAACCACCGATAGCCAGTTTTTAAGTCAAGATACAGCTCAGGCAAACTACAACCGGGAGCGAGGACTAGGTCCCGTCCCACTAAAGATAGGCTCGTTTAGATATACGTCACCATTCCTGATCTTAATATTGTAGCCACAATCAGGGTTGGTACAAACCCAAGCCTTGTAGTGAATAGCTGCCCCTTGACTGCCAAAATCAGACAGCGGCACTAAATCACCGACCTTACACTTTAGACATTTGGGGAAGGAACTATTTTCCACTTTTCCACCTCCTCCAGAAGTCAATAGTATACAACAACCCAGCCATTTCAGGCAAGTCTTTCTCTCTTTACAAAGTAGACTACGCTCTGCTAAACTCTATTATGCCTCGAAAAGAAAATAACTGCAAGGGAAAAGCCAAAGATGGGCAGCAGAGATTACAGGTGGAGAGAGCCAAAGAAACCAAAAAAGGGGGCTAGAAAACCAATCACCCCCATTATTAACACACCACAAGTAGAAGTAGAAGTCATCAAGAAAGGCAAGAAAACGCCCCCTGTAGAGGAATGAATTCAGCTCCAACCTACTTGCAACTCCATCGGGACGGAAGGCTGACCAAGCGGGCAAGAGAAGCCTTAGACCTTTTACAAAATTGTCATGTATGTCCTCACTGCTGCGGAGTCAACCGGATAGCCGACGAAACGGGTCAATGCCGCACCGGAAGACTAGCTATCGTATCGAGCTATGGCCCCCACTTCGGAGAAGAGTCGCCATTAGTAGGCACGCATGGCTCAGGAACAATATTCTTCACCAACTGCAATCTGAGGTGCATTTTTTGTCAGAATTACACCATCAGTCAGCTTGGTGAAGGAGCTATAGTAACCAAAGAAGGACTTGCCAGAATCATGCTATCACTCCAAAAGAGAGGCTGTCACAACATAAACTTAGTATCTCCAACCCATGTGGTACCCCAGATCTTGGAAGCACTGGAAATCGCTGTGAATTTAGGGCTCAGGATACCTTTGGTCTATAACTCAGGAGGCTACGATTCCATCGAAACGCTTAAGCTCCTAGAAGGCATCATCGATATTTACATGCCTGACATGAAATATTTCGATGACAAAGCTGCTGAGAGGCTTTCAAATGCTAAAAATTACCCACCGATAAACCAGGCTGCAGTGAAAGAAATGCATCGACAGGTTGGTAACCTCCACATTGACGAAAAAGGAATAGCAACCCGTGGGCTTCTGATACGTCATCTGGTGCTACCCAACGGACTGGCAGGTACAAAAGGAATAGCCAGATTTATCGCAACAGAGGTCTCACCAGATAGCTATGTTAACATTATGTCTCAATACCACCCTTGCTATGAAGCTTTCCAGGTACCGGAATTGTCGAGACGCATATCTCGAGAAGAATTTTTGCAAGCCCTCGAGTATGCCCAAAAAGCCGGGTTAAACAGACTGGATAGATTTTGCACCCCCTCTTCACTGAGGCTATTTGAAACCATGCAAAGTGTCTGAGAAACAGTATTACTCAAGAGATTATTACGGAGGTTATGGAAATGCCTGAGTTGGCTTATCTCACCGCTACTATATACGGTCATGTTCAAGGAGTCTACTACCGGGCTTTTACCTCGAGAGTTGCTAAATCCTTGGGTTTGAGGGGCTATGTTCGTAACTTACCTAAAGAGAACGCTGTGGAGGTCCATGCTGAAGGTGATAAAGAAAAATTGGAAGAGCTGTTAAGGCAACTTGAAATCGGCCCCCCAGAATCTCTGGTAGAGAAAATAGACGTCAGTTGGTCATCTTTTACAGGTCAGTTTTCGAACTTTGAGGTAAGGTTCTAGGCTAACCGAACAACCAGTAAAAACCCGACAAATTGCACCCGTCGGCACCGGGCTTATTCTTCCAGTTCAGTTTTTCCGGCCCTGATGAGTTCTAGGTAGGCGATGTGAATACCAGCAGCACGCGCAGCCTCAAGGTCAACTTCATAGGGCTCACCAATAAAAATCTTCCCGTAGTCCTCGACTTTACCCTGTGCCGGGTCATCACTCCTACTGACAAATTTTTGGCGAGCATCGACAATGCCTAAATCGAATGGTAATGTGAAATAAAGGTCAGCGATCACCTGGTCTATACCCAACTCATACAAAGCCCCCCAACCACCAGAAGCACTTCCTCTATATTTACTTACAGGCAGTAGGCTCAAAAGGTTAGGTATACTAAAACAAGCATTATCACCAACCAGCTTAAAAGGGGCTATGCTTATTAGATAGTCACTGGAAAGTACAACATTTGGCACCCAGAAAGTAGTGACAGCAAAGGGGTGCGGCAAGGGGTTTTCCACTTCAACCCAGATACAATCCCTGACATCTAACATCAGTACTCTAGGAAAATCATAGCCCAATGCCTGATAAACCGGATATATAGACTCACCACTGGGATTCCCTTCCATTATAATAATGTCAGCATCGCTAACCTTTTTAATACTTTCGATCACCTGGCCCAAAATTTCCCTACTGGTACTAACAGGATAAGGCATCGCCAAACTTGCATCGGGTTTGATTAGAACCCGCCTTGCCCGTGATATTACAGGCGGTGGTATAAAAACAAACTCTGAAGCCTCTCTGATCACTAACTAATACCTCAAGTGCTACTTAATTCTAAAACAAAACACCTGCAAATCATATGTTGTCCCAGTTGAGTACCATAACTTCAACTCTGTCGCCTGACTTCAGTTCACTTACTGTTTCTGGCACTATAGCTATACCATTAGCACTAGCCATGGAAGTCAATATTCCAGAACCTTGCGGTCCAGTAAGCCGGGCAAAATACTTGCTATCCCGTCTACTAAGTATGACCCTGGCAAAAATACGGCGAGAATCTTTATTTATTACTCCATCTTCCATTACAGCTACTATTCTTGGACGCTCCAACTCATGCGCACCCATCATCTTAAGAATGGCAGGACGAGCAAAGACCTCAAATGTTATCATTGAACTCACTGGATTGCCAGGTAATCCAAGGTGGGGTACTTTCCTCCCGTTCCGCCCTCGGAGTATCCCGAAAGCCAACGGTTTGCCTGGCTTCATGCGCACAGTCCAGAAAGAAACTTCCCCCGCTGCAGCCAATACTTGCTTAACTACATCGTAATCCCCCACAGAAACACCACCCGAAGTTATCAGCAGATCACATTCGAGACCACTACTAATAGCTGCAGAAAGCTGACCAACATCGTCTGAGGCAATACCTAGGAGTCTTGGAATACCACCACACTCCATCACCTGGGCAGCCAAGCTATAGCTATTACTATTATAAATCTTGCCCGGTGATAAAGGTGAGTCAGGGCCGATTAACTCATCGCCTGTAGCCAGTATTCCCACTACCGGCTGGCGAATAACCAGAGCTGTTTTCTTCCCCAGCGAGGCTAAGACCCCGATGTGGGCTGGGCGAAGTAAAGTGCCTTGACTGATAATGACCTTGCCTTTTGCAATATCCTCGCCCCTACGTCTGACATTTGATCCCGCAGGTAAACTAGCAAAAATACCAATCTCACCAGCATATAACAAATTTGCCTTGCGCCTCAGTTCGTCTGTGTCCTCGAAGGGAACCACTGTATCCGCTCCCTCCGGCAATAGAGCACCAGTCATTATCCTCACTGCTGTTCCAGGATCAACCTTTAGCTTGGAAACCTGCCCTGCAGCTACTTCACCTATAACTCGCAGATTTTTCGGTGATTCGTGAGTCGCGCCTGCGATACTGTCTGCCCGAACCGCATATCCGTCCATGGCTGAGTTATCAAGAGGAGGAACATCAAACGGAGCACGAATATCCTCCGCAAGCGCCTGCCCCAAACACTCCAAGATAGGCTTCTCCTCGTGATCGAGCACATGCACAAAACTCAGAACCTTGCTAAGAGCCTCTTCAACGCTTATCATCTTCCAACTTGCCCCTCCGCTAGTACCGATCGCTCTTCCATTAGCCTTCTAGCCAGTTCTAGGTCAGGCAAAGTATTTATGTTGAAAAAACTCAAGTGTTGTGGGTCGTATTTAATTATCTCCTCGTCCTCCACATATCTTGTATTGACTAAATCAAATAAATCCGAGACCTTCAGCTTGTTTTGTTTGATCAGCTTCGCTATGAAAGGCAAGCAGCGTCTAGAATAGACTGCATGCAGCGGTTCATACATCCTCCCGCACCTAGGAACAACGATATCAAACCCTGGAGCTAAACCAACTAGATAACGGAGCAACGCCGCATTAAGAAAGGGCATATCACAGCCTACGGCTAAGCTATACCTTGTACCAGAATTTACTAGACCGGTGTAAAGACCTCCGAGCACCCCCCCTCCCCAATACAGGTCTACTACCATCTTGACATCCAACCGTCCTACATCCACAAGGTCAAAAGTGGACTCGCTAAAAACGACTAATATCGACCGAGTAATGGGGAAAAGACTCTCTATTACCAGTTCAAGTAAGGTTTGAGTACCTATCTTCTCTGCAGCCTTAATACGTCCGAGACGAGAACTCTTGCCCCCAGCCAAAACTATAGCTGATACCTGTATGTCCGAACTTCGATCTTCTACCGTTTCTCCGCCCCTTCTCTAATATTTTATCACCATAGTCAACTAGCTGAAGAGTGCGTTAACGTCTAAAATCTAACAACTGGATAGTGGAAGGAAGAGAAATTGCCATATCGAAAGTTATCAATTAGGTCTTAATATACCATCGACCTAGGAGTTAAAACTCCTTAGAAAGGAGGTGATCCAGCCGCACGTTCCCGTACGGCTACCTTGTTACGACTTCGTCCCAGTCACCGGTCCCGCCTTCGGCAACTGCCTCCCTTTCGGGTTAGCCCATCGACTTCAGGCGTTACCGGCTCCCATGACGTGACGGGCGGTGTGTACAAGGCCCGAGAACGTATTCACCGCAGTGTGCTGACCTGCGGTTACTAGCAACTCCGACTTCATGCAGGCGAGTTTCAGCCTGCAATCCGAACTGAGGATGCTTTTTTGGGATTGGCTCCGGATCGCTCCTTCGCTACCCTTTGTAGCATCCATTGTAGCGTGTGTGTCGCCCAGGGCATAAGGGCCATGCTGACTTGACGTCATCCTCTCCTTCCTCCACGTTTTACGGGCAGTCTCGCTAGAGAGAGTAACTAGCGACGAGGGTTGCGCTCGTTGCGGGACTTAACCCAACACCTCACGGCACGAGCTGACGACAGCCATGCAGCACCTGTGCTAGCTCCTGACTGGATACAGGTCGTCCCCCTTTCGGGTTCCTACTTCCAGCATGTCAAGCCCTGGTAAGGTTCTTCGCGTTGCATCGAATTAAACCACACGCTCCGCTGCTTGTGCGGGCCCCCGTCAATTCCTTTGAGTTTTAGCCTTGCGGCCGTAGTCCCCAGGCGGGACACTTAAAGCGTTAGCTTCGGCACGGAGAGGGTCGATACTCCCCATACCTAGTGTCCAACGTTTAGGGCGTGGACTACACGGGTATCTAATCCGTTTCGCTCCCCACGCTTTCGAGTCTCAACGTCAGGTACAGCCCAGAAGGCCGCCTTCGCCACTGGTGTTCCTCCCGATATCTACGCATTTCACCGCTACACCGGGAATTCCACCTTCCTCTACTGCCCTCAAGCTCTCCAGTATCAAGCGACCTCTCCTGATTGAGTCAGGAGATTTCACGCCTGACTTAGAAAGCCGTCTACACTCGCTTTACGCCCAGTGAATCCGGATAACGCTCGCCTCCTACGTATTACCGCGGCTGCTGGCACGTAGTTAGCCGAGACTTATTCCCCGGGTACCGTCATTATTCTTCCCCGGGAAAAGGGGTTTACAACCCGAAGGCCTTCATCCCCCACGCGGCGTTGCTGGGTCAGGCTTTCGCCCATTGCCCAAGATTCCTTGCTGCTGCCTCCCGTAGGAGTCGGGGCCGTGTCTCAGTCCCCGTCTGGCTGGTCGTCCTCTCAGACCAGCTACCCATCATCGGCTTGGTAGGCCATTACCCTGCCAACTACCTAATAGGACGCAAGCCCCTCTTCAAGCGCCTTACGGCTTTAGTGGTACAAGCATCTGCCCTACCACCACATGCGGTATTAGCTCGCCTTTCGACAAGTTATCCCCCACTTGAAGATAGGTTACTTACGTGTTACTCAGCCGTTCGCCACTCTCTGATAGTCCTTGCGAACCAACAGAGCGTACGACTTGCATGCATCAGGCACGCCGCTAGCGTTCATCCTGAGCCAGGATCAAACTCTCAATGCAAACTCTTCCTTCCACTATCCAGTTGTTAAAGTGCCAAAGCCGAAAGCAAATTTTATCTTAACACACCTACAAAACTGTGTCAATATCCAAGTGGACTAAAATTTGAAGCATGCAAGACTAAACCCGTCAGCTTTTATACTCAACATACCTCCAACAAAAATTGAACAGCAAGGACACTGAACCCAATAGGCATTAAGCTGAATTGTAGAAAGTTATCTCGACAGAAAAGCTCAGCCTCTATGCATATTCTTCGCTTTGGCAAGAAACTCATCTAGCCTTTTGCGTATGGCTATTTTGTCATATTTACCCACACTGGTCTTAGGAATATCATCACAAAAAGCGATATAGTCTGGTAGCATCCATTTGGCAATCTTGCCCTTGGCAACCCCCTCCTCCTCAAGGAACCTGTATATATCTTCTTCGCTTATTTGTGAACCGGGTAACGGCTTAACCAAAGCCATAGGGCGTTCACCCCACTTCTCATCTGGAACCCCGACATAAGTTGCCTCAAGGACATAATCGGACGTGGCAGTCAGGTTCTCAAGTAAAACTGTAGGGACCATTTCAGCTCCGCTCCTGATCACGTCAGTTATCCTGTCAGCAATTATTATGTACCCATCTTGATCTATTTTAGCCATATCACCAGTATGGAACCAACCGTCGCGCCAAGCAGCTGCAGTTCTCTTGGGATCCTTATAATATTGCCCCATGATCCACGGCCCTCGCAGCAAAATCTCCCCTAACGTTTCATTATCATGGGGCACTGGGTTTCCATTTTCATCCACTACTTGAACCTCAATCCCTGCCACAGGGATGCCAGTCTTAACTCTCACTTGGTCAAGCTTTTCCTTTGGCCAATCTACCATATCACGACTGATCGCTGCTGTAATAACAGTGGCTGCAGTCTCAGTCATCCCATAACCAGAAGATACAGTAAAGTATGGAAACAACCTCTCCGCCTTAGCCTTTAGACCTAAAGGCAACGCACCACCGCCAACACCGATATTGACAAGACTGCTGAGATCATAGTCTTTCAGTCCCTCATATTCCAATAGCATAGCTAACATTGTTGGCACTAGAGAAGTCGTGGTCACCCTCTCAGATTGGACTAGCTCACAAAAGCTCTGCGGAGTGAACCTTCCCGGAAGGACTATTTTGCTAGCGCAAAAAACATAGTACCACGGTGCTCCCCAGGCATGGATATGGAATAACGGCACGTTGATCAACGGTACGGCAATCCTAGGGTCTTGACCTGTATACTTAGGATCGTTCGGCAACCTAGGAGCCATATAATTGCTGGTAAGCACATGAAGGATCTGGATATATAATTGGCGATGAGTGAACATAACCCCTTTGGGCAAGCCAGTTGTGCCAGTAGTGTAGTAAAGCACTGCATACGTATCCTCACTCATATATGGCCAGTTAAACTCTTTAGGCTGCCTTTGAATTAACTCCTCATACTCATAGAGCGGCTTTATTTTGGTTCGCGGTTTCTCATCCCGATCCGACATGTACACAAAAGCCTTAACCACGGGCTTTATCCGGTCATAGATAGATTCAAGCAAGGGTATAAAGGTATCATCAACAAATATAACTTTGTCCTCAGCATGGTTTATTGTATGTGTCATATGATCCAGCGAGAGCCGCATATTGATGGGATGCGCTATTGCACCTATGCCAACAGGAGCATAGCAAAGCTCAAGATGCCGATGGTGGTTCAACGCCATAGTAGCAACTCGGTCACCTGGCTTTCCAGGCTTCCCCGGCTTTATTCCAAGCTCCTTAAGTGCATGAGCAAGTTGGCATGTCCGCTCGTACCACTGGCGCCATGTAAACCTGAAATACTGCCCCACCTCATTTCTGTAGACCACACCAATATCATTCGGATACCTGCTGAGAGGTCTTTTCATCAAGTTAGTCAGCAACAATGGATAACGCGTGTTGAACTCGGGATACATAATCACTGAACCTCCTCTTACGCGCTATTATCGGAATGAGCAACTCAAGTAATAGGCTTGTCCACTAAAACATTGAAAGGCAAAGCAATAACCGAGACAATATGGGCTAATGTTAATACATGGACTTTGCCTTGTCAATACACTCAACTTACAGCATTCTCAATAAGCTCGAGCCGCTTCACCTTACCCTGCTGGTCTATCTCTACGGCAATAAAATCAATACGCCAGGACTCGGGCACACTTTCATGGCTAGCAAGATAAATAAGTGCAGTATTAACAAGTTTCTCCTTCTTAGCAACGGTAACTGATTCTTCTGGCTTACCGAACACCAGACTCATTTTAGTGCGGACTTCAACAAAAACTAAATAGCCATTTTTCTCGGCCACAATATCTATCTCGCCGGCACGACAACGAAAGTTTGTTTCTCGAATACGGTAGCCTTTCTTTTTAAGAAAGCCTACAGCTATTTTTTCTCCAATGCTGCCCAGCTCACCGCGCTTCATGGCAGGACAATGAACTCCTTTACGGGGGCAAAAGAACAGCGATGGATAGGTGAGGGACCCAGACGACGCAGCCGCGCTAGGTGCTGTCCCGTGCCATATCCCTTATGATCGGCTAATCCATATCCAGGATAACATTGATCAAGTTCAATCATAATGCGGTCACGGGTAACTTTTGCGACGATCGAAGCGCAGGCGATCGATAAAGATAGTTTATCACCCTTGATTATCGACTTTTGGGCAACAGTGAGCTGTGGTAAAGTAACACAATCTATCAATAAGAAGTCTGGGTGGCAGACGAGTTGACCCACAGCCCGGCACATAGCAAGCTTGGTAGCAGCCAAAATGCCAATCGTGTCAATAGTCTCTGAATCTACAATACCTATACCTACAGCTACAGCCTCCCGAGCAATGATGTCAAAAAGAAGACAACGCTTCGAGGGAGAAAGCTCTTTGCTGTCCCGGACTAAAGACGACCATGCTATACTTCCAATGGATGGTGGCAAAATTACAGCCCCAGCAACCACAGGGCCAGCGATAGCCCCTCTACCAGCCTCATCTATTCCAGCGATAAACCGATACCCCTGGCAGATGAGTTTCAACTCCTCAGTCAAAGTCGGTAACTGCTGATCCCGTCCACGCTGTTTAGCCATCGATGGTTCCACCACCAATAACTTCGTCACCGCAATAAAAAACCACGGCTTGTCCGGGGGTAATCGCACGCTGTATATTGCGGAATACCACTTCAGCCGTCTCCCGACCTGGGTACAAAACAGCAGGTTCCTCAGGAGACTTATACCGTATCTTAGCAACAACCTCCACCGGCTCTTTCGGAGCTTCACCTGACACCCAGTTCACATCCGTTACCATAAATCTAGACCTGTACAACTCTTTCTCACACCCAACCACCAATGTATTGTTTGCAGCATCAATTTTAACTACATAGACAGGCTCTCCAGTCGCGAGCCCTAGCTTATGCCTCTGACCGACCGTATAAAACATGACCCCCTCATGCTCACCCACAACTTTCCCGCAAGAATCAATTATCATCCCGCGGGTAGGCTGCAGGTAACGCCTGAGAAAACTTCTATAATCAGAGGTGATAAAACAAAGATCCTGACTGGCTGGTCTATCAGCATTGGGCAACCTGTACTGCTTTGCCAGCCTTCGCACTTCAGCTTTAGAATATTCTCCCAAAGGGAAAAGTACATGCTTGAGTTTATTCTGTCCCAAAGTATATAGCATGTATGACTGGTCTTTATTCCTATCAATGCCCTTAAGTAAATGGTAAGCATCATTGCACTTCTCTACTCTTGCATAGTGACCGGTAGCCACATAATCAAAGCCTGAGGAAATAGTGTAATCCAAAAGAAAACCAAATTTTATGTTTTTGTTGCAAGCAACACACGGATTAGGCGTCCGCCCCTGCATGTACTCCCGGCAAAAATAGTCGATAACATAGCGCTTAAACTCCTTCTCAACATCAATGACACGCATCTGTATATCAAGTATATGGCAAACCTGTTCCAGAAGAGTAACATTGCTAGCTACCCCACCATCAGGACACAGAAGCATAGTCAAGCCAACAACCTCATACCCCGCCTCTTTTAAAATCAAGGCAGCTACAGACGAATCAACACCGCCACTTAGAGCGACCATTACGCGTTTCTCAGCCACCGGGAGCCTCACTCATTGTGACGAAGTAGATACTCGACCCTACGCCAGATTATTTCACCGATCTCGTTCTCAGGTAAATTAGCATCAATAACCAGCCAGCGTTCAGGTTCTCGAGTAGCTAATTTAAGGTAACCATCTCTCACTTTGTTATGAAAAGCAATGTCCTCGGATTCAAAACGGTCAGCCACATCCCCAGATTTGCGCCCTAGCCCCCTTCCCACCGGCAAATCAAGCAATATAGTCAAATCTGGCTTAATACCTCCAGTAGCAAGCCCGTTTAAATGCTCTATCATCTTCAAATCGAGACCACGACCGTAACCTTGATATGCCAATGTAGAATCTGCAAACCTATCACAAACAACTACTTTCCCTTGTTCCAGACCGGGACGTATCACCTTGTCTACCAGCTCAGCACGACAGACAATAAACAACATCAGTTCACTCAAGGGTGCTAAGCTTTCGTCGGTCTCTTGCTTCAACAGCCGCCTCAGCTTATCACCCAGAGGTGTACCACCAGGTTCATAGGTCAATTCCGCAGGTATGCCAGCGTCCAGGAGCCTCCGCCACAGAGCCTTTGCCTGCGTGCTTTTACCACACCCCTCACTGCCCTCGAAAGTAACAAAAAGGCTCAAGATTGCTCCAAATTTACCCTTGCTTAAATAACCCTAACTCGTCTTGTTGGCTCTTTGCCCACACTGTACGAGGTAAGATTGTGCTGCTCTACAAGCAAATGTTGCAAGCGCCGAATATATGCACTCTGGGGACTCAACTCTACAGGACCTTTACCCTTCTTAGCCAGCCTCACTGCCCTTGCTGCTTCTCCAAGCGCTGAAGTAACAGCTACATCCTTCTTTTGCGTCAGAAGTAAGTCACCAACAAATTGTTTTAACTGCGGCAGATTATTGCTCTTAACGGCATAAATCGGAATTCCAAGCATCTCGGCATCTATCACCTTCTGTGGCTTGCGGCGGTAATAGTTTTTCGTTGTTAGTAGCAAATCACACTCCGAAAGGTCTAAGGTGAATTCCAGGTCAAGCCCTTTTTCCTTAGCCGCTTCCTGCACCTTGGAGCGGTTCACACCAAAAAGGTATACCCTCACCTTTTGCCTCTGGTGCTCAAGCCCTTTTTCGCTCAAGCTAGGAGAAGACATCACTTTTCTCTTCACTTCTCCATCCTCACCAAACCAGCGAACCTCGGTCTCCAAAGTCTCACCCCTTAGGATAGCATCCACAGCTCGCCCCACATCGGGATGAACCACTACCTTACTGCGTTCCCGAATCTCAACGACCACATCAAAAGTAGGTGGCGCTTTCCGTTCCAAGATTGATTTCTGGGTGTGGCGACGCCTAGCTTCTTCATCACCTAGAGTTACTGATTGGATACCACCAACTAGGTCACATAAAGTGGGGTTCATCATTAGATTGTCAAGGCTATTACCATGAGCAGTCCCCACCAGTTGGACACCACGCTCAGCAATAGTCCTGGCCGCTTCAGCCTCCAAGCTTGTACCTATCTCATCAATTATGATTACCTCAGGCATATGGTTCTCAACTGCTTCAATCATTACAGCATGTTGCATAGTTGGCGTCGGTACCTGCATTCGCCGGGCATGTCCTATAGCTGGATGTGGGATATCACCATCGCCAGCAATCTCATTAGATGTATCAACAACAATGACCCGCTTCCCGAAATCATCGGCAAGCACCCGTGCCACCTCACGCAGCATCGTAGTCTTACCCACACCGGGTTTGCCCAAAAGCAACACGCTCTTCCCCGATTCAACAAGGTCTTGGATGATCTTTACCGTTCCGAAAACGGCTCTACCCACACGACAGGTTAAACCCACAATCCGCCCTTCCCGATTGCGTATAGCCGAAACCCGATGTAAAGTGCGCTCAATACCAGCACGATTGTCCCCGCTGAACACACCGATACGCGAGACTACATACTCAATATCAGATTCGGTAACCTCACTATCGCTAAGAATCACTTCTCTTTGCGGATACCGAGCTTCGGGAGGTCGACCTAAGTCCAAAACCACTTCCAGTAACTCACTATTATCAGGTTGACCCAATAAGGACTGACGAATACCGGGCGGCAGAACATTCAGCAGGGCATCAAGGTCATCGGCAACAACCTTTGGCAAACTACTCTTATCAACCAACTCCGTTCTTGCTCCAAAATATACTGATGTGTCGCCCCATCCCTGCTATATGCACATTATTCCAACACAGGTTATTCCTTTGTTACCAAATCCAAAAAATACTTATGAAACCGCAGGTCACCAGCCAGTTCTGGATGAAAAGAACAGGCAAGCGTTTTACCCTGCTGCACAGCTACAGGGACACCGTCCAAACGGCATAAAATCTCCACTCCATCACCCACTTTCTCAATTATTGGAGCCCGGATAAAGACACCAGGAAACGGGCTGTTACCCAGCACAAATATATCAAGGTCAGCTTCGAAACTGTCTACCTGCCTCCCATATGCATTGCGCCTTACTTCAATATCCATTGCAGCTATTGTATCCAGCTTGAAACCAGCCACCTTTTTGGCTAACAATATCAGACCAGCACAAGTACCCAATATGGGAAAGCCCTGAGATGCTAATTCGCGTACAGCACCCAAAATAGCAAAATCTGACATTAACCTGCTAATGGTGGTGCTCTCTCCACCTGGTATAACCAAAGCTTTCAAGCCATTCAACTCTAATGGTGAACGTACAGGAATAGCTTCGACACCTAAAGTAGAAAAGGACTCTATGTGTTCAGAAACAGCCCCTTGAAGAGCAAGGACACCGACCTTCAACTCTACCACCCTCTACTGGCTAGAAGCTCCTGCGGTGGTATAGTCTTTATATCTATCCCTGGCATAGGTGCACCTATGCCCTTGGACACCTCAGCAATAACTGCAGGCTCCCTAAAATGGGTGGTCGCTTTCACTATAGCTTTGGCTCTTGCTTCAGGATTGCTTGATTTGAAAATCCCTGAACCTACAAAGACGCCATCAGCGCCAAGTTGCATCATGAGCGCTGCATCTGCCGGGGTAGCCACGCCACCAGCAGCAAAATTAACTACAGGCAATCTACCTGTTCGATGAACCTCCAGCACAAGTTCAAGCGGCGCCCCTAAGTTCTTCGCTTCGGTAGTAAGCTCGTCCACAGGTAAAACCTGCAATCTCTTAATGCCATCCTGGACAGCACGCATATGTCTTACCGCCTCAACAATATTCCCGGTGCCAGCCTCACCTTTAGTTCGGATCATAGCCGCCCCTTCTGCGATGCGACGTAAAGCCTCACCCAGATCTCGACAACCGCAAACAAACGGAACTTTGAAATCATGCTTCCAGATATGATGACTCTCATCAGCCGGAGTCAGCACTTCAGACTCATCGATAAAATCGACCCCAAGCGCTTCTAACACTTGCGCTTCGACAAAATGCCCGATGCGGCACTTTGCCATTACAGGGATGGTGACAGCCTCCATTATAGCAACAATTATCGAGGGATCAGCCATACGAGCTACACCACCAGCAGCCCTGATGTCTGCCGGTACACGTTCCAATGCCATCACCGCACAGGCACCAGCATCTTCAGCGATCTTCGCCTGCTCAGGTGTTACCACATCCATTATCACGCCACCCTTCAACATCTGGGCCAAGCCAGCTTTAACCTTCCAGGTACCAGTATTTATCATCTCTTTAATTTCCTGCCTCCACAAAATATTTTACAGCCGTTCTGGCTTTAAAGCAACACAACTATCCCCTCTGTCTAACATATAAATTATATCACTGGTCCCTCAGAAAATTGAATTCCGCCAAATAAGCGTTCTTATGCTATAATCACAATATATGAAGATCCTTGGCATCGAGACATCCTGTGATGATACAGCAGCAGCAGTTGTGGAAGATGGAACAACCATCCTATCAAATGTTGTCGCCTCGCAAATAGACATTCATTGCCGTTACGGAGGGATTGTCCCTGAAGTCGCCTCTAGACAACACCTTTTCAGTATATTGCCCGTAATTGAAAGTGCCATGAGCAACGCCAGAATCGGATGGAGCGACATAAATGCCATCGCTGTCACCAACGGACCGGGGCTAGCAGGATCGCTGCTCGTAGGAATTAACATAGCTAAATCTATCGCCCTAGCTCACAATCTGCCACAAATCGGCATAAATCACCTTGAAGGACATATTTACGCAAACTGGTTAGCAGGCTATAGACCTGAATTCCCTTCCCTCTGCCTTATTGTTTCAGGAGGGCACAGCGACCTGGTGCTCATGAAAGATCATGGGAAATTTGAAAAACTGGGACAGACTCGTGACGATGCTGCTGGGGAGGCTTTTGACAAAGCAGCCAGAATCCTGGGATTAGGCTACCCTGGCGGTCCTGCTATTGAGAAAGCAGCCCAAAATGCCTATCCAGCTTTTCCCCTCCCCCGAGCCTGGCTTAAGGGAACCGATGACTTCAGCTTCAGCGGTTTGAAGACTGCGCTACTACACCTAGTCGGTAACAACACTGCTGCTACTGACTTTACCGCTCAAGCAGCAGCCAGTTTCCAACTGGCAGTTGTCGAAGTGTTATCTATCAAGACAATAGAAACAGCTAAAAGGACGCGAGCTAAACATATACTGGTATGCGGTGGGGTCGCTGCTAACAGAGCTCTCCGCAAATACATAACTGATTACTCGCCAATCCCAGTCCTTTTCCCCCCGCCTTTCTTATGCACCGACAATGCCGCTATGATTGCCGCTTGCGGCTACTTCCGCCTCATGCAAGGCAGAATCAGCCATTATGAGATAGATGTAATTCCAAATCTCTCACTGAACTAGTCAAAGGGCAACAAGCGCAATTTCGACGGTGGCAATAGGTTTTAAATAGATGGATCAGTCCCTGGTGTTGGCTAGCAGAGAGACGCAACTGCGGAGCAATGCCAAGCTGCTGCCGCATATGACGCGTTATCTTATTCTCACCGAGCCCTCCATAGCGCTGAAAAACTCCAAACGCTCTATCGCTTAAACTCATCTCACCAAACATCTCACCCCACGCAAAAACAAAAGGCAGGGCAACATTTACAACTATCTCTGCAGCCCTTTCCCGACCTAAAAGAGCCGAACGCCGTGCCTTCACCACCCCAAAATCAATGTGGTTTCCCCAATAGCCTTCATCCCTCACAATCAGTCCTTCCTCTATCCTTCTGTGCTCGGCCTCTGATGATTCCCCCCACACCAGACTCAAAACCCCGCCCAGTAACCCGCATTCGTTATATCGCGATAGAAGACCGCTTAAAGCAACAAGACGGCGCGGCGGAAAATTGTCTGGTCTTGCCCTAAAGAAACACCAGTCCCCCTCATTGAGATAGCTTTCATTACCCTCACGCCGCCATATCATCTCCAGTCTTTTTGTTTCATCATCTTCGACCGACAGACGCTTGTTGTACAGCCGCTGACTCGGTAACAAGCCCGCAAAACCTAGAAGCAAAGCACGCCTCTTTATATCGTCTACCCCTCTATACGCCTCCAGTGTATTAATAGTCAAGCTGTCTGCCAGCCTCGCAAACGGAACCGAGTTTTCGGCATACCCCAACGCCCTGGATACACTACGAAAAAGCAATTGGTTGGCTTCACACTGTGTTAGCATCTGTTCAAAAGAAGTCACTCTGCCAAAAAACCGTTCCTCCCCCAAAAGGGTAAGAAGACCAAGAACAGGCACACTGTAACTTTCGGGGCACATCGGTAAGCTTCCTCCGATTGTCTTACTCCCCCAGCTTAACTCCTCTAAAATGGTATTGAAAGATTGGCACAGCGCCACTGTAAAGACTGCCTTTCCGTTTCTAAGCCTTGCTGGACAGTAAACATCACTGTACCAAACAACATGCAATATCACACGGTTATACCTAGGGTCCCGGTGATGCCCATGGCTATACCATTGACTGGAAGCAACATGTACTTCCACATCCCCTTCAATTATTTCTCCATCTACAGAAAAGATACCCCCGGTGAAGTCGGAACCGATGGAAAAATTTCGACGCCCCGGATAGATAATTGTTAACTCCTGCCCAGTATCTGTTAACAAGCTCGTGACCAGCCCCTGTTGCCAGATACTAGCCATTAGTTCCTCCGTCATCTGCCATCTCATGCAAGCCCCACCTTTACAAACCAGTATGCCGCTATTATTTCTGGCTCCATAGCCGCCCCTCATCAATGATATGCTTCACCTCCCATCCCCGCCTTTTAAGCTCCGAAGTAATAAATCGCCGGTGACAGCGCCATGGTAATCTCTCAGCACACATAACAGCGCTCAATTTTCTCGAAACAAGCTCTTCAAGCACCCCCACCCCACAGGCAAATTCAGCAGTAGTAGTAAACAAAACATAGCCACCCTGCCTGTAACCTCCGAGCCTGTCACCGAAATACAGGTACTCAATGCCGATTTCACTCAGCAATTTCTCGAGCTCCTGTTGCTTGAAATGCTCAAACCGGCTTGTGGGAAAACGACGGACATCGACTACAAGCTCAATCCTATAGCAACAAAGCAAACGAACAAACTCTTCTCTAGGGCGAGTACTTGTTCCCAGGCTATAGACCAGCTTGTGATAACTTTCCACTCTGTGCCCTGAGTAAATTGCTAAAACTTAACGCATCATCATACATGCTGATGTTATTGAACAGGACATAAGCCTTGCCACCCACTAGCCGGCTTAAAAGCTGCAACTCTTCTTCACTATACTTATGCCTATAGCCACGACCACCGTGTAACCTGAAATACTTCAACTCACCATAAAGTGGCGTCTTCTCCAATGGGTCAACACAATGACTCAGTTCCAGCTCACGACATAACGAGACTATACTGTTTCCATCCCAGTCCCCCCGCGGCTCCCAAACAAAAAGGAAATCGCCCCGATCTAGCCTCCTGAAAAAACACTTCATATTATCAATGTTTCGTGAACAATCAGTGAAAGACGCCGGAGTCTGAAAAACCACAACTTTCGCCCTAAGGGCAAGAGCGATCTCCTTCGTTTTCTCCCATGCCTGCAAGACCTCGTCTGTAGGACAGAAAAAACCATACCGCCCGACCTGTTCCGACGGCACTCTCCAGCCAAGTTTTCGATATGTAGGACTTGACGGTGGATGAGTGATCAATTGCCAAGCCTTAATTGTGAACTCAAAATCCCGAGGTGCTTCTTTTCGCCACTTTAAAACAGTATCTACTGCGGGAGGCTTATAGAAGGTCTGCTGTACTTCAACAAGGCTGAACACTGAGAAGTAACGCCTTCTCCCCTTCGGAAAACCACAACAACCTACCTTTACCTGCTCCATACTTTCTTACCGCCTGCTTTCTTCCTCCAGGTAATATTTGAACTCAGAACGCTCCGCCACAATGTTGAGAAGCATGGCAGAGGTCCCACGCGGCTTGTAAATACCGGTTTCCCATTCACTGATGGTCTGCTGTCGAGTACCAAGCACTTTTGCCAGCTCGGCTTGAGTCAATCCCATATGACGCCGCAATGCCCGAACACGGTTTTTATCCCAATCGCTCGGCTTTTGATTTCTAGCCATTCCATCTTCAATTTTACACGTTACCGTGTAAACAATCAACACCACATCCACCGCCCGCCAAAGTTTGAATTGCTACATTGCTCACAATTACAGTCTTCCAGAACAGGCGTTTAAACCCTGTATACCCCTTGCCACACAAGCCATCTCCTGCTATAATTAAGTTAGCAGTCTATTGATGAGACTGCTAAATTTGTAATCCACAGGCTTTAAAGTATTTTAACATGGAGGAATAGCCTATGGGCGATGAGTCAAATTGCAGGGTCTGTGGCAGTCCATTTTTTGCTGGCAGAGCCGTTTTCCGTTGCTCTTCCTGTGGCAGCCTTGCACATAGCTGGTGCTGGGAAAAACACGTACTAGAGGCTCATAAACCTCCTTTTGTTATTGGCAGCATCGGTTTGGATGGAAACTTCGTGCCGTCAAAGGGCACTGGAGGAGAGAAAACCGCCTCGGCGGAAAGGGAAATTGTCCAAGTAAGATGATAAGTGGGAGGTAAGCATGCCTGTCTATGAATATTACTGTCCCAAATGCGACAAAGAATTCGAGCTGATGCGTCCGCTTAGTCAGGCAGGCGAACCGGGTTGTTGCCCCACATGCGGAGAGAAGGGAGAGAAACTAATCTCGTGCTGCGCCTCGAAAATCGATTTCTACATCCGACCACCTTCAAAGCCGCCCTTCAGGGGTCGGTCCAAGAAAGAAGCGGAAAGATGACCGGATATTCAACACAGGGGGGAAAATCCTTTACTTTTGCCCAGTGCTTACCAACAACATCAACTGTGGGTAGCATAGGCCCTTTCGTATCTATACATCGTGGTAGCCTGGACACCTCGCCAACTTATGTACCTTGTTTCCGCTGTGGGATTTGCTGCCGCAGCTACCAGGTGCGCATCAACTTAGCAGAAGCTAAGTATATCGCTAACAGGCTTAAAATCAGCTGGGATGAATTTATCACTAACTATATCGATAGCCGTTACCTTGGTGAAGAACAGTTCCTTCTCCGCCATGAGCACGGCGCCTGTATCTTTCTCCGCCAGCTGAATGCCAAATTGACGTCATGCCGGATCCATCCTTTCAAGCCGTCATCTTGCCGGGACTGGGCACCCAGCCAATTCAGACGCGAATGCCAGCGTGGTCTAGCAGAACTCTGGTGCCTTAAGGTGGACGAAAATGGTAACCTGCAAGGTGATTTAGAAAACCTGACCCGATTTTATTCGTTCCTTCACCTCTATTGCATCCAAACGCCAGTCGACCAATAACTGGACAAAACTACGGAGGAAGACTTCGATGAAGGTCTGCATCAAGAAAGTCTATTGTACCAGTTGCCGCCGTCTGGTACGCTGCCTCGAACAAGCGACCGATGGTTCCATCCAAGTCATATGTGCAAGATGCGGCAGAGTCCTAAGAGTATGGAACGGTATAACCTGGAAATCGCTATAAGGTGCCTGAAATAAATGCTAAAACGCGACTATTACGAAGTACTTGGCATCGATCGAAATGCTGACGAAGCGACGATAAAACGCGCCTATCGGTCGCTAGCTATGAAATATCACCCAGACAGAAATCCCGGGGACAGGCAAGCAATAGAAAAAATGAAAGAAATAAACGAGGCCTACGCAGTCCTTAGCGACAGAGAAAAGCGCTATCTATATGACACTTATGGACATGCTGGTCTCGAGGGCTACACTACAGCCGATATATATCGCGGTACTGACTTCGCCAGTCTCTTTCGAGAGTTCGGGCTCAGCGACTTTGATTTCGGGTTTGGAAACAGTATTTTCAACACCATATTTGGCACCACACACAGCACCAAGACACTAAGAAAAGGGGCTGATGTCAGATACGATTTGGAGGTGACTCTCGAAGAGGTCGCTTACGGTGCGGAGAAAAAGATCGAGATACTGAAAACTCGGACTTGCAATCTGTGCCTCGGCAGCGGTGCCAGTGAGCATGGTCTTAAGGTCTGTGAATACTGCAAAGGCACAGGACAGATCGTATTCGAACGAAGGTCTGGCTACAGCATTTTCCGCCAGATCAAGGTCTGTAGTAAATGCCATGGTAAGGGCAACATCGTGGCTGAACCCTGTCCTGCATGTCAAGGCAAAGGGGTTATGAAAGAGAAGAAAGAGATCTCAGTTTATGTCCCCCAAGGGGCAGATACTGGCTACACCATGGTAATAAGAGGCGAAGGTGAAGCAGGCAAAACCGGCATAGAACCAGGTGACCTTTATATAGTGCTTCAAGTTAAGGAGCACCCCTGCTTTGAAAGACGGGGCTGTGATATACATACAACTAAAGAGATAACTTTTGTCCAAGCAGCACTGGGCGCTGAAGTAGAAGTACAGGGTCTGTATGGCAATGTCAAGCTGAAAATACCTGAAGGCACCCAGACAGGCTCGACTTTCAGGGTAGCAAATGAGGGGGTCCCTCATCTCAACGGTCACAACAAAGGGGACCTTTATGTAACGGTAAAAGTAATAACCCCTAAAAACCTCAGCCAGCAAGAAAAGCAACTACTGCAAGAATTTGATAAGCTGCAAAAATCAAGGAGGTGAAATGAGAGGTAAAATTTCTTTATCCTCTACATGGGCTGAGTGGGGATTTAGTGCCTGGCATTGCTTCATCAATAAAATCAAGCTATGAGGACTTACCAGTATAGAAGTAAGTGCTTGACTTTCGCTGCAAGTGGCAGAACAATCCACGACATCTCTGCCACTAGCCTGCTACACGGAAATAACGCATCGGTTCCTGTTGCAGCATCAACAAAAGACCGTTAAACCAGGAGAACAAACTATGGAACTCTCACCCCTGGCAAAAGAAAAATTAGCCAAAATCGGTGACCTGTCACCTAGCGAAAAGGAGGGGCTGAAGCTTGCTGAAAGACTTACATCGCTCCTCGCTGATTATTTTACTGAGAGAATAGATCTCAACGCCTTGTGGCTGGAGTTAAAAAAGCAGAAAGAACAGGGACATGAGTTTATGATTAAAGAGACGCAGGTCAGGTTGCTTAACGCTATTACTTTGAGTAGCAATAAGTCTGACTTTGAGCGCTATCGTGATGCTATCCTAGGTTGCGAAACGCTCAAAGAACGGGGGGCATACTCGGAACTGGAACATGGTTTTAAATTACTTGAGAACCTCCGTCAGAGGTATCAACAGGAAAAAGAAGAAGCCTTTAACGCTGTTAAAGAAAGCCTTCGTAAACAGGTAGAAATGGCAGCCCGACAGCTGCTGAGACAAAGTGCTAATAAGGATACGTCGATAGATATTCAGAGTTCAGTAGAAGCCAGTGCCCGGACAAGCCCGCAATGGAGGAGTTTCTTGATGGAACATGAGAAAATCTACGGACAAAAATTTACTGATATCGTAGCAAAAATAAAAGGGATGCTCTAAAAACAAAACCAGCGGATAGAGCCATAGTTCCCACCCAAAACTAGTACGAACTCTTACTCGCAAAGACATCTGCCTCAGCATGTACCCCTTTACAAACTAAAATCATTGTGCTAAAATTGTTAGCAGTCTAATGTTGAGAGTGCTAAAAATATTAAAGTCAAGGAGGTAGAAGAAATGGCAGTCAGATTTGAACCTTTAGGTGACAGGGTAGTGGTCAAACCCAAGCCCAAAGAAGAGGTTACCAAAGGTGGCATAGTCTTGCCAGACACAGCCAAAGAGAAGCCCCAAGAGGGGGAGGTAATAGCAGTGGGTCCTGGCAGGCTTACAGATGATGGTAAAAGGATCGCTATGGATGTAAAGGTAGGCGACGTTGTTATTTATGCCAAGTATGGGGGTACAGAGATTAAGGAGGATGACGAAGAATTCATCATCCTCAGAGAAAGCGACATCCTGGCTAAGAAAGTGAAATAGACAAATTTAAAGAGGAGGTAATAACAATGGCAAAACAAATTATTTATGGTGAAGAGGCACGACGTGCATTAAAAGCTGGAGTTGATGCTCTAGCCAACGCTGTCAAAGTAACTCTTGGTCCACGTGGGCGTCCTGTAGCACTAGAAAGGAAATTCGGTGCCCCCAACGTTATCAACGATGGTGTCTCAATAGCGAAGGACATCGAGCTACCCGACCCGTTTGAAAATATGGGGGCCCAACTGGTCAAGGAGGCAGCCACCAAAACAAACGACAAGTGTGGTGATGGCACCACTACAGCCACTGTTCTAGCTCAAGCCATTATTAGCGAAGGTTTCAAGAACATTGCTGCTGGTGCCGATGCCATGGCTATAAAACGTGGCATTGAAAAGGGGGTGATTGCCCTTGTGGAAGAGCTAAAGAAAATGGCAACCCCGGTGACTACCAAAGAGCAAGTGGCCCAGGTAGCTACCATATCAGCTGCCGATTCGGAAATAGGCAATCTTATCGCTGAAGTGATGGAAAAGGTGGGCAAGGACGGCGTAATCACTGTAGAAGAGTCAAAGGGACTCCAGTTCGAGACAGAATATGTTGAAGGCATGGAGTTCGACCGTGGCTATATCAGTCCTTACTTCATTACCAACCCAGAACTTATGAAGGCTGAGCTTGAAGACCCATATATTCTCATCACCGACAAAAAGATCTCAGCTATTTCTGAGCTTTTACCTGTACTCGAGAAGGTACTCCAGGTTTCCAAAAACTTTGTAGTAATTGCAGAGGATGTAGAAGGCGAAGCTCTGGCTACACTGGTAGTCAATAAATTGCGTGGTACCCTCAACTGTCTGGCGGTAAAAGCACCCGGGTTCGGCGACAGACGTAAGGCAATGCTTGAAGATATAGCTATCCTCACCGGTGGCAAGGTCATTTCTGAGGAGGTGGGGAGAAAGCTGGACTCAGCTACCATGGCTGACCTAGGTAGAGCAAGAAAGGTAGTAGCCGATAAAGACAATACCACCATTGTAGAGGGCAAAGGGTCAGAAGAATCCATTCAAGCCCGCATCAAGCAAATAAAAGCGCAGATTGAAGAGACCACATCAGACTACGATAAGGAGAAACTCCAGGAAAGGCTGGCTAAACTAGCCGGCGGTGTAGCAGTCATCAAAGTCGGCGCTGCTACTGAGGTCGAACTTAAGGAAAAGAAGCACCGGGTTGAGGATGCCTTGTCAGCAACCAGAGCAGCAGTAGAAGAGGGTATTTTACCCGGCGGCGGAGTAGCACTTATAAATGCAACACCTGTACTGGATAAAGCAAAGACAGAAGGCGACGAGGCTGTAGGTATTTCCATCTTGAAACGAGCTCTAGAGGAACCGTTACGCTGGATAGCTGAAAACGCCGGACAAGAGGGCTCAGTGGTGATAGACAAGGTCAAACGCAGTAAGAAGGGCGTTGGCTATGATGCGCTAAAAGATGAGTTCGGCGATATGGTTTCCAAAGGTATCATCGACCCGCTCAAAGTTACCAGAACCGCCCTGGAGAATGCTGCCAGCATCGCAAACATGATCCTGACTACTGAATCACTGGTAGCTGACATCCCAGAAAAAGAAAAGGCAACTACTCCGCCTATGCCTGAATATTAGTCCCTACTACAAAAACAAGGAGCTACCTCGCGAGGTAGCTCCTTGTTTTTATATGCTGAGTGCCTTCACCAACAAATCCTCGTTCTTCACCGGACCCACCGCAGCCAGGCTGAAACGTCCCGAAGTAAAAAGACACCGGGCTACTCGCTTTAAATCCTCGGTAGTGACGGCTTCAACCAGAGCAATAACCTCATCGACACTGAGTATGCGTTTGGTAAGTAATTCTTGTACTCCTAGCCAGCCAGCAACAGCCCGGCTATTTTCGAGGCTCAATATTAACCTTCCTTTAGCTATCTCCTTAGCTTTGTCCAGCTCGCTTTGCGTGACATCTTCCATTATGGCAATTAACTCCTCGACAATCGCCCTGACTGCAGCCTCACCATGCTCCGGGTCAACACCGGCATGAACAATAAAAGCGCCTGTGTCAGTGAAATGATCAGCGTAGCTGTGAATTTCATAGGCAAGCCCGCGCTCTTCCCGCAATCTAAGAAACAAGCGGCTACTCATCCCCTCACCCATAATAATGCTTAGGAGATCGATAGCGTAACGGTCGGGATGAAAGATAGACACCCCGGGTACACCCAAGCAAATTTGGAGTTGCTCCGTTTCTCGAAATTCAATATTCACCCGGTTTTGCTCAGCAACTCCAGTACTTGAAAAACCAGCGAATACGTCGCCACTTTGCCAACCGTCCACAGCTTGGGCAATAACATCCTCTGCCCGCTTTTGGTCTATATCTCCTGCAACGCTAGCTACAACATTGTTAGATAGATAATGCCCTTGGTAGAACTCCATAATCTGCTGGCGTGTTAATGAAGCCACAGTTTCCTTACTTCCAGCAATATCACGCCCCAAAGGTTGCCCAGGCCACAAGAGTTCGTCAATTAGCATCGCCACACGTTGCCTCGGAGAGTCAAGGCTCATGTTTATCTCCTCAATAATTACTTGACGTTCACGCTCAATGTCACCCATCTCGAAGCGAGGATTGCGCATTATATCTACTAGTACATCAACAGCTAGGTGTAGATATCTACTCGGTACCCGGCACCAGAAAGAGGTTAATTCTTTATCTGTGCCGCCATTCAGCATTCCACCTACACTTTCTATCGCCTCACTGATCTCCCTAGCGCTCTTTCGCTTTTGAGTTCCCTTAAAACAAAGGTGCTCCACAAAATGAGCGACACCAGCGTAGGAATCGGATTCATATCTTGGACCAGCGCCTATAAAAAACACCACTGACACCGAGCGCGTATAGGGCATTGCGCTGGTGATTACTCGCAAACCGTTAGCCAAGGTAACTTTTTGGTACACTGTGCCAAGATTCTACCTGTCACTTGCTGCGCCGTCAATTTTGCGCCTCGTTGACTCAAATTGGTAGTCTCTAACCTGAGAATTCACTCAACTCGCCTTTTAAGTTATAATGATGTCTATCACTCCACATAGATGACAAAAACAAAAGCCATTATGAAAGTCACGAGGTGAAAAGTGAACCTGGGAAGACTGATAGAAGACAATGTAAACCGGTTCGGTGAATACAATTTTGTCTGGTTCGACGGACAGTGGTACACAAATACTCATCTCAACCATAGGGCTAATAAATTAGGCAATGCCCTAAAAGATCTTGGCACACAGCGAGGACAACGGGTAGGTGTCCAGTTGCCAAATTGCACCCAATTAATCGAAGGTTTCTTTGCTACTTTCAAAATCGGTGCTACAGTAGTCCCGGTGAACCCTTCACTGCGTGCCTCAGAACTTGCTTACATCTACCAGGACACGGGAATGACAACTTTGATCAGCAGTTCAGAGTACTTGGAAAGGATACAAGAGGCTCGAAAAGAAGCCCCACAGCTGAAAAATATAATCCTCGTCGATAAAGAAGCGTCCGCAGATACCTTTTCTTATACAGGGCTCATTGAGCAAGCTTCAGACCAATTGGCAATGACATACACCGACAATGACGACCTTGCCGTCCTCCTTTACACAGCTGGCACCACCGGCAGACCAAAGGGAGTCATGCTTACTCAGTACAACTTCTACACCCTGGTCTCTGGATATTACGAACAGGTGTTACTCGACACAAGAGGTATCCTTATATCAGGCAAGATAAGAGAATGGGATCCCAGACAAGGCAAGTTTATAGAAAAAGATATACAGGTGTTCGGAGTAAATCGCAACCGGGTCTCTCTGATAACACTTCCTTTATTCCACGGCTATGGCATCTTCGCAGTAAATCTTGAATTTTTGACCGGGGGCAAGCTAATCGTACTCAGAAGATGGGACGCAGAAGAGGCGATGAAAGCCATCGAAAGGTTTAAGGTGACTGACTTTCGCGGCATACCTACTATGTATATTCAAATGCTCAATCATCCCAATGCAGACAAATATGACCTGAGCTCACTAGAGACCTGCATCTGCGGAGCTGCACCCATGCCTTTAGAAGTAGCCCGCAAATGGAAAGAAAAATACGGCATCGAAATCTGGGAAGGATACGGACTAAGTGAAGCGTCTGCAGTCAATTGTGGCAATGTAGCCGGAAGACGGTTACCTAAATATGGCTCAGTGGGCAAATGCTATCAAAAGTGCAATACCATCAAGATCTTCGACGAAAATGACCACGAACTACCGCCAGGACAAATAGGCGAAATCGTCATCAAAGGTCCCACGGTCATGAAAGGCTACTGGAATAAACCGGAAGAAACCGCGGAGGCACTGCGTAATGGCTGGCTACATACCGGCGACATTGGCTATATGGATGAAGACGGCTATCTCTATCTAACAGAACGAAAGAAAGACCTGATCATCAGAGGCGGTGAAAACATATACCCGAAAGAAGTAGAAGACATCCTTTACAGGCACCCTCAAGTCCTGGAGGCAGCTGTAGTTGGCATCCCTGATCCAGTTTACGGGGAAGAGGTCAAAGCCTTTGTGGTTTTGAAAACTCCTAATTCGGTGGGCGAACAAGAGCTAATCGACTTCTGCAAGCAATATCTGCCTACCTATAAGAGACCGAAATCGATCCAATTTCTCGACTCACTGCCTAAAAGCGATGTAGGCAAGATACTGCGGCGGGAGCTAAGAAAGCTGGGATAACCAGCAAAAGTAAACTCCACCACAGTATAGTGCTCCTGCCAATCAACGAGCAAAAGCTATATTCGTCAGCCTTGAAACAAGGAGGCTATAATTTTCGTTGACCTTTTTCTAAACCGTTGCTATACTTCTTTTAACATTGGAGCCAACAGGGGGTAACATAGCAGCATGGAAAAGATAACAGCACACCTGACACTACTGGATGCCACCATACCTAGAAAAGGAGTGCTTGTAGACATAGCAGCGGTACTCGGATTCGCCTGTTTCACTGCTGCTATGGCACAAGTAAGTCTCTGGATTGGTCCGGTGCCTGTTACTGGTCAAACATTCGCGGTCCTTCTAGCCGGCATCCTCCTAGGCAGCATTCGCGGGGCGCTAAGCCAAATAACATATCTGGCTATTGGAGCCACCGGAGTGCCATTCTGGTTCGCTTTAGGTGGACCACCAGGTATAGCGCGCCTATTGGGACCTTCTGGTGGGTATCTACTCGGATTCGTAGCTGCTGCTTTTGTCACTGGCTATCTAGCAGAAAGAGGATGGGACCGACACATCTGGACAACAGCCTTAGCTATGCTTGCAGGTAATGCTGTTATTTATTTATTTGGTTTACCTTGGTTAGCACGCTTTGTTCCTGGAGACTCTGTGTTAGAGTTTGGACTGTATCCTTTCCTCGCTGGAGACACAGCTAAGATAGTGGCTGCGACCTTAATCCCACCCACCAGCTGGCGAATACTCAAACATCTCAAAGGTTGAGAAACCTTGAAATAGAACCCACTCCGTGAGGTGCAAATTTGGAGATTACATGGCTAGGACATTCATGCTTTCGTTTTAAAGGTAAGAACGTCAATATCGTCACTGACCCCTACCCACCGGACCTTGGTTACCCTGCAAGTAAACTTTCAGCCGACATAGTGACCATAAGCCATTTCCACCCTGGACACTCTTTTATACAGATGGTCAATGGCGAATTCAAAGTATTAAAAGGCCCCGGCGAATACGAACTCAAAGATACTTTTATCACTGGCATCTCCACATGGCATGATTCAGTCCGAGGCGAAAAGCTAGGCAAGAACACCGTTTACCTTCTGGAAGTAGATGGGTTGATATTATGCCATCTGGGTGACATCGGACATTTACCATCCTCAGAGTTGATAGAGGAAATCGGCGATATTGACATACTATTCATACCTGTTGGTGGGATATCGACTCTAAGCGGGACAACCGCTGCCGAGATGGTGAGACGATTAACACCAAAGCTAGTTATCCCTATGCATTACAAAACACCAGCACTGACCCGTGACTTAGAACCTGTAGACAAATTCCTCAAGGAACTGGGGCTAAAGGAAATTTCCCCTCAACCTAAGTTCTCTATCAACCGCTCGTCACTTCCAGCAAACACACAGGTGGTCATATTGGACTACCTGCACTAATAACGAACTTTTGACAGCATCTGCACTGCTAACGTAGAATAACACGGGTTATGAGTTTAGCCAAAAAGCTCTACGAATTGCAACTGACTGAACTAGCAATACAAAAGCAGCAAGAGATACTGGACGAAATCAACCATCAACTAATCGAAAACCCATCACTGCTCAAGGCAAAAGAGGAACTCATAGCTTTACAGCACCGTTTAGACCAGAAAGAAAAGCAACAACGCGACCTGGAATGGGAAACTGAAGACCTGGAAACAAATATTAAACAATTAAACAGCAGACTCTACGACGGTAGTATCAAAAATCCCAAAGAACTAGTTAGCCTGGAAAAAGAAATAGGGATTCTTAAAACCAGACTTAAACAAAAAGAGGAAGAACTACTGGACTTAATGGCTGACATAGAAAAAATGCGCAATAAAGTGAGCACAAGCCAAAGACAGCTCGAAGATCTGGAAGCTAAATGGCAAGCTGAGTGTGCCATCTTGACTCAAAGGCAAGCTGAGGTAAAAAAACAACTCACTGAATTAAACCAAAAGCGCGACAGCATAATTTCTGAGATCGACCCCAAAACCATGCAACTATACCTGAATTTGAGGTCGCACAAAGGTCAGGCTGTAGTCAGAGTAGAACAGGGTAAATGTCAGGGGTGCCATATCACCCTGCCTGTCAGCGAATGGCAAAGGGTTAGAGCCGGAAACTTAGCATGCTGTAGCAGTTGTGGCAGGATACTTTTCCTGGGTTGAATAAGCAGGGCTAAAATGCACTTAAAAATATTTGCAGACGGCGCTTCATGGGGTAATCCAGGTCCAGCCGCTATCGGCGTTTTGATCAAAGACGAGAAAGGAAACGAACTTGCCAAGGTTTCCCGACATATCGGAAACGCAACTAATAATCAAGCCGAGTACCAAGCAGCCATAGTCGCATTAGAAATAGCAAAGAATTTCAAGGCAGATAAAATCACACTTCATCTCGATTCAGAACTTATCGCCAGACAACTAAATAGGCGTTACAAGGTTAGAAGTTCCAAACTTCTTCCCTTATATAAGAGAGCTAGTAAACTCTCTTCTGAGCTAGCCAACCTATCTATAATAAACATCAAAAACACGCAAAACAACGAAGCCCACGCTTTAGCCAAAGCAGCACTGAAAAAGGCAGTGAAGAATAAGGCAATCCAAGGATAAAAGACGGTTCGTCAACACTTCCCGTTCTCACCCCATCCATAAACCTTTTTAACCCGACACCGTTTTTGTTTTTGGAACAAAACTATGGTCTCCCCAAATCCACAGGTCAGAGATTTCGTCCTTTTCTGCATAGAACGTCGTGGCACAGAATGGCCGTCTCTTTATGATGAAATGGCGCGCGTGGCAGCACAGCGCGTATTTAAAGGACTAGGCATCGCTGAACTCAGGGAAATGGGACTTTCTCTGGCACTGGATAGTCTGGACAAGACCTACGAGCTGGTAAAACAAATAGTAAGCCAGATTAGCCAGTCTTGACTTTCTTATTTGCGTTGCAAACTGGTAAAATATCTCTGATTATCCTTGCCCTTCTCGCAGGAGAACACAAAGATGAAAAAGCAGACCAAAAATATTGCCCTTGTTGCACTGGCTGCCTTCTGCCTACTATTACTGACTATGTCAGGGTGCAAAACTGCCAGCAAAAACACAGGACTCCCACCTGAATTCGATATTCTCACCGAAGCATGGCAACTACTCCAACAAGACTATATAGACAAAGATAAGCTCGATGCTAAGAAACTAAGCCAGGGCGCTGTCAGAGGTATGCTGGAGGCATTGGATGACCCCTATAGCATGTACATCGAGCCAGGGCTTCGAGAGCTGGAACTATCCGACTTCGAGGGTAAATTTGAAGGCATAGGCGCCGAAATAACTATGAAAGACAAGCAACTGACCATACTAACCCCACTTACCGGTTCCCCTGCAGAGAAAGCGGGACTCAAGCCCGGCGACAAAATAATCAAGATCAACGGCGAACCAACATTAAAAATGAGTTTGATCGAGGCTACTCTAAAAATCAGAGGCGCGAAAGGGACACCAGTCAATCTCACCATTCTTCGTGAAGACAGTGCTGAGCCTTTCGATATTCAGATAATCCGTGACGAGATAAAACTGGAGAGTGTAGTCTACCAAATGCGAGACGACATCCTGTACGTAAAAATAACCCGTTTCCAGAAATCTACTGGCAACGAACTGCGCAATGCCCTGAAAGACGCAGTTAACAAAGGCGCCCAGGGGGCAGTCCTTGACTTGCGAAATAATCCCGGTGGTGTGCTTAATGCTGCAGTAGATGTGGCCAGTGAATTCCTGGCTATGGGCGTAGTAGCTGGAGTAGTCAACAGCGAGGGGGAGCAGAGCTCTATACCAGTAAAGCCCGGAGGTATTGGCACTAAACTGCACCTTATAGTCCTGGTAAACAACGGTAGTGCCAGTGCCAGCGAAATCGTAGCTGGGGCTCTCCAAGACTATGGACGGGCAAAACTGGCTGGAAGCAAGACTTTCGGTAAAGGTAGTGTCCAGATGGTTCGAGACCTTGAAGATGGCTCAGCATTGCATATAACTGCTTATCGCTGGCTCACTCCCCGTGGTAATCCAATAGATGGTGTTGGTCTAACGCCGGATTTCGCACTCGAGCTGGAGGGAGAGGAACTCGTTGATTGGGCTGTACAATATTTGAAGAACCTGATCAAAATTGAATCGCTTGCCCCTGCTTACTCCTAAACCAGCGCAGCCCCGATACTATAGACCACGCCAGAATACAATCTTCTCCAGTGGCTCACGGGAACTTCGAAATTTATTCGCTGGAAGGTCCCAATCTGGATAACCGATAGCTATGCCTATGGCTAACTTCTTCGAACGAGGTATATCTGCAATCTCCCGTATCACATCCGGGTACTGCACCAGTGCACCTTCTATACAAGTACCAAGCCCGAACTCAAGTGCCACCAATGCTATAGTCTGTGTCACTGCGCCAATATTGAACAGCACCCATGGGTCACCCCTATCCGCCTCTGTAGCCACAAATATAACATTCGGGGCATCGAAGGCACGCATCATCTTCAAATACCATTCCTGCCGCCTCTCTCTATCCTCCCTGGAGAAACCCAACAACGGGTACAACGCAGACACCAACGCAACCCGCCGCTCTCTATAAACTTCAGACAATGAGGAGGCGACAGGGAAATCAGGATTTGGCTCCGCTCTTCCCAAAAATTGCTGTTCTAAAACTTCTTTTAACTTCGCCAGGACTTCACCACCCAAGACAAAAAATTCCCACGGCTGAGTGTTTGAACCTGACGGAGCCCACTTAGCCACCTCGATTATCTGGGCTATAACATCTCTAGCTACCGGGGTCGGCTTATAACCTCTAATGCTCCTCCGTGATTTAACTGCCTCAATAAGATCCATCTCGCCTCCTTTTAACCATCGATAATGTCTTTGGTGCTGGGCACCCTATCACACAGGCGCTCATCAAGGCGGCTCGCCATGTCAAGGGCTCGAGATAAAGCTTTAAATAATGCCTCGGCTTTGTGATGGTCGTCTACCCCGCTCAATACTTTTGCATGTACACAGACTCTTGCCTCAGAGGCAAAAGAAACGAAAAAGTGGCGCACTAAATCAGCATCCATCCCACCAATATTAGCACCACTGAAGGAGGCTTCAAATAGAGTGTAACTGCGTCCACCAATATCAACTGCCACCAGAGCTAGAGCATCATCCATCGGTACAGCAGCGTACCCCATCCTTGCTATACCTCGCTTATCACCCAAAGCTCTGGCAAAAGCCCTGCCCAAGCAAATAGCCACATCCTCTACAACATGATGCTGGTCAGCACCTGTGGCTGAAATCTTTATGTCAAATAATCCATGCTGAGCTAATTGGCTTAGCATGTGGTCAAAAAACCTGACCCCTGTCGTTATTTCAAATTCGCCTATGCCATCAAGATTGAGTTCCGCCTTGATAGAGGTCTCTTTAGTCTCTCGGGTTACCTTCGCTTTTCTTTCAGCCATCTGCTAACCTCGCATTCTTATTAGACAATGTTAACACATGTCCTTCAAAGCAACAACCAGCGCATCCGTATGCTCTGGTTTACCGACGCTAATGCGCAGGCAATCCCTTAGTCCCGGAGCATCAAAATAGCGGACAAAAATGCCTTTCTGTCGCAATTTCCTATGCACCCTTTTAGCCTCTCCGTCAAGCACTCTGCAAAGCACAAAGTTAGCCTGTGAAGGATATACCTTGAGCCAGGTGAACTGGCTCAACTCACCAATCATCCTTTCTCGCTCTGCCGTTATAGCCTTAATAGTGCCGCGAAGGTAATCCATATCCCTCAACGACTCCAGCGCCGCTACTTGTGCAGCACAGTTCACATTGTATGGCTGCTTTATCCTCATAAGGTGCTTGACAATATCAGCAGGAAATATTCCATAGCCAGCCCTTAACCCCGCCAGCCCAGCCCACTTGCTAAAAGTTCTTAGAACTATCAGGTTAGCATGTTGCATAACTAACCTCACCGCCGTAACACCACAGAACTCAAAATAAGCTTCGTCGATTACCACGATGATATTGCCTTTCAAAAGCTCGCGAATATCGCCTTCTGAAACAAGGTTACCAGACGGGTTATTCGGAGAAGCGATGAAAATGACCTTCGTGTTTTTGTTCAGCGCTTTCTTTATGCCCGGGACATCTATGGAAAAGTCTTCCCTCCTGGGTACGTCAACAGTCAATCCCCTACACACACTGGTACTGAAAGAATACATACCAAATGTCGGCGGACAATTGATTACCTCATCACCAGGCTCCAGAAACAAACGCAACACTAAGTCAATAAGTTCGTCACTCCCACTACCAGCCACTATGTATTCAGGACCCACACCTACGTACTCAGCAAGTGCCCTGCGTAATTCCCGTTGCTCAGGGTCGGGATACAGGTGATAATACTCGTAATTAGCCAGAGCCTGTCTTACTTTCTCCGAGCAGCCGTAAGGATTCTCATTTCCATCAAGTTTGACCACCTTGTCAGGAGGAATCTCCACCTGCTTGCTCAATATTTCTGTTGGCTCGATAGGGACATAGCCCTCGATATGTCTAATGTCTCTTCTTATCAGCTTCTCTGAGTCCTGAAATAAACTCACTTTATCTCCCCGAAGCAACCGCTAAATCCTCATTTTTATAGCCCTGGCGTGCCCGGACAAGCCCTCAGCTTCAGCTATGGCTATAGCAGCTTTCCCCAGCCGTCTCGTGTTACCGCTGCCCAGAGCTATGATATTGGTGATTTTGAGAAAGTCCTCAACACCCAGTGGCGAACTGAAACGAGCGCTCCCGCCTGTAGGTAATACATGGCTGGGGCCAGCTATATAATCACCCAGAGCCACTGCAGAGTCACCACCAACAAAAATGCACCCGGCATTGCGGACTTTATCAACATAAGCACTAGCTTCACCCAACATCAGCGATACGTGCTCCGGGGCGCACAAGTTGACCAGTTCTATAGCTTCGTCCAGACTATCCACTACTGCTACCACACCTTTTGAAATCGACTTGCTAGCAATATCTTTCCGCTCCAATTCTTTTAACTGCCGTTGTATTTCCGCGCTGACACTCCGAGCCAGTTTAGGAGAAACAGTAACTAATGCCACAAAAGCCTGCGCATCGTGTTCGGCTTGAGCAAGAAGGTCAGCAGCGCACAATACCGGGTCGGCGGTATCATCAGCTACGATTACCACCTCACTGGGACCCGCAAGGCTTTCAATGGTAACCGCACCAAAGACCATCTTTTTTGCTAAGACAACAAACCTGTTCCCTGGACCACAGATTTTGTCAACTTTAGGCACCGATTCTGTCCCGAACGCCAAGGCGGCGATAGCCTGTGCGCCACCAATACGAAAAATGCGGTCAACACCAGCAATATCAGCCGCCACAAGAGTCAGCGGTCGGACAGTACCGTTCCTGCCCGGCGGGGTCGTCATGATAATCTCTTTTACACCCGCTACCCGAGCCGGAATGGCAGTCATCAGCACTGTAGAGGGATAAGAAGCAGTACCCCCCGGAACATAAATACCCACTTTATCCAGAGCTCTGACCTGCCGCCCTAACCCTCTTCGCAAAAATCCGGTAGATAGTCTCTGCCTGCAAACAGAGTGGAAATCCTCTATCCTTCTAGCCGCCAGCTTTAACGCTGCCACCAGCTTTCCATCGACTGCTTTATAGGCAGCGGATATTTCATTCTTACTGAGTTCAAGTGAATGAATTTCAACACCATCAAGTTTCTTGGTGTACTCGAATAAAGCACTATCACCCCTGGCGCGTACTTCATTAAGTATCTCGTTGACAATCTGCTCTTCAGAAATCTTTTTCCCTTTCTTCTTTGGCGCGCCCATCAGTGCCAGGTGCCGCCCATGCTCGGGGACTTCCCGAGCAAGTAATCTAGTCGCTTCTTGAAAGCTTCTGACTATCTTCATTTAGCTGACCTTGGTAGCCCGACGGAAAGCTTCTACCAGACTGACAATCTTCTTTTTCTTTGCTGTGTTCTCGACGCTATCTCTATTTCCTATAAGACAGGCTGCAGACTCAAATATAGTGTCCACGACTTTCAAGTTATGCTCGAGTAGCGTCTTACCGGTCTGTGTGTTTTCAATGAGCAAATCAGCATCTTCAGGTAAGAAAGCTTCGCTCGCCCCCCAGGTAGGGATTAGCCTATATCTGGAGAAATGATTATCACGGAGATATTTATCAGCGATGTTCACATATTCCGAAGCAACTCGGATTGGCGATAGCCTGCCAGATTCCGCAAGGTGTCGCAGGTCAGCAATGTCACTCACAGGTAAACTCTGGCTGGTCACCGCTACCACCCTCACTTGACCGAAGCCTAGATCGAGCAGTTTCACAACTGGACTGGAGGGGAAACGACAGACATGATCAAGAAGCCAGTCTTCACCAGTTATAGCAAGGTCGAAGCCACCATTTGCCACTTGTAACGGCATATCCTGCGGTCTGATAACTTTCGTATACACCCAATCGAGAGTGCAGCGCGGGCGCCTGTCAAGTATATCTGGTGAATAACCTTCCATCCTCAGCCCAGCCTTTCCTAAGAACTCCTGGGTAGGTGCTTGTTGGTGTCCATCCGGCAATGCTAACCAGATTTTATCCGCCTGAGCACTCAATCGAAGGTTATTGGCGCCTCTCTTTAAATTCGGCCTGATCTCCTGCCATGGCTTCATTGCCTTGCTCAGAGCATCACTGAACAGTCCCACCACTTGACCCAGCTCCTTCGTCTCCCAACTGTTTTTGTTAGCTACAAGAAAAGCACTGGTTTGAAACAAGGTCTTTAATGGGACCAGGCTCTGAGCAGCTACTTCAACCTCGTCTTCCGCCCATAATAAGACAACATCAGCATTTTCAGGCGGATAGACCTCTCCAGCACCCCATATAGGGAAAACCCTAAAATTCCTCAGCCTGAACCTCAAAGCCATTCTTTCTGCTAAGTTTGGATATTCAGTCACAATTCGCAGAGTGCGCTGACTGCTCATCAAGCCCTGAAAACTTTGTATGCCATCAAATTTGCTTGATACAACATAGACACCGCCCCGACCATATTGCAGGTCAAGCACCTTAACTAAGGCGCTGGCAGGATATTTACTCACCAACTCTTCGATCCAATCCAGACCGCATATGCCTAAATCATAATTCCCCACAGCCACCTGAACAGGAATATCTCTCTCCTGAAAAATCTTAGCTGACACAAATGGATATCTTGATGACTCAAGGCGATAAATCCGTGTTGACTCAGTATAGTTATTAAATTCCAGCCCTGCTTCCCTGAGGAGGCATGCGGTAGCTGGTAAAAGTCTACCCTTAGGCAGAGCCAATCTAACGGATGAAAGGGCACAACTACCTAACAAACTATTACATACCTCCTATTATATCGATAGCACCTTCCACAGAGTCCGTTTTCTTCTCCTGCTTGCGCTCTTTATCCACTATCACAAAACTCACTGGTTCATCCCGGACTATAACTAACCATCGATAGGCTACTTCTGAGGCTACTTCTGTACCGAAAATGCTGAGCTCAGCAGTATAACCCTGGGTACGAAGTGCCTCTGCGACTTTAAACCCAGCCTTAACGATACCCGGAATTTCCTGCTCGCACTTGACTATAACCCGCCGTTCATTGTCCCGCTTCTTCACTGGTACAACTATATTCATCAACGGATCCATATAAAGCGCAAACCCGCAAGCCGGAGTGTCCTTGCCACCGAGAAGTGGAATCAGATTATTGTATCTGCCACCACTACCAATTTTCTTCCCCTGGGACAAAAACTGAAAGCAAACGCCAGTATAGTATTCAAAACCCCTCACCGAGGTGACATCGATCTGATAACCTATCCCTAGGGCATCGAGTAACTCAGCAATACCGGCAAAATCATCAAGCGCTGAACTGACATTTTCAGGGAGCTGTGGCAAAGACCTCAAGTTCTTAATGAAAGCAGCGCGTGTACCCCTAGAGTTCAAAATGCGCAGTAAGAATTCATGATGACTGGAACTAAATGATTCGATCTTTTGCAACGCCTCTATGTCTCCATCGAGGATCCTGTCCAAAAGCCTCGTTTCGTCATCAGTACTTAATCCTAACCCTTTAAGCAGCGCTCCCAGCACGCCTGCGTGTGACAACTGAATTTTGACATCACGCAACCCCAAATTTCTTAAGACTTCAATGGCCAAAGCAATCGTCTCTACGTCGGCACTCGGTTGTCCACTACCTATGAGTTCGGCTCCACACTGCCAGCGTTCCCTGCTTTCCGCGCCAGTTGCTTCAAAAACAAAAACATTAGTCACATAAAACAGCCTCGCCATACCCCACCGAGATGCATTTTCTACATATAGCCGTGCGACAGGGATAGTCCCGTCTGGACGCAACACCACACGCTCACCACTCCATCCATCCCAATCAAGAAAGGAGTAGACACGGCTCAGCATATTCGGAGTAAGTGTGCCCGCAGCAGTAAACAGGTGCAAATACTCCAGGGTCGGGGTTCGTACTTCTTGATAACCCCAGCCCATACATGAGCGACGGAACACATCCTCAATATATCGAAATACTTCGACATCCTCGGGAAGCAAGTCCCGTGCCCCCTTGCACCTTTGAATTATAAACTTCTCCTGCATATCGCGTAGGTTCACCTATTCTACAATAAGATTTCTTCGTCTTCAATGCAGCACTATAGACAACTAACTACACATAGTTGCTGCTAATAGGTCTGTAAACTATAATTAACTCGGGGCTAGCAAATGTCATTCGTGGTACAGTTATTAAAACGGGCGGTTATTCTTTCCCTCGTCAGCCTGGTTATTATGATATTCCTCACAACTGACAGGACAAGTGCTGGTGCGGCCGAACTGGAGATACTGAAACTCGAGGGTACAATAGTGCCAGCCGTAGCCAATTACATCGACCGTGGTATCCGTCAAGCAGAAATTAAAGGGAGCACCGCCTGTATCATAGAGTTAAATACTCCCGGTGGACTGCTCGATTCCACCGAGAAAATTGTGACACGCATCTTGAACGCCAAAGTACCAGTCATAGTATACATATCCCCCAGAGGCAGCTGGGCAGCCTCAGCGGGCACTTTTATCACACTGGCTGCTCACATAGCTGCTATGACTCCGGGCACCAGCATTGGAGCAGCACACCCCGTCACCATCGGACAGGAGATGACAGAGGAAATGAAAAAGAAGGCAACCGAGTTTTCCTCTGCATGGATAAGAAGTGTAGCCCAGTTGCGTGGTCGCAACCCAGAAGAAGCTGAACTCGCAGTGACAGAAAGTAAGTCATTCACCCCCTCAGAGGCTTTGGAGGCTGGGCTCATAGACTTCGTGGCTGAAGATCTGGAGAGCTTGATTAAACAGATAAACGGCAGGAAGGTAACCCTAGCCACTGGCGAAGAAAAGACCCTAGACACCACAACTTACAACCTGCATATAAACCAGATGAACGCAATTGAGCATTTTCTGCACATCATAAGTGATCCAAATATCGCCTACATACTGCTCAGCTTGGCTACTATAGGCTTGATCACCGAAATTTCGAACCCGGGCATGATATTCCCTGGTGTTTTCGGAGGCATCAGTCTCCTTCTTGCTTTTTATTCTCTTGGTGTACTCAACGCCAACTGGGCTGGTATTCTGCTCATATTACTTGCTTTCGGGCTATTCGTTGCTGAGATTTTTACTACGGCTTTTGGTATACTAACTGCAGGCGGACTTGTGTCCATGGTCATCGGCTCACTCATTCTTTTCAGTGGTACTTCACCACAGATGCAGGTCAATAGAGGACTGATCGCAGCAGTGACTATTGCTATAGGTGCCTTCGTTGTGTTCGTCATAGGAGCCATAATCCGCGGTCAAAAAAGACGTGTAGTCACCGGCTCCGAAGCACTCGTTGGCAAGACAGCCGTGGCTAAAACGTACTTGGAGCCTAAGGGGACAGTACTAGTGGATGGCGAACTATGGACAGCGATAATCGACGAGGGTAAAGCAGAGCCCGGAGAAGAGGTGACAATAACCAAGGTCGAGGGATTAAAATTGATAGTGACTAAGAAAACCAGAAGGAGGAAAAAATGAATATCGTTCTCATTGTCGCTCTAGTCATATTCGCAATCATAATACTTGCTGCCGCTATAAGAATTGTCAACGAATATGAACGAGGAGTGGTATTCCGTCTAGGCAGATATGTTGGCGTCAGAGGTCCAGGGCTCATCTTCCTCATACCCTTCATTGAGCGGATGGTAAAGGTGGATCTCCGTGTTGTAACTATGGATGTTCCACGCCAGGAATGCATCACCCTGGACACTGTGACGGTGAAGGTTGACGCTGTCGTCTACTTTAGAGTAGTAAGACCGGAGGACGCTGTACTTAATGTAGAGCAGTATATCAGGGCTACTTCGCTACTTTCTCAAACAACCTTGCGCAACGTAGTCGGGCAATCTGAACTCGAGGACTTGCTTGCACACCGCGACAAAATCAACGAGCGGCTCCAGGCACTTATCGATGAGGGTACCGAACCCTGGGGGATAAAAGTCAGCATGGTTGAAGTCAGAGATGTCGAACTCCCCGAATCAATGCAACGAGCTATGGCTGCCCAAGCTGAAGCTGAAAGAGAAAGAAGGGCTAAGATTGTCCACGCCGATGGAGAGTTCCAGGCTGCAGAAAAACTTGCCCAAGCAGCCAAGGTCATCGCCAGTGAACCTGCTGCACTTCAACTCCGCTATATGCAGACCTTAACCACCATCTCCACAGAGAGGACTAACACAGTGGTCTTCCCCCTGCCAATCGACCTGCTTAAACCTTGGCTCGGCAAATAAAACATCCATACAAGGACAAAGGACCCGTCCCGCAGATATGGGGGGCGGGTCTCAGTCCTTGACTACCGTTACATCACCAGCCATCACTTCAACAAGGCTGCCATCGGCATGCCGTAAGATAAGGCTTCCCTGCTCGGTGACATCCTCAGCTTTCCCCCGGTCGACCTGCTGCCCGCTCTTAACAGTGACCCACTTTCCCAAGGTCCCCAGGTATTCCTTCCATTCTCTGTACACAGAGTTAGAGCCCCCAGCCTGAACCTTCAAGTAAAGTTTTTCCAGCTCAAGGAGCAGGGTGCAGGTGAATTTATCTCTATCCACTTCTCGTCCAAGCTCACGAGACAAACTGGTAGCTATCTCTGAGATCTCGGGCAAAATCGACGGGTCAAAATTTATATTTACCCCGATACCCAGAATAACGAAATTAACCTGCTCCGATACCATCTCGCTCTCTATAAGAATGCCACAAACCTTTTTGTTCCCAATTAACACATCGTTCGGCCATTTTATGGAACACCTCAGACCGGTTATCTTCTTAATAGCCTTGACTACAGCTAATGAAGCTATCATTACCATGTAGGGCAAATGATCAAGGGGAGGCTTAAATACCACGGACATAGCCAAACCTCCTAGCGGAGAAAACCACGACCTGCCCAAGCGCCCTCTGCCTGCAGTCTGTACATCAGCCATAACAACAGCCCCTTCTGGCGCCCCTTCCCTAGCTAACCTTCTGGCTGTCTCCATCGTGGTGGGCAGTTCACTATAGCGGCAACAATATCGCCCCAGAAACTTAGTCTTGAGACCTTTCATGGACCAGAGTCCTCTAAACTTCGTATGCGGCTGTCAAGCACTAAACAGCCACTGACCTCATAGCATAGCAAGGAATAGACATGATGTCTATCAACATCGGGATGCTAGAGAAGGCATAGCTAGCGCTCTTTCTGCAATGTCTGTGAGATGGGGAAAGGCAATTGTTGCTGAGTTACCACGATGTTGATATACTAACCGATGTTGTGGAATACGAAATTATCATCGGACTGGAAGTCCACGCCCAGCTACTCACCAAAAGCAAAATGTTTTGTTCCTGCAGTGCTGACTATGCCAGTGCTCCTCCAAATACACACGTTTGCCCAATATGCCTCGGTATGCCAGGCGTACTGCCCACAATCAACCGTAAGGCAGTAGAATACACAATAATGACTGCTCTAGCTCTCAATTGTGCCATTGCCGAATATGCCAAATTTGACCGTAAAAATTACCCCTACCCCGATCTCATGAAAGGTTACCAGATATCCCAATATGATGCCCCTATCGGCAAAGGGGGCTGGCTAACAATCGAACTGGGAGAAAAGAAAAAAAGGGTTGGCATCACGCGCGTGCATCTGGAAGAAGATGTTGCAAAACTGATCCATTTAACAAATCCAGAAGGCGAAAGTTATACTCTTGTCGATGTGAATAGGGCTGGTGTGCCACTTATGGAAATCGTCAGCGAACCAGATATAAATTCACCAGAAGAGGCGAGACAATACCTCATCAAGCTACGCTCCATCCTTCAATACCTCGGTGTATCCACAGGCAACATGGAGGAAGGGAGCTTCAGGTGCGATGCAAATATTAGCATCCGACCTGAAGGCAGCACCGAATACCTGCCCAAGGTAGAAGTTAAAAATATGAACAGCTTCAGAGCTGTCTATCGAGCGTTGGAATACGAAGCTAAACGACAACAAGAAATCTTGGAAAATGGTGGGCAACTCTTCCAAGAGACCCGCGGCTGGGTAGAGGCTAAGGGGACTACTGTAAGCCAGAGGAGTAAAGAATACGCCCATGACTACCGCTATTTCCCCGAACCTGACTTGCCACCGCTGATTTTCGATAAAGCATGGATAGAGGAAATAAAATCTCGCCTGCCTGAACTGCCTGATGCCAGACGCGACCGGTTTGTCAACCAATATGGTCTACCAATATATGACGCTAGCCTGCTCATTGAATCCAAAGCAATGGCAGACTATTTCGAAGAATGTGTCATGATGAGTGCCGCCCCTGCAAATGAAGAGGTCCGCAAGAAAGCCAAGGCAATAAGCAACTGGCTACTTGGTGATTTTAGCCGGATGCTTAATGCCACCAACTCAAGAGTCGAAGATTCCAAAGTTACCCCGGCGCACCTGATTGAACTATTAGAAATGATAGACAAAGCCATTATCACTGGATCTACAGCCAAAGCTGTTTTCGAAGAAATGTTTCTCAGCGGTAGGAAGGCTAGCGAAATCGTCAGCCAAAAAGGTTTAAGTCAGATAAGCGATATCGCAGAGATAGCAAGGGTGGCTAATGAGGTGATAGCCAACAATAGCCAGGCAGTATCCGACTATAAGTCAGGAAAACAACAAGCTCTGGTCTACCTCGTTGGACAGGTAATGAAAGCAACCAGAGGCAGAGCGAATCCTAATACTGTGAGGGAAACCTTACTGCAAATTCTTGAAGGAGGATAAGGTGTCTACTTATTTGCTTATTGCTCAGATTTTGGTGGCTGCAGCTTTAGTCGCAGTCATCATGCTTCAAGCGAGAGGTGGTGGGCTCGGTGGCATATTCGGTCAACCGGACAGCGTTTACCGAACGCGTAGAGGCGTAGAGAAAAGCCTGTTCCAATTTACTATAGCCCTGACAGTGCTATTCGTAATACTTTCGATCCTGGTTGTCCGGGGCTCCTGATATATTTGGAAAGACCACAATATGGCTGGGATCATAACCCTTACTACCGACTTTGGCATAAGAGATGCTTATGTAGCTGCTATGAAGGGAGTAATACTGAGCATTAACCCGAGGGCAATCATTGTTGATGTTTGCCACTCAATAGAACCTCAGAACATTGTTGAGGCGGCTTTCATAATCAGCACCGCCTACAATTACTTCCCCACCAGTACTATACACGTAGTCGTGGTTGACCCTGGAGTTGGCAGCCAGAGGAAAGCGATCATTATGAAAACTCGTTCAGCCTTTTTCCTGGCGCCGGATAACGGCGTTTTGAGTTATATAGTTGCTGAAGCAAGTACAACACCTGTAAAAGAATCCCCCCATCCCACTCCAAAACTAGAACTACAAAAGCTCGACCCTGCAATCAATGCAATCGCTATCACTGATCCTCACTTCTGGCTACAACCAATAAGCCCAACATTCCACGGGCGGGACGTTTTCGCTTCAGTAGCAGCTCACCTTTCACTTGGAACACCATTAAGTAAATTCGGCAAAAAGGTAACTCGGATATATACTTTCCCTATACCCCGACCCTACAGGGACTCCGAAGGCAACATGACCGGTTACGTATTACATATCGACACCTTCGGTAACTTAATTACCAACATAAAGAGCAGTGACCTTCCATCCGATCAAATCAGCATATCTATCAACAGCCACCATATACAAGGATTGAGCTTATTTTACGCGCAAAGTAAAGGGCTGACGGCTTTAATAGGTAGTAGCGGGTATTTGGAAATCTCATTTGTCGGAGGCAATGCCGCTTCAGTCTTAAACGCCAGGACAGGCGATAAGGTTACGGTGAGCCCAAGAACACCCCGGCAAACCTAGCGAGCATGTCTCCATATAGTCCGCTTAGCTGTATCTTCAAGTACCACCCCCAACTCTAAAAGACGGGCACGTATTTTGTCAGCCAATTGCCACTCTTTAGCTTGACGCAGTTCGCTACGTATCTCAATCAACAATTCAATTAAAGGCTCGGCATCAATCTCGGGCTTTTTGGGCTCTTCCAAAGTCAATCCCAGGATTTTAGCCAGTTCCAACAAAGTCTCCTGCGCCTTAGTCACGCTGACCCCATCTGCACGCGCCCTATTGATATCCCTCGCCAAATCAAATAACACAGCAACAGCTTGAGCGGTGTTGAAGTCATCGTCCATACAATCTATGAACCTTCTTCTAAACAGGTCAGCGTCTAAAGTACTGCTGCCACCAAGCTCTTCCTTGTGCCTAAGTGCTTGTCGTAGCCGCTCGACACCACCATCAGCAGCTTTCAAAGCCTCCTCACTGTAGGTCAACGGACTGCGATAATGAGAACTCAAAACAAACAACCGCAAGGTGTCAGAGCTATATCGCTGAAGCGCATCCTTTACGGTTATTAAGTTCCCCAGCGATTTGCTCATTTTCTCCTCCCCCATCTGGAGTAGACCATTATGCAGCCAGTACCTTACAAAGGGAGTCACCCCAGTAAAAGCCTCTGACTGTGCTATTTCATTCTCATGATGCGGGAAAATAAGGTCCTGCCCACCCCCATGGATATCAATGCTTTCGCCCAGATATCTCAATGACATTGCACTGCATTCGATATGCCATCCAGGTCTTCCTTCACCCCAGGGACTAGACCACCACGGTTCACCAGCCTTGGCAGCCTTCCATAAAGCAAAATCGAGAGGAAACTCCTTTTCACCCCCTTCGATAGAACCCCGAGCTAGCATGTCATCCAGGCTTTGATGGGACAATTTACCGTACTCAGCAAAACTCTTTACTCTGAAATATACGCTCCCTCTTGATACGTAGGCATACCCCTTTTTTATCAAGCCATCTATGATTTCAACTATCTTTGGTATTTCCTCCGTCGCTTTTGGATAAATGTGAGCCCTTTTTATATTTAGAGCGTCCATATCTTTGAAATATTCTGCTATGTACTGCTCAGCTAACTCCGACGCCGACACACCCAGCTCTTGAGCTCGATTTATTATCTTGTCATCTATATCAGTGAAATTCTGGACATGCCTGACTTTATAGCCTTTAAACTCCAGGTAACGCCTTATAACATCAAACGCTATATAACTCATTGCGTGACCAATATGGCAATCACTGTATACAGTCACGCCACAAACATACATACTGACAGTATCACCGTTAGGGCGAAATTCCTCTTTCACTCCTGACATGGTATTAAACACCTTCATAACGACTTCTCCAAAAATCTACTTTCTCTCATGCATGTCAGATTGCACTGCCCCCAGTTTCTTCTCAAGCTCGTCAACCCGCCTCTCAAGGTTTTCCAGCCTCTCCCAAACCGGGTCAGGCAATTTCTCAACAGTATCAGTATCAGGATTTCGAATTTCCACTACCCTACCCGGCACACCTACCACAGTAGCATTAGCCGGTACCGAAGTCACCACCACAGAGCCCGCCCCAACCTTGACATTGTCACCTATAGTAATGGCACCTATGAGTTTCGCACCAGCACCTACAACCACATTGTTTCCCAAAGTCGGATGGCGCTTTGTTTTCATGAGACTGGTACCACCTAAAGTAACACCTTGATACAAGGCAACATTGTCCCCTATCTCTGCTGTCTCACCAATGACCACTCCCATGCCATGGTCAATGAAGAAACCTTCTCCAATTTTGGCACCGGGATGAATTTCGATCCCGGTAAGAAAACGGTTAATATGCGAAATAAAGCGAGGGAAAAATGGAATACGCCAGCGCCACAAAGCATGCGCCAGACGATGAAGCTGACGGGCATGAAAGCCCGGGTAAGCAAAAATGACCTCCCACACGTTCTTCGCTGCAGGGTCATGTTCAAAAACCGCCTGTATGTCCTTCTTAATATTCTTAAAAAGACTTGCCAATCCTCTCCTTAGTAAGCCGACTTGCTGTCATCCACCATTGCTACAGCGTAAGCAGCTACACCTTCACCTTTGCCTTCAAAACCTAAACCCTCTGTGGTCGTCGCCTTGACCATAACCTGCGAGATAGCAATACCCAATACTTGGCTGATCCGACTTCGCATCTCGTCGATAAAAGCTGCCAACCTAGGGCGCTCGGCAACAACTACTGCATCAACATTGCATACTGTAATCCCGTTTTCCCTGAGAAGTCTGCTCACCTCACTAAGCAACACCAGGCTAGAAATGCCCTTGTATTGAGGATCATGCGGCGGAAACTGAACTCCTATATCCCTAAACCCCGCGGCACCTAACAGGGCATCAGCTATAGCATGGACCAAAACGTCTGCATCGCTATGACCACCCAGCCCTTTTCCAAACGGTATCTCCACACCACCGATGACTAGCTTACGCCCTGAAACTAGAGGGTGAACATCATATCCTAAACCGACTCGCACTGTCCTGCTGTTCCTTAGCTATAGTCTCCACTAAAAGAAGGTCTTCCGGAGTAGTGACTTTTATATTTTTGTATGACCCCATATATAATTTGACTTTGCCGCCTAACCGTTCTACCAGCTCTGCATCATCAGTAACATCAGCCTTTACCACCATATGGGCATTACTTATTATATCAAAGCGAAAGACTTGAGGAGTTTGCACTATCCACACATTGTCACGGGGCAGCGTTTCACAGACTACCATATCAGCACCTGAAAGTTTTATCGTGTCCTTAGCCGGCACTGCCGCCACAGCCGCTCCTGTTTCTCCCGCCGCCTCGAGCCCACAGCGGATTAATTCTGGTGTCAAGAACGGTCTTGCTCCGTCATGTATTACTACCCACTGACATTCCTCCAGCACATTGAGCCCCTGCCTTACAGAGTCCTGACGCCTAGCACCACCAAGACACAGCCTGACCTTAGACCACCCCCTCGAGATCACCAGCTTTGCAACAGGATCGAAATTATTTTTATTCAGAACAACCACTACTTTGTCAACCAAATCGCAAGTCTGACAGACATCCACTGACCAGGCTACCAATGGCTTACCCCCCAAAGGTAACAGCATCTTGTCGATTCCCAGCCTCTGGCTGGTCCCCGCCGCCACAATAATCACCCCCACACCCGGAGTCATAAGCTACCCTCAGTTGTCTTACTCTTCGGCAACCTGGACAACCCGAGTCTAAGCGCCTCGGACAAAGTACCCGCCCTCAAAAGTTCCACCCCACCGATATCTAGCTTGGGTGAAGCCATCGGAATTAAACATCGCCTAAAGCCCAGCCTGACAGCCTCCGTAATCCGTCTCTCCAGATGGGGCACAGTGCGGAGTTCACCACTCAACCCGATCTCACCCACTGCCACAAGCCCTTGAACAACTTTCACATCTTTCCAGCTAGAGGCTATAGCCAATGCGATACCAAGGTCAGCAGCTGGCTCGCTTATCCTGAGACCACCGATAACATTTGTTATAACATCCTGATTGGACAGGTTAACCCCGGCGCGTCTTGTAAGCACTGCAACAACTAAAAGTAAACGACTGAAATCGACGCCATTTGCAATACGCCTTGGGGGACCAAAACTGGCAGGGTTCGTTAAAGCCTGCATCTCCACCAACAAAGGGCGACTCCCTTCAAGCGTGGGCACTACAGCCGAGCCTACTACGCCGTCGCAATGAGAAGCTAAAAAGACCTCCGAAGGGTTGGGCACTTCTATCAAGCCGCTACCGCTCATCTCAAAAACGCCCACTTCGTTTGTAGAACCAAAGCGATTCTTTGTACTCCGCAATATCCGGTAACTACTGAAAATCTCGCCCTCAAGATAAAGTACCGCGTCCACAATATGCTCCAGTACTCTAGGACCAGCAATTGCTCCATCCTTTGTCACATGCCCTGTGATGAAAACAGGTGTTCCGCTTTGCTTTGCCCACTGCATAAGCCTCAAAGTACATTCACGTATCTGAGCAACACTCCCCGGCGCACCAACCACATCTTCAACATAGACTGTCTGAATAGAATCGACAACAACGACCGCCGGAGCTAACTCCTCCAGACGTCTGAAAACAACCTCAAGACGCGTCTCAGCAAGTATATACAGCCTTTCCCCCTTGATACCCAGCCTTTCTGCTCTTAGCTTTATTTGCTGGGCTGATTCCTCCCCTGAAACATATATTACCCTGTTGCCACCGCTAGCTATGGCTGAACACACCTGGAGTAGTAAGGTTGATTTGCCGATACCGGGGTCGCCACTGATGAGCACTAGAGAGCCAGGTACCACCCCGCCACCCAGAACCCGGTCAAGCTCAATAAGAGGCAAAGGCAACCGCTGCGTCTCCTCAGTCACCAGATTTGACAACTCCTGAGGGACACCTTCACCAAGCTTAACCACCGATGCAACGTGAACTGTAGAGATGACCTCGGTCTCGATAAAAGTATTCCACGCCTGGCAATTCGGACACCGCCCCATCCATTTTGGGCTTTCCTTGCCGCACTGCTGGCAAACAAATACCGTCTTGTGCCTCGGTCTATTCAATGCAGGAACCCCGGAATCACATTCAGAAGGTCACGACCTTTCAAACGCAAAGGGGATGGGATTTCATTCACTGGTGAATCCCACCCCCGCATTGGAAAATCAAACCACGCTTAGATTTCAGCTCGGATGCGTTGCTTCACCTGTCAACGCCCCAGCAGCCGCTCGAATTATGATTTTTTCTCCGTCATAATCAACAACCACAGTATCGCCCGATCTAAACTCGCCCTTAAGCAATGCCTCTGAAAGTTTATCTTCAACCTCGTTTTGAATCACACGGCGTAAAGGTCGAGCCCCAAAGGTCGGGTTGTACCCCTTCTCACCCAAGAATTCCTTAGCAGCATCTGTGACTTCAAATTTCATATCCCTGTCAGCAAGCGACTTAGCCACCTGGCTGAGCATTAAATCAACGATCTGCCTGATGTGCTCCTTGGTCAGAGAGTGGAAAACGACTACTTCATCAATGCGGTTCAAAAATTCAGGTAGGAAAGTAGTTTTCAACTCTGAAAGGACTTTCTCTTTCATTTTCTCATATTCTACCTGACGGCTTGCCTCGTCTTCCATCCTCGCTGTGAAACCGATACTCATAACACCTTTTATATGCTTAGCGCCCACATTGCTGGTCATAACTATAACGCTATTGCGAAAGTCGACCCGCCGCCCCTTAGCGTCAGTGAGGTGACCATCATCAAAGATCTGCAGCAGTATATTAAAAACATCGGGATGTGCTTTCTCAATCTCGTCAAGAAGTATCACACAATAGGGCTTACGACGCACGGCCTCGGTAAGCTGTCCCCCCTCCTCATAACCGATGTATCCTGGGGGCGCCCCAACCAATCGGGCTACAGTATGCCGCTCCATAAATTCAGACATGTCAAGTCGCACCATCGCATCTTCACTGCCAAACATGAACTCTGCCAAAGCTCGCACCAGTTCAGTCTTACCAACACCTGTAGGACCCAAGAACATGAAGCAGCCGATAGGACGCCGTGGGTCTTTGAGACCTGCCCTAGCCCGTCGAACGGCCCTAGATACAATGTTTATCGCCTCATCTTGACCAATAATACGGCGATGCAACGCCTCTTCCATATTCAACAGTCGGCTGGTCTCATCAGTAGTCAAACGCACCACAGGGACACCAGTCCACATACTCACCACCTCAGCAATGTCCTCCGCAGTTACCACAGGCTTCTCTTTCTCCCGTTCATCCTGCCATTTCTGTTCCATAGCACTGATTTTCTCGATCAGCTGCACCTCACGATCTCGTAATTCAGCGGCATACTCATACTCTTTAGCCGCGATGGCGGCTTCCTTATCCCTACGAACCGCTTCAAGAGCCCGGCGAGCTTCAGTCAGTCCTATTGGAGCTGAACCACGCTTGATACGAACTCTTGAGGCTGCTTCATCCATTACATCAATAGCCTTGTCCGGCAAAAACCGGTCAGGTATATATCTTGCCGATAGTGAAGCCGCCGACTGCAAAGCCTCATCGCTGATTATGAGCTTGTGGTGCTCTTCGTAACGTGACTTAATACCACGAAGGATGTCCAGAGTCTGCTCCACAGTCGGTTCGGCGACTAAGACCGGCTGGAAACGTCGCTCCAAAGCAGCATCTTTTTCAATATATTTCCGGTAATCATCCAAAGTAGTAGCACCAATGCACTGTATCTCACCCCGAGACAAAGAGGGCTTCAAAATGTTCGAAGCATCCACTGCGCCTTCGGCAGCACCAGCGCCTACTATCGTATGCAATTCATCAACAAAGATCACACAGTTACCTGCTGTCTTTATCTCCTCGATGACCTTTTTAAGCCTTTCCTCAAACTCACCACGGTATTTTGTTCCAGCCACTAAGGAGCCTATATCAAGAGTCACCAAGCGCTTGCCCTGTAATGTCTCGGGAACATCGCCTTCCACAATCCTATGAGCCAGACCTTCGACTATGGCTGTCTTGCCCACACCGGGTTCACCGATAAGAGCAGGGTTATTCTTAGTACGTCGACTTAATATTTGTATAACGCGCTCAATCTCCTTCTCTCGGTCAATAATCGGGTCCAGTTTCCCGGACCTAGCTGCACTGGTCAAATCTATGCCAAGCTGATCCAGCACCGGTGTCCTCACAGTACCACGTGCAGCAGCACGAGGATGAGCTATCCCTTGACTCAATATAGTATTTATCTCAGCCTGTACTTTCTCTAAAGTGATACCGAAACTTTCCAAGACCCCCACCGCCGCCCCTTCCCTCTCACGCAACAAGCCAAGCAAAAGATGCTCAGTGCCTATATAGCTATGATTCAAGCGGCGCGCTTCATCAACGGCAAGTTCGATGACCCTCTTCGCCCTAGGAGTGAGCCCTACTTCCCCTATGGCAGTTCTCTCCCCACGCCCCACCACAAACTCTACCGCAGCCCGTATCTTGTTCGGGGGCACTCCCAAATTCGTCAACACTCTGCTGGCGACTCCTTCTTCTTCCGCTACAAGACCCAACAAAATGTGCTCCGTGTCTATGTAATTATGCCCGAATCGTTGTGCTTCTTCTTGGGCTCTACTTAAGGCACGGCGGGCTCTTTCGGAAAACTTCTCAAATCTACTAGCCATCCTGGCTCTCGCTTCCTGGTAACCTTACCTAAACTATCAAGGCTACCGAATTAAATTATAGGCTGTTCATCACGCCATGTCAAAATTCAGAACTAAAGTACAACAAAAGCATAGCCACAGAAGAAAGCATAAAAAAGCAAAAAGCCTCTGGCAATGGCATATTTTCCCAAGGAGTTGCCCCCTCAGTATCGTCTGCGCTGAGGTGTTTCACTTCCGTGTTCGGGATGGGAACGGGTGGTTCCACCTCGCTCTGACCACCAGAGGCTAAC
>DAOUCT010000001.1:0-8764 GCA_034432055.1 Dehalococcoidia bacterium | reverse complement strand
ACAGTAGTTGTGCCAGTGCTGGTCTGACCACCGAGGTATTGATGGAAAATGCCGGACGGGCGGTGGCTGAGGAGACGCGAAAGCTGATTGGTGGTGTGGTGGGCAAACGGGTACTGATACTGGTGGGACCGGGGAATAATGGTGGCGATGGACTGGTGGCTGGGCGCTATCTTGGTGACTGGGGGGCAGAGGTGGTCTTTTATCTGTGTGCTGAGCGTCCTGCTGCGGATAGGAACCTGGCACTTGCCGTGGAGCGGGGGCTGGCGCTGGTTAGAGCCCGTGAAGACGACGGTCTGGGTAATCTTGATGACCTTCTGGGTTCCTCTGAGGTGGTGGTGGATGCGGTGCTGGGGACGGGCAGAAGCCGGGCTCTGGAGGGACTGCTCAAGGAAGTGCTGAGCAGGGTGTTACAATTTAAGGCAAAGAAGCCCGGAGTCCCTATCGTGGCTGTGGATGTGCCCTCAGGACTTGATGCCGATACCGGCGCCGTAGACCCCAACTGCATTTATGCCGACCTTACGGTGACGCTGGGTTATCCCAAAGTTGGGCTGTACAACTTTCCTGGTGCTGAGAGGGCGGGGAAGATTATTGTAGTCGACATCGGGATTCCTTCTGAGCTAGCTGAGGGCATAAGCACGGAATTGATAACCGAGCAGTGGGCGCAATCGGTATTGCCGCAGCGCCCTCGCGACGCCAATAAAGGTACATTTGGCAAGGTGCTGGTGGTCGCCGGATCGATCAATTACATAGGTGCTGCCTATCTCGCCTGTATGGGGGCAGCCAGAGTGGGGGCAGGGCTGGTGACCCTATCGACACCCAAGAGCTTGCAGCCCATCCTGGCAGCGAAGCTGACCGAGACAACCTATTTACCACTCCCTGAAGCGGAGACCGGTGTTGTCGGCGAGAAAGCGGTGTCGGTGGTGGCTGAACATTTGCAGGACTACAGTGTTCTGCTTATTGGTTGTGGGCTGGGGCAGAAGCCGCCGGTGGTCAAGTTTGTGCAGTCGCTCCTGCTGGACGCAAAGGGCAAGCATCTGCCAGCTCTGGTCATCGATGCTGACGGTCTAAACATCCTATCGCAGGTATCAGGATGGTGGCAGAGGCTGAGTCGGGATGCTATACTAACCCCACACCCTGGAGAAATGGCACGTTTGAGCGTGACTACGGTTGCTGATGTACAGCAGCGGCGTCTGGAGGTGGCGAGGCAAAAAGCTATGGAGTGGCAACAGGTGGTGGTGCTCAAAGGGGCTTATACTGTAGTGGCAGCTCCTGATGGCAGGGCGAAGGTCAGCCAGGTAGCCAATCCCGGGCTTGCCTCCGCTGGCACCGGCGATGTGCTCACCGGGGTAATCGCCGGGCTCCTTGCTCAAGGACTGTCGCCTTTTGATGCTGCTGCCTGCGGTGTTTATCTCCACGGCGAAGCTGGAGAGATGGTGAGGCGGGAGCTAGGCGATGCCGGCATGCTCGCCAGTGACCTTCTGTCTGCCTTGCCCAGGATAATAAAACGACTGAAAGCGTCTAAACTCGGAGGTTAGCTGTCGTGCTACTAGCGCTTGATGTAGGTAACACCAATATTACCGTGGGGGTCTTCGATGGCAACAAATTGAAGGCGACCTGGCGGATTGGCACTGATGTCCATCAGACATCTGATGAATACGGCAGTCTGGTCGTTCACCTGATTGAGCGTCAGGGGTTGAAGGCGAGCAGCATCAACGAGGCTGTGTTTTGCAGCGTTGTGCCGCCACTGGTGGGGGTCTTTGAACAGATGTGCCGGCGCTATTTCAGTACGAAGGCGCTGGTTGTAGAACCCGGTGTAAGGACCGGGGTGAAGATCTGTCTTGATAACCCCAGGGAGGTGGGGGCTGACCGGGTGGTGAATGCAGTGGCGGCGCACAAACTCTATGGTGGACCGGTGATTGTTATCGACCTGGGCACCGCCATCACCTTTGATGCTGTTTCCGAAGAAGGTGACTATCTTGGTGGTGCCATTGCCCCGGGGATTGCCATAGCTACTGAGGCGCTGTTTACAAGGACGGCTGCCTTGCCCAGATTGGAACTGGACATTCCCAGGAAGGCTATCGGCAGGAATACGGTGGCTGCGATGCTATCGGGTATCGTGTTTGGTTACTCGGGTCTGATTGAGGAAGTAGTGTCGCGTATTCAGGAGGAACTCGGTGGTAAGGCAAAAGTGGTGGCTACCGGGGGGTATGCTGAACTGCTAGCAAGGATGACGCCGATAATTGAGGAAGTGAACCCTGACCTCACATTGATAGGTCTGCGTTTAATTTATGAAATGAATAGAGAGAGGGAATGAGGAGATGGTCAAGGACAAGGTCGTGGTACTCGGGGTGACAGGCAGCATAGCGGCTTATAAAGCGGTGGAACTGGCGAGCCAGCTAACACAAGCGGGGGCTAGAGTGGATGTCATCATGACCGAGGCAGCTACCCAGTTTGTCACACCACTCACCTTCCGTAGCGTAACGGGTCGACCTGTGGCGACAAAGATGTTTGAGCTATCTTCCGAGTACAGTATAGAGCATGTATCACTGGCTGAGGCGGCTGATGTGGTGGTCATAGCGCCGGCAACGGCAAACACGATCGCCAAAATAGCTGCCGGCATGGCGGATGATATGCTCTCTTGCACCGTTCTGGCAACAAAAGCACCCGTGGTCGTTGCGCCAGCTATGGATGTCAATATGTACGAAAATCAGGTGACCCGGGAGAACCTGGCTAAGCTTAAGGCACGCGGCTTTACCATCGTTGGACCGGGTTACGGGAGGCTGGCTTCAGGCAAGATGGGGCTAGGGCGGCTGGTGGATGTTAGTGAGATTTTGGGGACTATTTCTCAGGTGCTGGGCAGGAGTGGTGATTTGTCTGGTAAATGCATTGTGGTCACTGCCGGAGGCACGCAGGAGCCGCTTGACCCGGTGCGCTGCCTGACCAACCGTTCTTCAGGTAAGATGGGCTATGCCCTTGCTGAGGCTGCCAGAGACCGCGGTGCTCAGGTGGTACTGGTGACTGCTCCCACAGCACTGGTCAAGCCATTTGGCGTGGAAGTGGTGGATGTGACCACTGCTCAGGAGATGTATGAGGCGGTGAAGAAAGCAGTGGGGAAGGCGACTGCGCTGATAATGGCAGCGGCAGTAGCCGACTATCGTCCCAGGAAAGTTGCTGAAAGCAAGATAAAGCGCGAGAAAGCAGACAGCCTGACTCTGGAGTTGGAGAGGACGCCTGATATACTCGGTAGCGTGAAGGGGGACTTCCTCAGAGTTGGTTTTGCTGCCGAAAGTGAAGACCTGGTAGCTAATGCCAGAGAGAAGCTAAGGAAGAAGCAGCTCGATTTGATTGTTGCCAATGATGTCTCGGCTGTAGGCGCTGAGACCAACAGGGTGGTGATAATCGACAAATCGGGCAATATCGACGAGTTACCTACATTGCCCAAGCGAGAGGTAGCGGACAAAATCCTGGACAAAGTGGTAAGACTGTTAGGCTGATGCACTTCCTTCTATCCAAATAGACCTTCTCTTGGAGTTGGCATATGAGCGAAATACCGAGGGCTTATGAACCGGCGCAGGTAGAACAGAAGTGGTACCGCTTCTGGCTGGAGCAGGGCTATTTCACACCGAAGATAGACCGCAGGCGTAAACCCTTTGTCATCATCATGCCACCGCCCAATGTCACCGGTGAACTTCATCTGGGGCATGCCCTGACAGCGACCCTGGAAGATATCATGGTCAGGTGGCACAGGATGAAAGGCGAACCAACACTGTGGCTGCCCGGCGTTGACCATGCTGGCATCGCCACTCAGGTGGTGGTGGAACAGAAACTTGCCCAGGAGGGACTCGAGCGCCATAAACTGGGGAGGGAAAAGTTTCTAGAGTATGTCTGGGAGTGGGTGAAAAAGTCGCGCAGCGCCATTACTTACCAGCACCAGCGTTTAGGGGCATCCTGTGACTGGACGCGTGAGCGTTTTACCCTCGATGAAGGACCCAGCCGGGCGGTGCGCACTGCCTTCGTTCGCCTTTACAATAAGGGTCTGGTCTACCGCGGTGAGCGGCTGATAAACTGGTGCCCCCGGTGTCTTACCGCACTTTCTGACCTTGAGGTGCAGCATAAAGACATTACCGGCAACCTCTATTACATGCGCTACCCGTTTGCAGATGGTGGCGGTTTTATCACTGTGGCGACCACTCGCCCCGAGACATACCTCGGCGACACTGCGGTAGCGGTGAACCCGGATGACGAGCGTTTCAGAGCGGTGGTCGGAAAGAAGGTAATATTACCGGTCATCAACAGAGCGATTCCGATAATTACCGATGCGGCTGTTGACCCGTCTTTTGGCACCGGTGCGGTGAAGATAACGCCAGCCCATGACCCCGTGGACTTTGAGATATCGGAGAGACAAGGGCTACCGCTGGTGAATGTGATGAACCCTGATGCCACCATGAATGAGGGAGCCGGACCCTACGCTGGACTCGACCGTTTCGCGTGCCGGAAGAAGGTGGTGGCAGATTTTGAAAAAGCCGGACTGCTGGAGAAAATAGAGCCATACTCGCATTCTGTGGGGCATTGCGACCGCTGTCAGACGATGGTCGAGCCACTGGTCAGCAAACAGTGGTTTGTCCGCGTGGCGCCGCTGGCTGGGCCGGCGATAAGGGCAGTTACTGAAGGGCAGATAGTAATTATCCCCGAGCGTTTCACCAGAGTCTACCTTAACTGGATGGAAAATATCCGTGACTGGTGCATCAGCAGGCAACTATGGTGGGGGCACCGTATCCCGGTGTGGTACTGCCATAAATGTGATGGCTTGACCGTCTGTGTGGACGAGCCCACAAATTGCCAGCACTGTGGCTCGGCGGAGATCTCTCAAGACCCGGATGTGCTTGATACCTGGTTCAGTTCTGCCCTGTGGACGCATTCCACGCTGGGCTGGCCAGATGATACCGAAGACTTTCGTTATTTCTATCCCACCACAGTTATGGAGACGGGGTATGACATCCTGTTTTTCTGGGTGGCGCGGATGATCATGATGGGGCTGGAGGACACTGGCAAGGTCCCCTTCAAGGTCGTTTTTCTCCACGGGCTTATCCGCGATGAGAAAGGCGAGAAGATGAGCAAGATGCGTGGCAATGTGCTCAACCCCACCGAACTCGTTGACCGGTATGGTACCGATGCCCTGCGCTTTGCTGTTACAGTGGGTACGGCACCGGGCAATGATGTGAATCTGGGCAGGGACCGGCTTGAAGCCGGACGCAATTTTGCTAACAAGCTGTGGAATGCGGCGCGTTTTGTCTTCAGCAGTCTCGATGCGGAGCCAACGAAGGCTAACGGTGTCCTGTCTGACCTGGCGTTGCTGGCAAGGGTGCAGGGCGTCGACATATGGCGGGCTCTGGCTAAGGCGTCTGCCAGCCATGTGGAGGACCGCTGGATTCTAAGTCGGCTCCAGCGCCTCATTCTCGAAGTGGACGAACTTCTCTCCGACTACCAGTTCGGTGAGGCGGAGCGCCACATTCATGATTTCTTCTGGGGCGAGTTTTGTGACTGGTACATCGAGATAGCCAAGATACGCCTGTCTCACCCCAACTCCTCACCCCTCCCATTCCTGGCTCTGGTGCTGGAGACAGTCTTGCGTCTTTTGCACCCATTTATGCCTTTCGTAACTGAAGAGCTATGGCAGAGCTTGAAGGCGCGGTTACCCAAAGGGATATTAACTGCTCCTTCGATAATGGTGTCTGATTACCCCACAGCTTACAGAAAGGCTATTGACCACGAGGCTGAGCGGGTGATGGGGACGGTCATAGAAATCGTCCGCTCAATACGCAATGCGCGGGCTGAGCATAAAGTGCCAGCAGGTAAATGGATAGGGGCACGGGTCTATGCCGATGAACTCAAGCCAGCCGTTGCCTCTCAGTCTAAGGCTATAGAAGTGCTGGCTAGGGCGAAGCCTTTGGCAGTCCTGAGCCGACAGGAGAGGCGGAAAGGAAAAGAAAAGGGGCTGGTTATGGTGCTCAAGGAGGTGGAGGTTGTCCTGCCCTGGGAGGGCATGGTGGATGTGGTGGCTGAGCGGCAGCGTCTGGAGAAAGAGATGGAGGTGGTGCGGGGTGAAATTGCCCGCCTTGAAGGGCGGTTGAAGGACGAGGCATTTCTCGCCAGAGCGCCGGCTGTGGTGGTGGACAAAGAGAAGCAGAAATTGCAGGTTTATCAGGACAAGCTGGGAAGGCTGGAGCAGGAACTGGAACAGCTCAGACCTTGAATGGCTTGAGTCCTTTGGCTTTCATGTCCCGCTGTATCCTCAGCAGTGCCTTTCTGGTATCGCTGGCGACCCGTGACTTATCAGCCCTGCTGACACGGTATTTGAACAGCCAGTAGGTAAATTCCCTGAATTCGTCGAGGGTGAGGGAATTGCGTTTTCGGATATGCTTTTCTCTCCTGAAAGTGCTGAGCAAGGCGTCACGGCTGGCACCGTAAGTCCTGCGGAAAGCCCTGTCCAGCACCTCATTCTCGTTGGTGAAGCCCAGTGCTGATTGCTCCTTGCGGACTTCTTCCACTGCTGCTCTCAGCAGTGCCTCCTCAACGAGGATGCCGTAAAGGTAGTTTAGATAGGCACGGTATTTGGCTGGTCCGATAAGCTCCTTAAATTCCTCATGTTTGAGTTCAAGCGGCGGCTGGTCAAAGAAGAGGAGGTTGATTTTTTCCTGCTCAGGGACTTGGTCACCGATTTCTTCAAGGAGACGCTCTGCTAGCAACAGCCAGTCAAAAGCTTCACCGGCGATAAGATAGCGGTAATGGCGTCCCTCGTACTCCTCTTCGGAGCTTTTCCACAACTTTATAGCTTCGAGGAGGGCGATATACCAGTGTTTGCCTTCTGCCACCGAGCGCTTTAGATGTTCGATGGCTTTTGCATCAGCCTCGTTCTTTGGGGTCTCCTGTATCACCTCAATTCATCAATGGCGCAGGAAAGCCAGCACCTCTTCGAGAGGTCTGGTGTTGAGCACGTCTTTTGCCTGGCACCAGCCACGGCGGGCGATGCCGACGCCGAAGCGCATGAAACCAAGCTGTGCAGTGCTATGGGCATCGGTGCCGATGGCTAACTTAATGCCCAGCTCCCGTGCCCGGTATATGTGGGTATCTTTCAAGTCAAGGCGGTCGGGCATGGCGTTTATCTCCAGAGCCTTGTTATTTATGACTGCTGCTTTAAACACTGCTTCCATATCCACGGCGGCTGGTTCTCGTTCGCCGATGAGGCGACAGGTGGGGTGGGCGATTATATCCACATGGGGGTTCTCGATGGCATTTATCAGGCGCCTGGTTATCTGTTCCTCGCTCTGGGTCATTGCGGAATGGATGGCAGCGATAACCACATCCAGTTCGGAAAGCAGGGCATCGGGCAAGTCTATGGTGCCGTCTGCCCGGATATCCACCTCTATGCCGGTGAGGATGCGGAAGTCTCCTAGCTTCTGGTTCAGTTGCTTTATCTCTTCTATCTGCTGCCTTAAGCGCTCCTCGTTAAGTCCTTTGGCTATGCCCCTGCCCACTGAGTGGTCGGTGACGGCGATGTACTTATAGCCCAGCGCCCTCGCTGCCTTGACCATATCCTCCATGGAGTCGTGTCCATCGCTCCATTTGGTGTGCACATGGAAATCGCCCTTGATGTCGGACAGTTCAATAAGTCGGGGCAGAGTGCCCTTTTCGGCAAGCTCGATTTCTCCTTGGTCCTCCCTCAGTTCCGGTGGAATATACTGCAAGCCAAGGCGGTGGTAGAACTCCTCCTCGGTGGCAAATTTCTCCAGCTTATTAGTGGAAAGGTCGGTTATCCCGTATTCGCTTAGCTTCAGCCCCTTCTTCTGCTCCTTGGTGCGCAGGGCGATATTATGTTGCTTGCTGCCGGTGAAGTACTGGAGGAGGGAACCGAAGGAATCGTGCTCCACCATTCTCAAGTCAGCCTGAAGCCCGCCGGGGAGGATGACGCTGGCTTTGGTAGGACCCTGTGCCAGCACCTGTCGGACCTGGGGCAAGGATACGAAAGCCTTGATGACCTCTTCAGGGTTATCGGCAGTGCCCATGAGGTCGATATCTCCCACCGTTTCTCTGAAGCGGCGCAGGCTGCCGGCGGTGGTGAGGTTCTTCACGCCGGGGATGGTGCGTAAAGCGTTTAGCACCTCATCAACCACGGGCAGAGCCTCGCCGATGGGGATGCGCTGGTCTTTGCGGCGCAGTGCCTGAATTTGTTGCAGGATGTTGTCGGCGGTCTTCTCGCCGAGGCGGAAGAGTTTAGCCACCCGCCCGTCTTTTATTGCCTGTTCCAGCTCGTCGACCGATTTTATTCCCAGTTCGGTTGAGAGCTTTTTAGCTGTTTTGGGACCGATGCCCGGAATTTCCAGTAGAGCGGTTATACCTTCGGGGAATTCCGCTTTCAATTCTTCATAGACTCGCAACTTACCTGTAGTGACCAGTTCAGTGATTTTCTTAGCGATTGCCTCGCCGACGCCGGGGATAGCCTGCAGGTCTTCCCCCTCCTCGACCGCTATTTCCAGCTCTTTAGGCAAATGCTCGATAGCTCTGGCGGCGCGCTGGTAAGCGCGGATCTTAAAAGGGTTCTCCCCTTTAAGTTCCAGCAGGTCTGCCATGTCCTGGAAGACTTTAGCGATCTCCGTGTTTTTCATCCCATATCCCCGAGACCGAGTTTTCGAGCCTGTTCGCTCATCCAGTCCCACTCAGGGCTTTCGCGCTCAAAGAATGGCTCAAAGTACTCCTCGAGCCATTC